>JBOGYW010000012.1:0-43476 GCA_050696815.1 Solirubrobacterales bacterium | reverse complement strand
ATCGTCGCGTAGTCACACGTGAGGGCGAAAACTAGAACCAGCAAGAGCACGGTCTCGTTGGCGCCGATGGCCGGCTCGGTCTCGAACCCCAGGGTTCGCCCAAGCACGCCGTCCTGAAACGCGACGGTGAGCAGGCCGATGGTGGCGGCGAAGCTCAGGGCGCCCATGACGATTGTCTTCAGCGCAAGCACAACGGAACGCGTGAGCACGAACATCCCGAGCATCAAGGTGGTCGCTACCAGCGCAGCGACCACCGGGAGCAGGTCCTTGAAGCTTTCCTTTAAGTCGACGAGCGCCGCAGTGGAACCGCCGACGAGCACGGGGCGCGCAACGCCCGGAACCTCGACGCTCCGGATGTCACCGACCAACCGCTGAGTTGCAGCCGATTTGGGGTCAAATCTGGGGATCACCGTCGCAACCGCCATGCCCTCCCGGCGGACGAAGGGGGTCATCTTCGCGACTCCCGGAAGACTCGAAACCTGGGCGTACAGCGGCACGAGCGGCACGCCAGGCCGATCAATCACGACGAACTTTCCCTCGGTCTCGTTCAGGCGCTTCCGCACGCTCTTCAAAGAAGCGCTTGGACGCTTGACCACGATGTAGATCGGCGTCATCGCATGTGCTGTGAAGCGGCGATCGACTGCATCGACCACCCGGTGGGCGCTCGAATCGTGTGGCAGCGCACGATCGTCCGGTAGGACGAAGTTCGCGCTAAGCGCGGGCAGGCACAACGCGATCAGCACAGCTCCAGACGCCAGCGCCAACGTCGCGGGCCGCTTGAGAACCTGCGCGGTCAGCTGCCGCCGAGCGCGAGATCCACTGCTGCCCGTCTGGACTCGACGAATCGACAACCCGTCGATGCGCGGGCCGAGCAGTAACAGGCAGGCCGGGACCATTGTGACCGCCACCACGCCCGCCGCGAGCGCAACGAAGATACCGGTCAGCCCCATCGAATACAGGTACGGCTGAGGGAACAGGAGAAGCGAGCTGAGAGCGATCCCGATCGTGGAAGCGCTCACGACAACGGTTCGGCCGGCGGTACGCATCGTCACCCGAATCGCCTCATAGCGATCGCGACCGCTGGTGATCTCTTCGCGGAACCGAGTGACCATCAGCAGCGAGTAGTCGACGCCCAGGCCGAGCGAGAGTCCCGTCGCGAAGCTCATTGCAAATATCGATAGCTCCGCGAAATTGGTCGCGAATCGCAGTGCCGCACAACCGAGGACTGCCGCGACACATCCCGCCGCCAAAGGGACCGCGGCGGCAACAACACTGCGGAAGAAATACAACAGCAGGAGCAGCAGCAGCGGCAGCGCGATCGCTTCTGCCGTTCTCAAATCGTTCGCCGTCGTTTTCTCGAACTGGTCGCGCGCGACCGCGTGGCCACCCAGCAGCACGCTGCCGTCGTTCTCGAACTTGCCGACGACGCGCCGTGCCAGAAGGCGTGCGTCCTTGCCGTTCGCGCCTTTAAACGCGACGATCACGGCGATCAGCCGCCGGTCGCGACTCACGAGCACCGAGCTATGCGTGTTGTACCAAGTCACGAAGGTCGCGCGTGGATAGACCGAACGCACGACCCGAATCTTCGACTCGACCGATGACCGGGCCTCGGCGCTCGCAGGAGGATCAGAGATCCTCACGACCATCTGAAATGTGCTTTCAGCGTCGACACCGGCAAATCGCGTCAGCGCGCTGCTGGTCGCAAACGTCTCAGAACCGCGGTCTTGAAAGTTCGAAGGACCGAAGCTCAGCGAATCACGCACTCCGGATCCGTACGCTGCCGCTAGAACGGCGAAGGCGAGCCCAGCGAGCAGCGTGAACCTGGCCCGCCGGCGAGCACGGGCTGAGCGCGAAGCTTCAACGCTGGCGACGCGCTTTGAGCTGCTCGCGTGGGTCAAAATCTGTAACCACCTTTTCTACCCCAATCCAATCATTCATACGGCCACGACGATAGCCGAGATTGCACACTCATATGTGAGATCCAGGCGGTGCCGCAAATGTGGGGTATCAGCCCTCCACAGCCAGTGGTTACTGCTCGAGGACGACGCGGTTCGTGACCGCACCGAGACCGTCGATCTCGACCTGCATCTCGTCGCCGGGCTGCAGATAAGAACGACGTACGGCGCCGACCCCGGCCGGCGTGCCGGTGGCGATGATGTCGCCGGGCACGAGCGTGATCGTGCGCGAGAGCCAGGCGATCAGCTGCGACACGTTGAAGATCATCTCCGACGTGTTGCCCTGCTGCACGACCTCGCCGTTGATGCGCGTGCGTAGGCCGAGCGCGTCCACGTCACCGGCCTCGTCCAGCGTGACCAGCGCCGGGCCGCACGGCGCGAACGTGTCGACGGCCTTGCCGGCGACCCACAGCGGACTCTGCATCTGCAGGTCGCGGGCGCTGACGTCGTTGAACGGCATCGCGCCGGCCACGTAGTCGAGCGCCTCGGCCTCGGACACGCGGCTCGCGGTGCGGCCGATCACGACCGCAAGTTCGGCCTCGTAGTCGGCGCGGGCGGGGTGCGCGGCCGGCAGCACTACGTCGTCGCCGTCTCCAACAAGCGAGTTCGCGAACTTGGCGAACCAGCGCGGGTTCTCGGGGATCTCCAGCCCAGCCTCCTCCGCGTGGTCGCGGTAGTTGAGGCCGAGGCAGATGATCTTCTCCGGGTCCAGCACGGGGGCGTGCAGCATCACATCCGCGCGCGGCACTCCCGAGGCCTTTGCCGCATCTGCCCGCTTGCCAAGTTCGCTCAGGTCTTCGGCGTCAAGTGCGCCGAGCAGGCCACGCACCGATTCGGCCGGTACCTCGAGCGACGCACAGTCGACGATCACTTTGTCGACGAGCACACCCGGCGCCGGACCGGCAGCCGTTTCATACGTGACCAATCGCATCGCGCAATCTTAAGGCTGCAGCCGCCGCCAGCTCCAGTTCTCGGCGGCGAGCGTGTACTCAAGGCGCTGATGCATCCGGTCGGCGGCGCCGTGCCAGAACTCGAAACGCACCGGCTTTAGCCGGTAACCGACCCAGCGCTCCGGACGGTCCACCTGTGCGGCAGAGGCGATCAGGCGCGAGACCTCGGCGGTGAAGACGTTTTCGTCGAGCAGGTCCTGACCCTGATGCGACACCGCTGCGACGGCCTTCGAGCCGAGCGGCCGCGGCGCGAACAGCGCGTCGGACTCTTCGGGCGGCAGCATCTCGACCGGCCCGGCCAGGTGCAGCTGCAGGCGCAGATCCTGCCAGTAGAAGGTCGCGGCCGCGCGCGGGTTGGCCGCCAGGTCGCGGCCTTTGCGGCTGGTCGTCTGGGTCACGAACAACAGGCCGCTCGTATCGAACCCCTTGAGCAACACGAAACGGTTCGACGGCTCGCCGCTCGCGTCGGCGGTCGCCAGCGCGATGCCGCCCGGCTCCGTGATACCCAAGTCGATCGCGCGCGCGATCCATTCCGCTGCGAGCGCAAAGGGATCGGCCGGCGGCACCTGAAACTCCGGCAGGTCGAGCTGCCTGGTGCTCGTCAACGATCGCAGCGAGACCCGCGAGACGTCCATCGCGCGGCCTAGCCGTTGCGCAGCGCGATCGCCTCAGGCAACCGCTTGAGCTGCTTCAAAGACGAGTGCTCGATCTGACGCACACGCTCACGCGTGAGACCGAGTTCGGTGGCGACCTCGTCGAGCGTTGCAGGTTTGCGGCCGTCGAGGCCGTAGCGCATCTCGATCACCTTGCGGTCGCGGTCGCTCAGCATGCTCAATGCTCGCCAAACCGTCTCACGCTGGATCGACTCGGCCGCCGCCTCGTCGGGTGACTCGGCGGTCTTGTCCTCAACGAGGTCGATCAACTCGGAGTCTTCCTGGTCGCCAACTGACTTCTCGAGCGACACCGGCTGCTGGCTGAAGCGCATCAGCTCGCGCACCTCAGAGACCGGCCACTTCAACTCGGAGGCGATCTCGTGCGGCTCGGGCTCGCGGCCGAGCTTCTGCACCAGCTGCCGCTCCATGTTGGTGATCGTGTTCAGGCGCTCGACCATGTGCACCGGGATGCGAATCGTGCGCGCCTTGTCGGCGACCGCGCGGCTGACCGCCTGGCGGATCCACCACGTCGCGTAGGTCGAAAACTTGTAGCCGCGGCGATAGTCGAACTTCTCGACCGCGCGGATCAAGCCGAGCGAGCCTTCCTGAATCAAATCCAGCAGCGTGAGCCCGCGGCCGACGTGGTTCTTCGCGATCGACACAACGAGGCGCAAGTTTGCCTCGACCATGTGCTGCTTGGCGGAGTCGTCGCCGCGCTCGATGCGCTTGGCAAGTTCGACCTCCTGCTCGGCAGTGAGCAGCTCGACGCGCCCGATCGACCGCAGGTAAAGGCGCAGCGAGTCGACTGTCGCGTCGACGGTGACTTCTTCAATCGCGGCCGCCTTCGCGCCGGCCTTCGCGCGCGGCACCGAGGCCTTCTGCTCGGTTTCGGTTTCGCTCGGTTCCTTGTTTTCTGCGTCGACCAGGTCGATGCCCTGCTCGGTCAGGTCCGTGCGCAACTCTTGAATCTGTTCCGGCGTCAATTCGGCGTCGATCTGAGTCTCGATCTCCTCGATCGAAACAAAGCCGCGGTCACGGCCGGCGGTGATCAAATCGTCGATGCCGCTTACTACCGAGCTGCCTTCCTCGGAAGTGGACCCCTCAGGCGAACGCTCAGGAGTGTTTGCCGCCTCTTTCTCCCCTGATTTCTCCGGTTCCGCCATCCAATGATCCTCTCCGGCAATCTCTTGCGTTATGTCCCCTGGCGAGCGACCGTCAGGCCTGCTCGAAAATCGAAAGCTAGCACGAGTCTAGGCCTCAAAATCCCGCTTGACAACCGCCCTGGAAATGGACGCTTTTTGCGATCCGCATGCGGTCTCGCGGCGGGCGAGGGACCAGTCACAGCCGCATCTCATACCGCTACAGTCGGACTTATGAGCAGCTCCAGCACAACACCCTTTGACAAGACCTCGCCGCGGCGCGACGTTCAGTCCGAACGCCCGCGCGTAACCGCCACGCTCTCGCGCGTCGGCGTCACCAATGTGGAGAAGATCGTCCGCATCGGAACCGACGGCAGCGAGAACCTCTTCCACGCCAAACTCGACTGCTTTGTCGACCTCGCGGCGGCCCAGAAGGGCGTGCACATGTCGCGCTTCGAGGAGGTTGTCAACGAAGCGATCGACGAGGTCGTGCTGCAGCAGGCCTTCCGCGCCGAGGTGCTCGCAGGTCACATCGCCGAGATCATCCGCGAGCGCCAGGGCGGCGCACGCGCCGAGGTCAGCATCGAGGCGCGCTACCCCGAGCACAAGCCGGCGCCGGTCAGCGGCGTGCGCACGCAGGAGATCTACACGATGTTCGGCACCGCGGTGGCGAGCGAGCGCGGCACCCGTCGGCTGGTCGGTGTGCAGGCGCACGGAATGACCGCCTGCCCCTGCGCCCAGGATCTCGTGGCGGAACGCTCGCACGCACGGCTCACCGAGCAGGGCTTCGATGAGGACCAGATCGAGAAGATTTTTGACGCCGTCCCGGTGGCGACCCACAACCAGCGCGGCCTCGCCACGCTGCATGTCGGCTGCCCGGAAGACTGGGAAGGTGTGATCCAGGCCGAAACGCTGCTGCGGATCGCCGAGAACTCGATGAGTTCGGAGATCTACGAATTGATGAAGCGCTCCGACGAGGTCGAGGTGGTCGAGAAGGCCCACCGCCGCCCGCGCTTTGTGGAGGACTGCGTCCGCGAAATGATCAGCGGCGTCGTCGACGAGTTCGGCGACACGCTCGGTGCAGAGGCCTTTGTGTTCGCACGTCAAGAAAACCTCGAGACGATCCACCAGCACAACGTGGTCGCCGAGCGCCACGGCCTGATCGACGAAGTCGCGCGCGAGCTCCGCGGCGAGGACGCGGGCATAGCCCGCCACCTCACCCAGCGCGAGTGGCTCGACCCGCGCTAAAGCGCCCGTCCCAAAAAAGATCCGGCGCGCGTGTCTGATCTTTTGCACTGAGCCCGCATTCTTAGGCGTTACAAATCTGCGAACGCCGAAAAGATCAGACAACTCCGCCGGATCTTTGGCGAAACTCACTCAATCAGGTGGCGGCAACGGCTCGTCGATCCGCTTGCCGATGTTGACGAAGTAGTCGACGCCGGTCGCGAGCGTGACGGCGACCATCGCCCAGACCAGCACGTCGACGGCGGTCGAGGGCTGCGCGACGATCACGATCAGCAGCACAAACGACTGCAGCACCGTCTTGACTTTGCCGTACTGCGAAGCGCTGACGACACCGTCGTCGCGATGCAGATAGCGCAGGCCGGTCACGGCGAACTCACGGAACAGCACGAGGCCGGTCGCCCACCAGCTCAGCCGGTCGAGGTAGCTCAGCGTGACCAGCGTGCCGACGATCAGCAGTTTGTCGGCGATCGGATCCATCACCTTGCCGAACGTTGTCACCAAACCGCGCGAGCGCGCGAGGTAGCCATCGAACCAGTCCGTCGTGGCGGCGGCGGCGAAGGCGACGCCAGCAAGCACGTCACCGTTCGGGGTCTCCTGCAGCAGCGCGATCAGCACGACCGGAACCAGCAGGATCCGCAACACGGTCAGTGCATTGGGCAGGTTCTTCTTCGACGCCATCGTGGCGCCGATGCTAACGGCGTCGGGCCCTAGCGGGCGAGGCGAACGGTGAAGTTGCGCGTCTTGCCGTGGTTTCCGGCCTTGTCGGTCACCGCGACCGAGAAGTAGACCTTGACGGTCTCACCGTTCTCAAGCAACGAGCGCACCGCCTGCAGGCGCTTGCCACGGAACCGCACATAGAGCGTGCGCGAGCGGTTCGCGGCGATCGTGGCGTTCGTGCGCAGCGCGGGCAGGCCGGCGGCGCTGACGCGGGCCAGCACCTTCACATTGCAGGCTTCGTCGCAGTGCACACGGAAGCGGATCTTGCCGACGCTGCCGACGCGCGCGGCCTTCGGCCGCACGACTTCGATCTCCGGCGGGGTCGTGTCGTTCTTCGTTGGGTCGCCGCTGCCTCCGCCGTTGCCGTCACCGCCGCCGCCGGTAACCGGCGGTGGAGGAGGCGGTGGCGGGGCGACCGGCCAACCCGATGCGGGCGGGTTGGCGACGGCCGCCGCCGCAGCGCGTGCAACGTTAAGTCTTCCGCCCCAGCCGACCTTGCCGTAGAGCGAATCGAGCCGGTCGGAGTTTTCGACCAGCAAAGTCTTGATCTGCGAGGAGTCGAGCGCGGGGTTGGCGCCCCAGACGAGTGCCGCGGCGCCGGAGACCATCGGTGCCGCCATCGAGGTGCCGTCGAGGAACTTGAAGTCGCCGATGGCGCCGCCGAGGTCGTTGCTGCTCGGCACCGCGCCGAAGATCGCCTTGCCCGGTGCTGCGATGTCGACCGAGTCGTAGCCGTAGTCGCTGAAGCTCGCCTTCTGATCGTTCCAGTCGGTGGCCGCGACACAGATCACGTTCGGCGCCGGGATGTCGCAGGGATACTCGTGATGGTCGGCGTCGTGATCGTCGCCGATGTGGTCGCCGCCGCCGTTGCCGGCCGAGAAGACGAACAGCACTTCAGGGTGGCTGTCAACGATCGCTTCAAGCGCGGAATCCGAATCCGCGCCGCCGAAGCTGCCGTTAATCACTTTCACACCCTTCGCGATCGCGTAAGTGACCGCCTGGTTGATCGCCGTCCAGGTGAACGATCCGTTCTCGTCTGCCGCGCGCAGCGGCAGGATCTGAGCGCGGGGGTCGACACCGGCGATGCCGGGCTCGGAAGCCATGGGATCGAAGCTGGCGTGCGCGCCAAGAATGCTCGATACGTGCGTTCCGTGCCCGTCGGGGTCACGCGGGTCGTTGTCCTGCGGCTGGCGGACCGGGGGTCCCTGCGATTCATCCACAAGGGGGGTCAGCGGGTCGTCTACCGCCGGCCCGAGATCGCCCATGAAGTCCCAGCCGTGAACGTCGTCGTCGTAGCCGTCGCTGTCGTCATCCACTCCGGCGGTGCCGTTCAGCTCCGCGTCGTCGGTGTAGATGTTCGGCGCCAGGTCGACGTGCTGGTAGGCGACGCCGGTGTCGATCACCGCGATCGGCATCGAGCCGGTGGTCGCGATCGCCCAGGCTTCGGGCGCGTCGATGTCGGCGTCCGGCAGGCCACTGACCGGCACCATGTCCGAGTAACACGGCGGCACGTCGGCCGCGCCGGGGAACGGCTTGCATGCGAAGTAGTCCCCAGTGTTGTTCAGACCCCACTGCGTCCAGAAGTACGCGTCGCTCGGCTCCGCTGCATCGGCCTGCCAACTGCCGGGCAGCTCCACGAACTCCACGTCTGGATTCGCCCGCAGCGCGACTGCGGCTTCGTCCACTGATCTGCCCTCGGGGATCGCAACTTGTTGCAATCCGGGTGCGGCGAGGGCCTGCTCGTATACCCCGCCAACGGCTTTGCGTGCGCGCTTCTGCTCGCTGCGGGTGGTGTCGTCTTTGAACTGGACCGAGAGGACTCGGTCGGGGGCGGTGACAGTGTCGGTCTGCACCAGCGCAGCGCGCGCTGAAGAAATCGCAAATAGAGCGAAAAAGGCCGCAAAAATGCCGCAAACGATCGAAGCTTCGATCGCCCACGACGCCTTACGCGAATGGCTTTCTCTATTCATTAACTCCTCGACCCCAAGCCAGTATCTCACCGGCTTGCCGACATTGCATGCGGCCGCATCGGTCGGGTGTCCTCTTGCTTTTTTCCGCTCTATCGAGCGCGCACTTACCCGAGTTATCGGCAACATCGCGCGATTCCTTTAGCGCGTTTGCAAGTTTGCATGCATGTACATATAGAGACACGTCGGAACGCCGAATGATGCGCCCCCCTGGGCGAGGGCGATATCTCCTACCGCAGGACTCGGTGATCGACCCAATATCGGCTACCCTTGCGCGCTGCAATCCATTCGGCATCCGCCACGTATTCGAACGAGGTAATCGATGAGAATCGCGGTTCCACGGGAAACGGCCGACGGCGAAACGCGCGTCGCGGCGACTCCTGAAACCATCAAAAAACTTGTTTCGCTGAACAACGAAGTCGTTGTTCAGAGCGGCGCCGGAACGGCTGCCGGACACCCCGACGCCCAGTTCACCGAGGCCGGGGCCACGATCAAGCCAGACTTTTCCTCCACCATCGAGGGCGCAGACGCCGTGCTCAAGGTGCAGAAGCCGTCGTCCGACGAGCTGGCGGCGCTGCCGAGCGGCTCGATCTTCATCGGTTACCTCGACCCGCTGACCGACGATGCGACGGCCTCAGCTCTCGCGGGCAAGCAGATCAGCGCCTTCGCGATGGAGGCGATCCCGCGCACGACGCGCGCCCAGAGCATGGACTCGCTTTCCTCACAGGCGACCGTCTCGGGATACAAGGCCGTATTGATCGCGGCCGACGAGGCGCCGAAGTTCCTGCCGATGCTCACCACCGCCGCCGGCACCGTCCGCCCGGCGAAGGTCTTCGTGATCGGTGCCGGCGTCGCCGGCCTACAGGCGATCGCCACGGCGAAGCGCCTCGGCGCAATCGTTTTGGGCTTCGACGTGCGCCCGGCAGTCGCCGAGCAGGTCGAATCGCTCGGTGCGAAGTTCGTTCAGATCGACCTCGGCACCGATGACGCCGAAACTGCCGGCGGCTACGCCAAAGAGCTGACCGACGAGCAGAAGAAGCTGCAGACCGAGTTGATGAGCGAAACGGTGATCGAGTCCGACATCGTGATCACAACTGCCGCGATTCCGGGCCGCAAGGCGCCCGAGCTGATCCCGGCAGACGTTGTCGACAAGATGGCGCCCGGCAGCGTGATCATCGACCTCGCCGCCGAGACCGGTGGCAACTGCGCGCTTACCCAGCTGGGCCAGACCGTCAATCACAACGGCGTCAAGGTGATCGGCCCGAAGAACCTGCCGGCCACGATGCCGCTGCACGCCAGCCAGCTTTACGCGAAGAACGTCTCCAACCTGCTCGAGCTGATGATCGGCGAGGGCGGCGCGAAGAACGTCGACTTTTCCGACGAGATCCTCGATGGTGCCTGCCTGACGCACGGCGGCAAGCTCAAGAAGGACGTCGAATCGTTTGCTCCGCCGGCGCCCGCTGAGGAGCCGGCCGATTCCAACTCCACCCCAGTAGAGGCCTAGACGATGGATTACGCACACATTCTGCTTCAACTCACGATCTTGGTGCTCGCGGCCTTTCTGGGCTTCGAGTTGATCTCCAAGGTGCCGCAGACGCTGCACACGCCGCTGATGTCGGCCACCAACGCGATTCACGGAATCGTCATCGTCGGCGCGTTCGTCGTCGCCGGCGCGGCCGCCCAGGGAACGCTTCAGGTGATCCTCGGCACGCTCGCCGTGTTCTTCGGCGCGCTCAACGTGGTCGGCGGCTTCGTCGTCACCGACCGCATGCTCGAGATGTTCAAGAAGAAGCCCGCCAAGAACGAAGGCGGTAAGTCCTGATGAATCTGCTTCTCGCCTCGATCACCGCGGGCAATTCCACCCGCGGAAACATCATTGACGCCGCTTACATCGTCTCGATCATCCTTTTCCTCGTCGGCCTGAAGAAGCTGACGAGCCCGACGACGGCCCGCGACGGCAACTTCATCGCCGGCATCGGCATGTTTATCGCGCTCGTCGCGACGCTCTTCCTCGAGGAGATCGTCACCTACCAGTGGATCATCCTCGGCACCGCGCTCGGCGCGCCGCTCGGCTTCATCAGCGCCCGCAAGGTGAAGATGACTTCAATGCCCGAGATGGTCGCGCTGTTCAACGGCGTCGGCGGTGGCGCCGTAGCGCTGATCGCACTGTCCGAGTACTACGGCTGGACCCAGAGCGGTACCGGCATCACGACCGACATCGAGCTCGCGTCGTTGTTCTCGCTGATCATCGGCTCGATCTCCTTCTGGGGATCAGTGATCGCGTTTCTCAAACTGAGCGAGCGGATCAAGGGCAGCCCGATCTCGCTGCCGGGGCAGCAGTTCATCAACGCACTGCTCGGCCTGGGCGCGATCGGCATCGCGCTGTTCCTGATGATCAGCACGGGCCAGGACGCGTACATGTACACCGTCGCGATCGCCGTGCTCGCAGGCCTGCTCGGCCTGTTCTTCGTGCTGCCGATCGGCGGCGCGGACATGCCGGTCGTGATCTCCACACTTAACGCAATGACCGGCCTCGCCGCGGCGGCGGCCGGTTTCGCGCTCGGCAACAACGCCCTGATCGTCGCCGGCATGATCGTCGGCGCTTCGGGCACGATTCTCACCAACCTGATGGCCGTAGCGATGAACCGCACGATCGGCGGTGTGCTGTTCGGCACGTTCGGCGCCGGTACCGGTGGCGGCGCGCCTGCGGCCGGAAGCGGCGGCGGCACGAGCGGCGGCACGGTCAAGTCGACCGACGCGGCCTCGGCGGCGATTCTGATGGCTTACGCCCAGAGCGTGATCGTGGTGCCGGGCTACGGCCTCGCGGTCGCCCAGGCACAGCACACCGTCAAGGAGATGGCCGACGAGCTCGAGAAGAAGGGCGTCACTGTCAAGTACGCGATCCACCCGGTCGCCGGCCGTATGCCCGGCCACATGAACGTGCTGCTCGCAGAGAGCGATGTGCCGTATGAGCAGCTCGTCGAGATGGACGACATCAACCCCGAATTCGAGCGCACCGACGTTGCAATCGTCGTCGGCGCCAACGACGTCACCAACCCGGCGGCCAAGAACACGCCGGAGTCGCCGATCTACGGCATGCCGATCCTCGAGGTCGACCACGCTCACAACGTGATCGTGCTCAAGCGCTCGATGAACGCCGGTTACGCGGGCATCGAGAACGAGCTCTACTACGAGGACCAGACCCAGATGCTCTTCGGCGACGCCAAGGAGTCGCTGAGCGAGATCGTCCAGGAGCTCAAAAACGTCTAAAGCGGTTGGTTCGCTTTGCGGTTGCACTGGGCCGGGTCTTTTGACCCGGCCCTTTTTTTTCGCCGGTGGCGCGGCGGCGAGTCAGTCGTCGTGATGGCCGCCGCCGTCGTCGCCCTTTTCGCCGCCTTCGTGCGAGTCCTTGCCGTTGTCGTCCGACTTGGATGACGAGTCGGCGCCTGCTTTGGTTGAGCGGCGTTTGCGCGCGATGGCCCTGCGCTTTGCCGCGTCGCGCTCGGCCGCCTTGTGCTCAGGCGGAACCAGCAGGTTGCCGGCCGTCAGCGGCTCCGAGTTGAGTCCGACCGGCTGGCTCACGAGCTGAAGCGAGAGATACCCCAGCAACGCGGCGACGCAGAGGCCGAGCGCGCCCATCAATATCGTTCTGCCAACCGCCGTCACTGCTGCTCACCTTCCGCGGATCTGGCGATCGCGTGCTCACCGCTGAAGTCAACGGTCGCGAGCGCACCGCCGTCGGCCGCGTTCTCAAGCGTGACATCGGCCTGCCAGCGGCGCGCCAGTTCGCGCGCGATCGCCAATCCGAGTCCGGTGCCGTCGCTTTTGACACCGCCCGACTCGCCCCGGTGGAAGCGTTCGAAGAGTTCTTCGCCCTCGCCCTCGCCGAGCCCCGGTCCATGATCGCGCACACGCACCGTCGCGCCATTGGCCGAGAGCTCCACGGCGGTGCCGGCGGGCGAGTAGTTGAGCGCGTTCTCGACGAGCGCGTCAACCACGCGGTCGAGGTCCGCGTGCGATGCCGAGACCGTCGTCGTGCCGCCGGTTGCGAGTTTGATCGAGTGGCCCGCCGATTCCGCGATCGGCCGCCAGCGCTCGGCGGCCGCGCCGGCCACGACCGCCAGGTCGAGCTGCTCGGCGCGCGCGTCGCGTTCGCCGGTCTGACTGAGCACCAGCAGCTCTTCGACGGTGCGAGCCAGGCGGTCGACCTCGTGGATGCCGTGGTCGATCTCGCCCTTGACCGCGGAGTCTTCGCTGCGCGCGCGTGCCTCCTCGAGCCGCAGCCGCAGCCCCGTGAGCGGAGTGCGCAGCTGGTGCGAGGCGTCCGCCACGAAGCGGCTTTGCGTCTGCAGCGATCCCGCCAGCCGATCGGTCATCTCATTGAAGCTGTGGGCGAGCTCGCGCTGCTCGCTGCTGCCCTCAACCGGAGCGCGCGCGTCGAGGTCGCCGGCGGCGACGGCGCGCGCGGCGCCTTCGAAGCGGCGCAGCGGCCGCGCGATCTGCCGCGCGATCACCGCCCCCGCCACAAGGCCGACCCCCAACACCGCAAGTCCGACGAAGATCAGCCCCGCGACGGCCCGTCGAAACGCCGCCTGCTCCGCCGCGACGTCCTGCGTCACACGCACCGCACCGACGACCCGGCCGTCGTCGGTGACCGGAACAGCCGTGGCAAGCAGCGTACGTTCGAGCGTGTCGCTCTTGCGGCTGAACTGCACCGTCTTGCCCGCCAGCGCGGCGGCGATCTCCGGGCGGCTGTTCAGCGTGGTGCCGAGCGACACGCTGCCGGCGCTGTCGGCGATCACTTCGCCGGAGCGGTCGACGACGACGATACGTCCGCGCGCCTCGCGTGCCGGACCGGCGACGAGCTGCTGAAGCAACGTGTCGTCGCGACCTTCCAGCGACTGATGCGCGATCACGGAAACGACGTCCGCGCCGTTGCGCGCCTGCAGCTTGACCTCTTCGTCGATGCGCTGCCGCAGGCTGAGCGCGAGCGGTACCTCGAGCGCGACGATCGCTAGTACCAGCACGTAGGCCATCGCGATCATCAGGCGTGTGTTCAGGCTGGTTACGACAGCTCCTCGGGTGCGGCGAAACGGAATCCCACACCACGGACCGTATGCAGGTAACGCGGATCGCTCGAGTCGTCACCGAGCTTCTTGCGCAGCGCGCCGATGTGCACGTCCAAGGTCTTCGTCGAACCGAACCAGTTCTCGTCCCAGACGCTCGCCATCAGGTCTTCTCGCGTGACGACGTGCCCGGCGTGCCGCACGAGCTCGACGAGCAGGTCAAACTCCTTGCGCGACAGCTCCAGCTCGTCGTCGCCAAGCGTGGCGCGCCGCGACGACTCGTCGAGTTCCAGTTCGCCCAGCCGGACTTTGACGCTGGACGTCGGCGCTCCGTCGCTGCGCCGCAGCACGGCGCGGATGCGCGCAATCAACTCGCCGCTGCTGAACGGCTTGACCACGTAGTCGTCGGCGCCGATCTCGAGCCCGACGATGCGATCGACCTCAGTGCCGCGAGCGGTCAGCATGATGATCGGCACCTGCGAGTCGCGGCGGATCGCACGGCACACGTCACGGCCATCGCCGTCGGGCAGCATCAGGTCGAGCAGGATCACGTCCGGCGCGATGCGGTCGGCGAGGTCGAGCGCCTCGGCGGCAGTCCGCGCCACCACAGGTGCGAATCCGTCGCGCTCCAAGGCGCTGGAGAGCGGATCCGAGATCGAAGCCTCGTCTTCGACCAGCAGGATCCGTGTCGCAGTTGTCATCGAACCCATATTAGAGCGGCAAAACGCCTGCAGGATATGGGTTTTACCGAAGCTTTACCAAGGCTTTCCGCTGCCCTTGGGCGCAGTTGCCGATCACATAGGCAACCGCCCGTCACAGTGGTCTCATGGTTCGAAACCAGTCCGATCCGCAATAAGGGGAGCAGAAATGAACCGCAAACTTTTCGCCGTGACCGTGATGGCCTGTCTCGCCGGGCTCGGCGCGGCCGCCACGCAGAGCCGCCAGCAGGCGAGTCGCGTTGCGGACAAGCTGGTACCGGTGGCGCCGACGGTCGAGACGACCGTCGTGCAGCGCACCGAGTACGTGCACCGACGCGTGCACCGCGCCAAGCGCCACGCCTCGGCTTCCGGCAGCGGCGGCGGCCGATCCACGACGAGCACTCCCGTAGTGCCGGCCACCCAACGCCAGGTCACGGTGAGTCCCGCGCCGGCGCCACGCCCGACCACGTCGCCCAGCGCGACCGGCGGTCAAGGCGGAGAGAACGAAGCTGAGCACGAAGTCGAAAATCACGACAACGGAGCCGAGAGTGAGCGCGAAGACGACTGACGCCCGCCGCCGCGGCGCACGCAACGTTGCGGCGATCACGCTGCTGATGTTTGCCGGCCTTTTCATGCTGCTTACCTGGCGGCTGCAGGTCGGTCAGGACCCGGCGATCGGCAACAAGCTCGCGCAGGCGACGGCGCAGCCGGCTGTGCAGCGCCGGCTCGTGGTCCACCGCAAGGTCGTGACGCTGGTCGACACCGCTCCGACGAGCAACGGTCCCCACAGCGGGTCGGGTGGTGGCGGCTCCGGCGCGCAGGCGCCGGCCGCCACGCCCGCCCCTGTCGCCCCAGCGCCCGCGCCCGCACCTACGCCTGCGCCGGCCACGAGCGCCTCATGATTGAGCATTCGCGATGACCACCGAACAGTTCGCATACAAGACCTTCGACCTGATGGGGACATCGATCAGCTTTTGGATCGATCGCGACGCCGAGCACCGCGTGACCAGCGCGTTTTCAGCCGGCGAGACCTTCCTGCGCGACTTCGACCAGCGGCTTTCACGCTTCCGTCCCGACTCGGAACTTTGCGCGCTGAACGCAGATCCGCACGAGACGGTTCCGATCTCCAAGCTGATGGTGCGGTTCCTGAGCGCCGCGCTCGACGCTGCCCGCGGCAGCGGCGGGCTTGTGGACCCGACGCTGGTCGACGCCGTCGAGCACGCCGGTTACCGCGAATCGCTTGCCGGTGTGCAGCCCGCGTCGCTGGCGGAGGCGTTGGCGGCGCGGCCCCCGGAGCGCGCGGCACACCCGGATCCCGCCGCGCTCTGGCGCACGATCCATCTCGACCTCGCAATGCAGACCGTCACGCGCCCGCCCGGTGTGCGCATCGACTCGGGCGGCTGCGGCAAGGGCCTCGCCGCCGACCTCGTAGCCGGCATCTGGCGCCAGCTACTGCCGCCGGAGACGGCGTTCATCGTCGACTGCGGTGGTGACATGCGCGTCGGCGGCATCGCAGCGGACGCCGCGCCATACGCGATCCGCGTGGACACGATCCCGCCGCCGCCACGCGAGCTGACCTTGTCGCTCAGCGAAGGCGCGGTCGCGACATCCGGAATCGGCAACCGCCTGTGGCTGCGCGAAGACGGAACCTACGCCCACCACCTGCTCGATCCAAGCAGCGGCGAGCCGGCCTGGACCGGCTTGGCTTCGGTCACGGCGGTCGCGCAGACGGCGCTTGAAGCCGAGACGCTCGCGAAGACCGCCCTGCTGCTCGGCCCCGAGGGCGCACGCGGCGTGCTCGCTGAGCGCGGCGGGGTGCTCGTGACCTTCGATGGCGAAGTCGAGCCGATCAACCCGCGCCGCGCAGCCGACGGACTGCGGCAAGACGGCGGAGACGTGCGCGGATGAGCGCGCTGATGACTTACAGACCCCTTACACGCTCGTAACGAGCGCCTGACCTCGCGATCGCAGAATGCAACGCATGAGCCACCAGACCCCCACACCTGAATCATCCCACCCCCACCGCTGGCGCAACACGCTGCTGCTTACAGCTGCGATGTTCGCCTGCGCGTTCGTTCTGCTCGCCGGTCGCATGGTCGCCGGCGACGACCCGGCAATCAAGCCGGTCGCCGCCGCGGCGTCCAAGTCCAGCAGCAGCTCCAGCGACACATCCGCAGGCACCACAGGCGACAGCTCAAGCGGCACTACCGACGACCAGTACAACGACGGCTACCCGCAGGCCTCCGACGACGGCTGGAGTGACGACTCGTCACAGCCGGACTCGTCGTCTTCCGACGCCGGATCCGCCGCGGGCACGACATCCACACCCCAGCCGAGCACCAACGCCTCCTAGGAGTATTCGATGACGATCGCGACGACAACCGGCAACACCGATCCCACCCAGCACCTCTGGTGGCTTGCCAGCCGCGCCTCGGGCATCGTCGCGATAGCGCTGCTTACGTTCACCGTGGTCATCGGGCTGATGATGGGCGGCAAGCTGGTCAAGCGGATCACCGGTAAGCAGGGCCGCGGCGCGCTCGCAGTCAAGCAACTGCTGCAGACTCACGAGCAGGCGTCGATCGCCGCGTTGATCGCGGTCGCGGCCCACGGGCTGACGCTGCTCGGTGACACATTCATGCACATGTCGTTGCGTGACATCGCGATCCCGTTCGCAGATGCGTACCGGCCTTTCTGGGTCGGGCTCGGCATCGTCGGCGGCTACGTCGCCGCGGCGCTCGGTCTCTCGTACTACGTGCGTGCGCGGATCGGCACCGCAACTTGGAAGAAGCTTCACCGTTTCACGGTCGCGGCCTGGGCGCTCGCTGTGGTTCACGCGCTCGGCGCCGGCACCGACGCCGGCAGCGCGTGGTTCGAATACCCCTTGCTCGGGTCGGCGGCGCTCGTTGCGGCGTTGTTCGCGATCCGCGTAACTGCCGGGCGCCGCGCACCGGCGCCCGCCGCGCCACGCACTGCCCGCGGCCACGCTGTGATCACAGCCGGCTATCGGCCTTAGACGCTCGGCCTGCGTCCAATATATCTTTTTGATATATTGGAACGCGATATGTTGAGCAACACCGCATACGTCATCCTCGGCTTTCTCAACCGCAGCCCCGCCAGCGGCTACGACATCAAGCAGAAGATCGATATTTCGACACGGTTCTTCTTCGCTTCGAGTTACGGGCAGATCTACCCCGAGCTCAAGCGGCTCGAAGAGAACGGCCTGATCGCCGGCAAGGCGAAGAGCCAGGGCCAGCGCGCCCGCACGGAATACACGATCACGCCCGAGGGCGTCGAACAGCTCAACGAGTGGCTCGCGAGCCCCGGCGACGGCGTCGAGATGCGCGACGAAGGGATCCTGAAGTTGTTCTTCTCGATCCACGTCGAGCGCGAGGAGCAGCTCGCCCGTTTGAAGGCGATCCGCACAGAGCGCCTGGGCAGTCTCGCCCAACTTCAGGAAGTCGAACGCACCACCGCCGGCAACATCCCGGAGATGCCCGGGCTCGTACTCGGCTACGGCCTCGAACTTCACGAGTTCATCGTCGGCTGGTGTGACCGCGCAATTCAGCAGCTCGAAAAGGAGTGATCCCCCATGTTCAACTCGCTCGCCGCCGTTACCACCAGCCGCCCGAAGCGCGTGATCGCGATCGGTGCGCTGATCGCGATCGTTGCGATGGTCGCCAGCGCAGGGCTGCCTCAGCGCCTCGCCTCGCAGGGCTTCGTCAACAACTCGTCGGAGTCGCAGCGGGCGCTCAATGAGATCGCCGCCGCAGCGAAGATCGACGTGCGCGGCCAGATCATCGCGCTCGTCAGCATTGACGGCAAGCCGATCACATCACCGGCCGGCAGGTCCGCTGTCGCAGAGGCCGCGAAGGCGCTGGCGCAGGACAAAGACGTCGCCGTCGTCGCCACCCCCTTCCAGGGCGCCGCGACGAACACGACGCTGATCGCCAAGAACGGCGAATCGGCGATCGCGATCGCCAACCTCAAGCCCGGCCGCGAAGAGGGAGACTCGGCCGACCGCCTGACCGACGCCTTCGCGCAGAACAAGAACGTGACGCTCGGCGGCGGCCAGATCGCCCAGCACAAGGTCAGCAAGACCGTCGAATCAGACCTGCGCCGCGCCGAGATGCTCGCCTTCCCCCTGCTCTTCATCCTTTCGCTGTTCGTCTTCCGCGGGATGATCGCCGCCGCGCTTCCGTTGCTGATCGGCGCCATCACGATCCCCGTCACGTTCGGGATGATCAGCCTGTACGACCAGATCACCGACCTCTCGGTGTTCGCGCTCAACCTCACGACCGGCCTCGGGCTGGGTCTGGCGATCGACTACTCGCTGCTGATGGTCACGCGTTTCCGCGAGGAGCTCGACGCCGGCCATGAAACGCCGGTCGCACTCGGCCGCACGATCAACACCGCCGGCCGGACGATCGCCTTCAGCTCCCTGACGGTGGCCGGCAGCGCGGCAGCGCTGACGATCTTCCCGCTGAAGTTCCTCTACTCGATGGGCCTCGGCGGCGCCACCGTGGCGCTCGCCAGCGCAGCGGTGTCGCTGACCGTTCTGCCCGCGATCCTGATGCTGCTCGGCCCGCGAATCAACAGCTTCTCACTCGCGCGCAAGCCGATCGAACACAGCAACGCGCGCTGGTACGCGCTGGCGCACGGCGTGATGAAGCGTCCGGTCACGGTTGCGCTGGCGACCACCGCACTGATCTTCGTGATGGCACTGCCGGCGTTGGGTATCCGCTTCACCTCGGTCGACGCGACGGTACTGCCGGCCAGTGTCGCGCCGCACATCGTCGAGAACGCCGTGCAGCACGACTACCCGCACAACGCTGCCAACTCCTCGCTGTTCGTCGTCGCGACCGCGCCGAAGGACGGTGGCGCCAAGGTCGCCGCGGTGCGCAAACAGGCGGCGGCAGTCGACGGCGTCACCGGCGTCGCGCCCGCCGTCTACATCGGTGAGAACCGCTGGCGCTTCGACGCCTACGCCGGCGGCCCGCGTTACAGCTCGGACGCCCAACAGGCCGTCAAAGACCTGCGCGCGATCGACTCCCCGCTCACCCGCTGGGTCGGCGGCAGCTCGGCACAGTTCGTGGACCAGCGGGCGACGATCCTCGACCGCACGCCACTCGCGCTGCTGATCATCGGCGCGATCACGTTCGTGGTGCTCTTCCTGATGACCGGCTCGGTCGTGCTGCCGATCAAGACCTTCATCATGAACCTGCTGACGCTGGCGGCGACCTTCGGCCTGCTGACGCTGATCTTCCAGGACGGCCGGCTCGAAAGCCTGCTCGACTACAACAGCCAGAGCGCGCTCGAGATGACGCAGCCGGTGCTGCTGTTCGCGATCGCCTTCGGCCTGGCGACCGACTACGGCGTCTTCCTGCTGGGACGGATCAAGGAGCTGCACGACGGCGGACTCGACAACAACGAAGCCGTCGCCGTCGGCGTCTCGCGCACCGGCCGCGTGATCACCAGCGCCGCGCTGCTGTTCTGCGTCGCGATCCTCGCTTTCAGCACGTCGCAGATCGTCTTCATCAAGGAGCTCGGCGTCGGAACCGCGCTGGCGGTCGCGATCGACGCGACGATCATCCGCGCCTTCCTGGTGCCTGCGCTGATGGTGCTGCTCGGCGACTACAACTGGTGGTCACCGCGCTGGATGAAGCGGATCTACGAGCGTTTTGGAATCCGCGAGAACCCACTCGCGGACGACGACCGGGCTGTCAGCCCGCGATCGCCCGTTGCAGGTCGTCCTGCGGTACCGAGTTCGTAGCTCCGTCCCAGGCGGCCTGTCCGACCGAGTCGGGAATCCCACCCTCGTCGATCACCGCGAGCAGCGCGTCGACCACTGCCGGGTCGAACTGCGTGCCGGCGTGGCGCACCATCTCGGCGCGGGCCTGCTCGATGCCGATCGACTTGCGGTACGGACGGTCCGTGATCATCGCGTGGAAGGCGTCGCAGACCAACACGACGCGACTGGACAGCGGGATGTCCTCGCCGGAGACGCCGTCCGGGTAGCCGGCGCCGTCCCAGCGCTCGTGCTCGTGACGGATCGCCTTGGCGACCGGCGCGAAGCCCGGCACCGGAGAGACGATGCGCTCGCCGATCTCCGGGTGCTTCTTCATGAACTCCCACTCGTGATCGTCGAGTCCGCTGCGCTTGTTCAAAATCTCGTTCGGGATACCGATCTTCCCGATGTCATGCAGCAGCGCCACGTCAGCGAGTACCGAACGCTGCTCGTCGGTGATGCGCAGCTGGTCGCCGACCGCCATCGCCAGGTCGACCGTCTCCTCGGAGTGGTCGGCGGTGTAGCCGTCGCGCTCCTGCAAAGCGACCAGCAGCGACGAAATCGTCGACTCGAAGCGCCCGCGCTTGGCGCTCATCTGACTCGACTCCGAACCCAGGAAGCCGGTCGTCAGCACCAGCGCCAGAAAGATCGGTGTGGTCGTGATCACTCGCGAAATCTCTTCCGATCCACCGATCAACAGCGGTGTCACCACGAACGCGATCGTGTAGATCGTCGTCATCGCGATCGCCACCGGGCGGTCGCGCCAGAAGAAGACTGAGGTGTACATCGCCGGCATCAACAGGAAGAAGCCGGCGGCCGACTGCTGGAAGTGCAGCGAAAGCGCGACCTCGACGGCCGTGCCAACGAGCAGCGGCAGCACGAATATGCGCTTCGGCACGCTGACCGAACCCAGCACGAGGCCGACGAATGCCATGAACCCGCAGATCGCGGCCGCCATATAGGTGAAGGTGTCCGGGGTGCCGACCAGCGCCACCCAGAGAAATATGAAGCCGATGCCCGAGCCGAAGAGCACGGCCATCGAACGGCTCATCAGCACCTGCTCGGCACGCACATCTTTCGCCTCGCGCCGCTGGGTGCTGGGAAGACCGACGTAGTTGACGCTCACAGCGAGGCGGCCTTTCCGGTCAGCGAGGAGATCACGCTGCTGCGCTTCTGCTTGGCGCCTGCCTCAAAGTTCTTGTCCGCCTCGGGCTCCGGAACCGGATGCGGTCCAAGACCGTTGCCGTTGCCGTTGCCATTGTTAGTGCCGGAGATGTCGCGCACGATCGTCTCGTCGCGCTCGTCTTCGACGGCTGCGATGCTGCGGCCCTCGAGCACGCTCAGCAGCGTGTCGACGACTGCCGGGTCAAACTGTGTTCCAGCGTTGCTGAGCAGCTGCTCGCGCGCCTCGGTCTCGCTCATCGGCGAGCGGTAGGGGCGTTCGGAAGTCATTGCGTGGTACGCGTCACAGGCCAGCACGATGCGGCTGGCGACCGGGATCTGCTCGCCGGCGATGCCGTCGGGGTAGCCCGCGCCGTCCCAGCGCTCGTGCTCGTGGCGCACGGCGGTCGCGACAGCTTCGAAGCCTGGCACCTCGGCCAAGATGCGCTCGCCGATCTCCGGGTGGCGGCGCATGATCTCCCACTCCTGGTCGTTGAGGGCAGCCGGCTTGTGCAAAATCTCGTTGGGAATACCGATCTTTCCGATGTCGTGCAGCAGCGCGACGTCGGCGACGTGCAGCTGGCTGCGCTCGTCGAGGCCGATGTCCTCGGCGACTGCCATCACCAGCGAAAGCACCTCGGACGAGTGCTCCGCCGTGTAGTCATCGCGCGCGTCTAGTGCCATCAGCAGGGCGGTGATCGTGCCACGGAAGCGCGCCTGCTCGACGCTGGCGCTGCGGAAACGGTTGAACAACATGCCCAGCAGCATGCTGCTGCCGACCAGCAGCGGCACGGTGGTCAAGGACTCGACGACCGCCTCGTGCGTGCCCCAGATCGCGGGTACCAAAACGTAGAGCGCCACCAGCGGCGGCATAATCGTCCACTTGACGATCGGGTCTTGCCAGAAGAAGACCATCACGACGGCGGCCGGCAGGAAGAAGAACGGCATGCCGACGGCGACGTCGTCGCCGATCGCGATCAGCGACACAGAAGCCAGACCCATCAGCACCGGTGGCACGATCAGCCGCGGCGAGATGTCGTCCCAGTCGGCGATCAGTACGTAGGCCGTGGCGATCGCGACAAGTCCGATCGCTGCGGCGTCCGTCCAGTCCGGCGCGTTGAATGCGATCGAGTACATCGCTTCGATCGCGCATCCGAACGCGAGCAAGGCGATCGCGACGCGACGCATGAGCTCGCGATCAGCGGTCAGGCCGAACTCTTCAAGCCGGGAATTCTCTGGATGCGTTGAACCGATGGGCATAGGCAGGTCTTACAAAGCCGATTACTCCCGCATTTATCGCCATTCCACCGGCTCACCTTGCGCGTGTGTTGCGGGCCTGGACGGATGTTCGATCTTGCGATGCAGTGCAAGTACCTCCGCTGAGGTAGGTTCTGCCTGGAAATCCGCTATTTGCGGCATTCCAGGTTGACCATAATCAAGACCCGCGAAACCGAACTTGCAGGGTTATGAAAATTACGCATTTCGCGAAAGGTGAAGCGCGGCTTTCCACGACGAGACGCCGGTCGGTAAGCTTGCGCCGCGATGAGCACCGAGGTTCTGAGCTACGAAGTGCGCGGGCGCGTCGCCTGGCTGACGCTCGACGACGGCGGCCCGAACGCGCTCAGAACGGATGTCTTCGACGCCTTTTTCGCCGCGCTGGACGCCGCCGAGGAAGACCCGGAAGTCGGATCTCTCGTGATCGCTGGACGCCCCGGATTCTTCTCGGCCGGCATGGACCTCAAGTGGATGGAGCAGGTCGACCGCGATGAGCTGGGCACGATCGGTCCGAACATGGCCCGCCTCGCCCATCGCATCTTCATCTTTCCGAAGCCGGTGATTGCCGCGGTCGAGGGACACGCGATCGCCGGCGGCGCGGTGATCCTGCTTGCCTGCGACCGCTCGGTCGGCGCCTTCGGCGAGTACAAGGTCGGCCTCAACGAAGTCGCCATCGGCATCCCGTTCGGCGGCTTCGCGATGAAGCTCGCGCAGTCGCACCTGGCGCCCGCGGCGTTCGGTGGTGGGCTGCTCTACGGCGAGGTCTTCCGGCCTGAGCAGGCGCACGCGCTCGGCTACCTCGACGAGCTGGCCGAGCCCGCGATGCTGGCCGAACGCGTCACGGAGATCGCCGAACGCGCAGCCGGGCTCAACTCGTTCGCGTACGTCGGAACGAAGTACGCGCTGCGCGGGGAACTCGCGGAAGAGATCCTCGAGCAGGCTGAGAGCGGCGCACTCGTGCCGCTTTTCCAGGCGTTTGCCGACCTGCGCGAAGCTCAGAGCAACTAGCCCTCTGGCCGCGTCCGGGCGCGGGCTTAGAGTCGGAACGTCTTTTAGTTCCTGGCCAAGGAGGCCTCTGGCATGTCACAGCTCGCGTCGAGCACCCTCGTAGAACCCGCCGCCCAGCCCGCGGAGATCTTGAAGATCGCGGAGCAGCGGATCCTCGTCGATCGCGGCCGGATCACGCAAGAAGAGGCGCTGCAGATCCAGCAGCTGCCGGACGACCAGCTCGGCCACCTCGCCGACCTTGCGCACCGCGTGCGCCTGGACTACTGCGGCGACGGCGTCGAGGTCGAGTCGATCATCTCCGGCAAGACCGGCGGCTGCCCCGAGGACTGCCACTTCTGCTCGCAGTCGTCCGTCTTCGGCACCGAGGTCGCCCCCACCGGTTTCATCCCACCCGAGCAGCTGCTCGCCGCAGCCGAGGCGACCGCCGAGACCGGCGCCACCGAGTTCTGCATCGTCTACGCCGTGCGCGGCCCCGACCGCCGGCTGATGGACCACGTGCTCGAGTGCACCAAGCTGGTCCACGACAACGTCGAAGGTCTCGAGGTCGCCTGCTCGCTCGGCATCCTCACGCGCGAACAGGCCTACGAGCTGAAGGACGCGGGCGTGCACCGCTACAACCACAACCTTGAAGCCGCCAAGAGCTACTTCCCGGAGGTCTGCAGCACACACACCTGGGAAGACCGCATGGAGACCTGCGAGCTCGTGCGCGAGACCGGCATGGAGCTGTGCTCCGGCGGCATCATCGGCCTCGGTGAGTCGCGCGAGCAACGCATCGAGTTCGCCTTTCAGCTCGCCTTGCTCGAGCCGCACGAAGTGCCGATGAACTTCCTCAACCCGCGGCCCGGCACACCGATGGCAGACCGCGAACTGGTCTCGCCGACCGAGGCGATCCGCACGATCGCGCTGTTCCGCCTGATCATGCCGAGCACCGTGATCCGCTACGCGGGCGGCCGCGAGGTGACGCTCGGCGACCTGCAGGCGATGGGCATGAAGTCCGGCGTCAACGCGCTGATCACCGGCAACTACCTCACCACGCTCGGCGAGAACGTAGGAAAAGACCTGACGATGCTCGAAGACCTGAAGATGCCGATCAAGGCAGTCAGCAAGGTCATCTAGAGAGGACAGAATCATGAGGAGATCGTCTTGAGCTTCGAACCAGGACAGTTGACGCAGGAGGCAGACGCGCTCACCCACGAACGCCTTGCGCAGGCACGAGCAGAGCTCGACGCCGAGCGCGACTTCGATGTGAGCCGCCGCTGCCCGGAGTGCGACGGCAAGTTGACCGTGCAGATCTTTCCGCACGGCTACGAGGCACGCTGCACGCCCTGCGAGCGGCGCGCGCGTTTCGAAGGTGCGACGGCCGCCTAGTTTCGCGGCGGCCGCCTTGGCGGCGCTGCTCATGCTTGCGCTCGCGACGGCGAGTGCCGGCGCAGCTACCTTCAAGACTTCGGTCAAGGGATCACAAGAGCTGTCGTGGTCGCTCGACGGCACGACCAGTGGCTGCGAAGTCCGCCGCGGGCAGGGCTCCGGCGTCGTCAAGTTCAGCTTCAAGTCGCCGAAGTCGGCCAACCTCTTCGTGAGCTCCGCTCGCAAGGCGCCGAATATCGTCGGCAGCCTCGGAACGAAGGCGGTCGGATCGATCTCCGGGTCGTTCAGCGACACGCTCTCCGCGGCCTGCGGCGGGTTTGAGCCGGGACCCCCGGTCGTCCACGACGCCAGCGGATGCGGAGCGACCGCCTTCAATCTGCGCATGGACTTCAAGACGCGTGGCAAGTTCGTACACGTCACCGGCCCGTCGCTGCCAGGCGGTCCTGTTTCGACGGCGGCAAACGGCACCCCGTGTCCGTTTCCGATCGACGACAGCCTGCTGTTCTCAACTGACCTCGCCGCCTGCGGCGACGGCACTGCAATCTGGGATCGCAGCTTCGGCGTGGCGACGAGCGGCGGCAGAGGCCTGCTGCTGACGAAGCTCGCGATCTCGTCGAAGAGCCTGTTGAAGACGAAGAAGCGGCACTCGAAGGTCATCACCGGACGCGCAGTCGTCGACTGCAGTGTCCCCTCGTTCCCGTATACGAGCCCGGTCAAGATGAAGGCCGAGCTGAAGTTCACGCTAACGATGAAACGCTCTTCTTAGCTGAACGGACCACGGTCCGCGTCCTGCGATAATCACGCGGGATGGCCCCCGCCTCAGATATACAGATGCCCTCCGAGGAGGAGATCCGCGAATCGCTGCGCAGCGTGATCGACCCTGAGCTGCGCCGCTCGATCGTCGACCTCGGCATGGTCCGCTCGGTCGATTTCAAAGGCGACGGAGTCATCGACATCGTGATCTCACTGACCACACCGGGCTGCCCGGTGCGTTCACATTTCCAGCAGGCCGTTGCGGAGTCCGCCGGCAGGCTCGATGGCATCGAGGTCGTCAACGTCGGCTTCGACGTGCTCTCCGATGAGGAGAAGGGCGAGCTCAAGAGCAAGCTCGGCCGTGGAGCGCTGCCCGAAGGGGCGCTTGCACAGGTGCGCAACGTAATCTGCGTCGGCTCGGGCAAGGGCGGCGTCGGCAAGTCGACGATGACCGCCAACCTCGCCGCCGCGCTGGCGCTCGAGGGCAACAAGGTCGCGGTCGTGGACTGTGACGTATACGGCTACTCGATCCCGCGCATGCTCGGGATCCAGGAGCGGCCGAAGGTCAACGACAAGCGCAAGATCATCCCGCTCGAGGCCGCCGGCGGCCTGAAGGTGATGTCGATCGGATTCTTCATCGAGGAGAACGCGGCGGTCGTCTGGCGCGGCGCGATGCTGCACAAGGCGATCCAGCAGTTCCTCGAAGACGTCGAGTGGGGCGAACTCGACTACCTGTTGCTCGACCTGCCGCCCGGCACCGGCGACGTCTCGATGACGCTCGCCCAGCTGCTGCCGCAGAGCAAGTTTGTGATCGTCACCACGCCGCAGCCGGCCGCGCAGTCGGTCGCCAAGCGCAGCGCCGACATGTCGAAGAAGGTCAACATCGAAGTGATCGGCGTGATCGAGAACATGTCGGGATTCACAACGCCTGACGGCGAGCGCTTCACGATCTTCGGCGAGGGCGGCGGCCAGCAGCTGGCCGACGAACTCGACGTGCCGCTACTGGCGAAGGCGCCGATCAGCGAGCCGCTGCGCGTGCACGCCGACGAGGGCACGCCTTTGGTCGTCGCCGACCCGGACGACCCTGCTTCTCAGGCAATCCGCAGCGCAGCGCGCGGCATCGTCGCGCTCACCCCGGTCGAGCTGCCGCTCTTCCAGGAGCCTTCCGAGCCGCTCGGCTTCGAGCTACCGGTCGTCACGCAGCACGCGCCGGTTATTCGTACCGGCGGTTAGTCCGGCGCTGAGTCGTCGAGCAGGCGGATCGCTGTCTGCACATCCGTGTGCGCGAAATCGTTGCCTTTGTACAACAGCGTGTCATGACGCATAGCTGCAAGTGCATACGCAATCGTGTCGCCAAAGTTGAGTTTTGCCGGGTGACCTGATCCGCGACCGAAGTCTTGATAGGCCCTCCGTGCCACTACCGCCTGTGCATGGTCGAACGGCTCAATTGCGACACCGAATTCGCGTAGCACGTCGTCGAGCCGACGACTAATCACAGCATCGCCTGCCCGGTCGAGCTTTATCGATGTCTCGAGATAGCTACCTGCGGACATACGGACCTCAGACGCGGCAATCAACATAGAAAAAATGTCGTCGGCCTGAGGCTCATTGTGGATCAGGGCGATCAACGCCGAACTGTCGACAATCATCGCGGTAGCCCATCCTCGTCATAAAGGTCGTCCGTCGAGGAATCCCAGTCCGGGGGAAAGCGTCTCGCAGTATCGGCGAGAAGCGCCTTGATCCGCTCTACTCGATCCTCCCGCTTGACCTCGTTCAATTTCGCTCGAATCGCTTCGTCGACTGCTTTGGCCATCGATTCACCTGTCCGGTCGGCAAGTTCGCGGGCAAGGGCATGCGTCTCATCGCTCTTGATATTGAAGGCCACGGGTACCAGTATACCGACTTGAGGTACCGCAATACCGACGGCTTTAGACCATCGTCATGCCACCGGAGACGCTGATCGTCTGACCGGTGACAAAACCTGCGCCTTCGGAGGCGAGGAACGCCACGACCGGCGCGATATCGTGCGGCTGGCCGAGCCGGCCCATCGGCACGGCTCCGCGCAGCGAAGCGACCATCTCGGCCGCATCCTCGGCGTACTGGATCATCTCGTCGAGCATCGGCGTGGCCGTGGGGCCGGGCGAAAGGCAGTTGACGGTCACGCCCTTGTCGAGCACCTCGCGCGCCATCGCCTTGACGAACGAGATCGTGCCGCCGTTCGCGGCCGACATCAAAGACTGACTCGGCGTGCCGGCGCGGCCGGCCTCGCCCGCGATGTGCACGACGCGGCCGTAGCCGCGTTCGATCATCCCACCGAGCACCGCCTTGGTCATGCGGATGCCGCCGAGCAGGTTCACGTCGAGCATCCGCCGCCAGTAGACCTCGTCGGTCTGCAGCAGGTTGAGCGCGTGGTTCCAGCCCGCACTGTTGATCAGCACGTCGACTGGACCGAGCCGCGTCTCGACGTCGGCGACGCCACGGGTCACGGAGCCTTCCTCGGTGATGTCCATCTCGACCCAGATCACGTCTGCGGCGATCGCTGTCAGCTGCGTCGCGGCGCCTGCCGCCTTCTGGGCGTCGACATCGGCCACGGCGACTTTCATGCCGTCGCGCAGCAGGTGCTCCGCAATCTCAGTGCCGATGCCGCCCGCGCCGCCGGTGATCAGCGCGACGCGCTTGCTCCCCTGCTGCACCGGCTGCTGCGCCGCGTTTCCAAGTTGGTGGACCGTCATTGGGTGCAAGCCTACCGATGACTCTTTGGGAGTAAATTAGACCGAATGTCCCAACTCATTCTCGACATCGAACAGCTCAGCATGCTCCTCGAGCTGGAGGCGCCGTTTGGCGTCGAAGACGTCAAGCAGGCGCGCAAGAAGATGGCCAAGCGCTGGCACCCGGACATCGCGCCGCCTGGCAAACGCCAGGCGCACGAGGATCACATCAAGGTGCTCAATCAGGCGGCAGACGAGCTCGAGGGGCTGCTGCACAGCATGCCCGGCGGTTCGATCTCAGCAAGCGCGCTGAAGGTCAGCGCCGAGGCCGCACGCAAGCGCCGTGCCGAAGAGGGCCGCCGCGCTTACGAGCAGCAGCAGGCCGAGGCGCGAATGCGCGCCGACCAGGAGAAGCACGACCCGTTCCACTCGCAGCTTCCGGATCACTCGGTGGTGTATCGCTATGCGCGCTGCAACGCGTACCCGGAGTGGGGCGTCGGCAGCATCCTCGGCATCTACTTCACCGGCGAGGGCGACAACATCCAACAGTGGGCGCGCGTGGCATTCGAGCCCGGCGTTCGCACCGTGCCGGCCGGCACGCTCGACTTCGTCGAGTTCGGCAAGCCCGACGAGGCGAAGGATCGCGCGCGCCGCTTCCTGCTCAGCGCGGAGCACGCGATGGCCGAGGGCGACTACGAGCTCGCGGCCCAGCGTTTGATCTACGCGCGCGACGCCGACGAGCACGACCCGACGATCCACCGCCTGATGACGGTGGCCTTTTGGCAGGCCGGCGAGATGGGAGCGGCCGCGCGCTCGGTGCGCGCCTGGGTGCGTGTGGAACCGGGCCGCCCCGCCCCGCACCGCTACGCCGCACG
The DNA here is from genome assembly GCA_050696815.1 of Solirubrobacterales bacterium. Classification (GTDB taxonomy): domain Bacteria; phylum Actinomycetota; class Thermoleophilia; order Solirubrobacterales; family JACPNS01; genus JACPNS01. The sequence goes on along the minus strand of JBOGYW010000012.1, from coordinate 14,153 downwards.
CCTCTACGAGGCGATGGGCCTGTACGAGCTCGCCGCCGAGTCGGCCGAGCGCGAGTGCGCCACCAACCCGCGCGACGGAACAGCCTGGGCACGGCTAGGCGGGCTGCGTCTTCGCCTACTGCAGCCCGAGGCCGCACGCGAGTCGCTGACGCGCGCGCGGCGGCTGCCCGAGCTGACGGTCGATGTGCTGCTGGATCTGGCGCTGGCCGACCACCTGCTGGGCGAACGGACGGCGGCGCTGGAGGCCGTTAACGCGGCACGCAAGCTCGACGACACGGATCCCGATGTCTGGACCGCCTTCGCGCACGCGCTCGACCGCACCGGCGCGATCGCCGAGTGCATCATGGCCTGCGAACACGCGATCGCAATCGGCGCCGATGCCCTCGAGCTGGGAGAGCTGCGCGCACGCAAGGTTCGCGAGCAGCCGCCCGAAATCGAGAACGTCGCCTAAAATCTCCGGCGATGTCGCTGGAAGCCAAAATGCTGGAGAACATCGTTGCCGGGCTTGCCCAGCACGACCAGTCCTGCCCGATGCCGGCGCAGGCGATCCTGATCAGCAACTTCGACCGCGAACGCTTCGACTGGGAAGAAGTGAAGGGCGTGCCGGTGGTCGCCAGCGACGACATGCAGCCCGAACGCTTCCGCATTCAGTGCGATGGGTCTGCCAACGGCATCGAGGACGCGCTCGAAGAGTTCGTCGCCACGCCGCAGGAGCAGCCGCTGGAGGTTCCGGTCGGCCCGGCGCCGGCGATCACACCCGCACGCACGCCGTTCTTCGAGGACCTCGACGACGGCCCGGATCCCTACCGCTGGTGATCGAGTTCCTCTTCTGGGAAGGCTGTCCCTCGCACGAGCGCGCGCTAGCCGACCTGATCGAAGAGCTGGACGCCCAGGGCATCGCGCGCGACGATCTGCGGGTAACAGAGATCAACACAGCCGCCGACACCGAGCGTGAACGTTTTGTCGGCTCGCCGACGATCCGCGCCGACGGCGTCGATCTCGCCGACCCTGGCGACGAGCCGTTCGGTCTGAACTGCCGGATCTACTACCACCGCGACGGACGCCCGTCGCCACTGCCCGACCGGGAAGACCTGCGACAGCTGCTGGCAGGTTATGCCCGCAAACACCAAGGAGAGTGAAGTGCCCCTAGCGATTGGCGACAGCGCCCCCGAATTTCTTCTGCCCGGCACCGACGGCCACCAGCACGTCTACGGCGGCGAAGACGACAACGCGACGGTCGTGATCTTCACCTGCAACCACTGTCCCTACGCCCTCGCGTGGGAGGACCGGCTGCTGCAGGCCGGCCGCGATTACCAGCACCACGGCGTGCGCTTCCTGGCGATCAACCCCAACGACGCCGAGCGCAAGCCGGCGGACTCGTTCGAGAACATGAAGGCGCGAATCGCCGAGAATCCCTGGCCTTTCCCCTACCTGCGCGACGAATCACAAGAGGTCGCGGCCGCCTACGGCGCGCTGACCACGCCTGACATCTTTGTTTTCGACGCCAACGACAAGCTCGTCTACCGTGGCGCGCCCGATCAGGACTACGAGGACGAGTCGCAGAACGCGAAGTGGCTGCGCGACGCGCTCGACGCCGTTTTGCGCGACGAAACGCCGCAGCCCACCGAAACCGAATCGGTGGGCTGCAGCGTCAAGTGGAAGCCGTAGCCGGTTTGCGGCCGGCGCGGCGCCCTACGTACGGCTGACCGTCTCGCAGTCTGCCGCGGTGTTGGTGTCGCCGATGCCAACCACATCCGCGTTGAACACGTCGGTACCCAAACCGCACACCGTGTTGGCGTCGTTCGTGAGGTCGCGCAGGAAGATCGTGTCGTTTCCTGTGCCGCCGTTGACCGTGTCGACTCCGGTGCCGCCGGTCAGCGAGTCATCGCCGTCGTTTCCGGTCAGCGTGTCGTTGCCGCCGCCACCGTCGAAGACGTTGGCGACGCTGCCGCTCGTCTGGCCGGTGATCGAGTCGGCACCGGTTCCGCCGGTCACGTTTTCGATGTCGGTCTTGACGTTGTCCTTCGTCGACGTGTCGTTGGTCGTGTCACCGTCGTTCTGAGTGCCGTCCAGCGTCACCGTCTCGGCCGTTGAGCGCGAGGCGTAAGTGACGGTGTCCGTACCCGCGTTGCCGTTGAACACATCGGCGCCAGTGCCGCCGTCGAACGTGTCGTTGCCGTCGTTGCCGGTCAACGTGTCGTTGCCGCTGCCGCCAAGGAACGTATTTGCGACGCCGCCGGACGTCTGACCCGTGAACGTGTCGGCGCCGGTACCGCCGGTGACGTTTTCGACGTCGGTCTTGACGTTGTCCTTCGTGGCGGTGTCGTTGGTCGTGTCACCGTCGTTCTGGGTGCCGTCCAGCGTCACCGTCTCGGCCACGGTGCGGGATGCGTACGTAGCGGTGTCGGTGCCGGCGCCGCCGTTGAATACGTCGGCTCCGGTTCCTCCATCGAGTGTGTCGTTGTTGTTGTCGCCGTTCAGCGTGTCGGTTCCGTCACCGCCGTTGAGCGTGTCGTTGCCGTCACCGCCAGACAGCGTGTTGGCGACGCTGCCGCTCGACGGGCCGGTGATCGTGTCGTTGCCGCTGCCGCCGATCACGTTTTCGACATCGGCCTTGACGTTGTCCTTCGTCGCCGTGTCGTTGGTGGTGTCACCGTCGTTCTGGGTGCCGTCCAGCGTGATCGTCTCAGCGACCGTGCGTGACGCGTAGGTCGCAGTGTCGGTGCCGGTACCGCCGTTGAACACGTCGGCGCCGGTCCCGCCGTCCAGCGTGTCGTTGCCGTCGTTACCGGTGAACGTGTCGTTGCCGCCGTTTCCGACGAACGTGTTGGCGACGCTGCCGGAGGACTGCCCGGTGATCGTGTCGTTGCCGGAGCCACCGGTCACATTTTCGACGTCGGTCTTGACGTTGTCCTTCGTGGCGGTGTCGTTGGTCGTGTCACCGTCGTTCTGGGTGCCGTCCAGCGTCACCGTCTCGGCTGCCGTACGCGACGCGTAGTTTGCGGTGTCCGTGTTGTTGCCACCGTTGAACACGTCGGCTCCGGCCTCGCCCTCGAGCGTGTCGTTGCCGTCGTTTCCGTTCAGCGTGTCGTTGCCGGCGGCGCCCCACAACATGTCGTCGCCGGTGCCACCGGAGAGCGTGTCGGCGTTCGAGCCACCGTGGATCTGGTCGGCGCCTGGTCCACCGTCGAGGTTGCGTGACGGGTCGCTGCCGAAGCCGCCGTATATGACGTCGTTGCCGGAACCGCCGATCACGCCCTCAACGTCCTGAGCGATCGAGTCCTGCTCGCCGGTTTCGCCACTGCCGTTGCTCAGGTTGATGCTGACGAACAGCGGATTTGTGCGGCTGGCGTAGGTCACCGTGTCCGTGCCGCCGCCGCCCTGCAGCGAGTCGGCACCGAGACCACCGTCGATCGTGTCGGTGCCGTTGCCGCCGAGCAGCGTGTTGGCCAGCGAGTTGCCGGTCACGGTGTCGTTGCCGCTACCGGAGATCACGGTCTCGGTGTCGCCTGAGATGTTGTCGCCCTCGCCCACGGCGCCGTCGTTGGCGACGTCGTCGAGGCTGATGTTGAGGTTTGCGGTCTCAGACCCGTAGTTGGCGGCGTCGTAGGTTCCGTTGCCGCCGACGAACACGTCAGCACCCGGCGATGAGACCATCTGGTCGTCACCGTCGAAGCCCTGGAACGTGTCGTTTCCGTTGCCCGGGTAGGCGGTGTCGTTGCCGTAGCTGCCGAGCAGGCTGTCGTTGCCGTCGTTTCCGGTCAGGTTGTCGTTGCCGTTGCTTCCATCGAGCTGGTTGGCCACGGCACTGCCGAACAGGTTGTCGTCGCCCGAACCGCCCTGGATGTCCTCGATGTCGGACTGGATCTGGTCGGACTGACCTGACGGTCCGTCGTTTGCGACGCCGTCGATGCTGGCCGTGACGGGGGCCGATTCGTTGGCGTAGGAGACCCAGTCTTCGTCGGCGCCGCCGTTGAACACGTCGTTGCCGCCGTAGCCCATCAAGGTGTCGCTACCCGCGCCTGAGCTGATCGTGTTGCCACTGGCGTTTCCGAGCACGAAGTCGTTGCCGGATCCAGTGACGGCATTCTCGATCGTGGTGTCGACAGTGTCGGCCTCCCCGGCTTCGCCTGAGTACGAAGTTCCGTCGAGTTGCAGGGTGACGTTCGCCGTGCGCGTCGAGTACGACACCGTGTCGGTGCCGTTGTCGCCGTAGAGCCAGTCCTGGTCGATGCCTCCGTCGATCGTGTCGTTGCCGTCGTAGCCGTGGATGATGTCGCCGCCGGCATCGCCGTACAACGTGTCGTTGCCGTCGGAGCCCTGAATCTGGTCGTTGCCCGGGCCGCCGTGGATCGTGCGGTTCGGGTCGCCGCCGCCGAAGCCGGCCCAGAGGATGTCGTTGCCGGAGCCGCCGGTCAGCGACTCCACGTCGTTGTAGATCGTGTCCTGCTCGCCAGACTCACCACTGCCTTGGTAGAAGTTGAAGTTGACGAACAGGTTGCCCGTGCGGGACGCGTACGTCACCGAGTCGTTGCTGCCGCTGCCACCGATCAGCGTGTCGGCACCGAGCCCACCATCGAGCGCGTCGTCGCCGGGGCCGCCGTTCAGCGTCTCGTTGCCGGAAGAACCGGTGAGCGTGTCGTTGCCGTCACCACCGGTGACCATTTCCACGTTCGACTTGATGTTGTCGTTTTCGCCGCCGGTTCCGTCGTTGGCGGAGTCGTCGATCGTGACCGTGACAGCCCCCGCAACACCGGCGTAGCTGTACGAATCGTACGAGCCGTTGCCAGCGTCGAATGTGTCGGCTCCAAGCGACGCAGACATCGTGTCGTCTCCGTCGTAGCCCTGGAAATAGTCGTTGCCGTCACCCGGAACTGCAGTGTCGTTGCCGGTGCTGCCGAGCAGATAGTCGTTGCCGCCGAGACCGTTCAGCGTGTCGTTGCCGGGGCTGCCGTCGAGCTGGTTGGCACCGTTGCTGCCTGTCAGGGTGTCATTGCCGCCGCCGCCCTGGATGTCTTCGACGTCCGATCCGATCGAGTCGTTCTCGCCGGCGATTCCATCGTTCGCCACGCCGTCGAGCGACGCCGTCACATCCGCGGTCTCGTAGCCGTATGTGACGTAGTCCTCGTCGGCGCCGCCGCTGAACGTGTCGCTACCGCCAAATCCCAGCATCGTGTCGCTGCCGGCTCCACTCGATAGCGAGTTGTTCGCCGCGTTGCCGTACAGCAGGTCGTTTCCGGATCCCGTGATCACGTTCTCGAAGTCGGATCCGACCTGGTCGAGCTCGCCGCTTTCACCGTCGTAAGCAAGATCGTCCGGGTTGACCGTGACGTTCGCCGTGCGGGTTGCGTAGGTGACGGTGTCGGTTCCGGCTCCGCCGTGCATCACGTCGGTGCCGATTCCGCCATCGACGATGTCGTTGCCGGTTCCACCGGTGACCGTGTCGTTGCCGCTGCCGGCATTTGCCGTCATCGGGATCGACGTGGCGTTGTCAATCGTGTCGTCACCTGCTGCAGAGTTCACCAGCAGCGACGCGCCGACCGGAGTCGGGCAGATCGCACTGTTGGCGCTGAGCTGCGAGCAGCCTGCGTTGGCGGTCAGGATCACGGCGCTGTCGGTCACGGTCGTGTATCCGCCTGCCGCAGTGATCTGAACATTGTTCACCGCATTGCCAGTGGTCTGGAACACGATGATTGATCCGAGCACGGTGACGCCATTCGGCGCGCCGTTGCCGTTCGGGATATTGACCGTCTCGCAGTCGTCCGACGCGGTGTCGAGCGAATCGCCGTTGACGGTGTCATTGCCGATGCCGCAGGTTGCGTTGTCGGCGCTGGTGTCGACCATGTTGAACGTGTCGTCACCGTCGGCGCCATCGAACTTGTTCGCGTTGCCGTCGCCGCTGAAGACATCGTTGCCGGAGCCACCGGTGACCAGCTCTACGCCGGCGCCGATGTTGTCGCCTTCGGAAGCCACACCGTCGTTGGCGGCGCCGTCGAGCGATGCGTTGACCGCGGCCGACCGTGACGCGTAAGTCACTGTGTCCGAGGTCAACGGGTAGGCCGTGTTCGTGTTCTCAGGCAGCGTGCAGTCGTTGAACGTGTCAGCGCCCGGGCCGCCATCCAACGTGTTGCTTGTGTTGGTGATCGTCGGGTCACAGTGCAGAGTGTCGTTACCGGATCCGCCGATCATCTTCTCCACGTCCGAACCAATCCAGTCGTTCTCGCCGGTCTCGCCGGACAGCGTCTTCGCTGTGATGGCCGGGTCGACGAAGGTCGTCGGCTCTGACCAAGCGGGAGCGAGGTTGACCGGGTTCGTGCGTGACGCGTAGGTGACCGTGTCGAAAGACGTGTCGCCGATGAGTCCGCCGCCCAGTAGCCAGTCGGTACCGGTTCCACCGTCAAGCAGGTCGTTGCCGTCCATGCCGAAGATGTGGTTGCTGCCCGAGTTGCCGGTCAGCGTGTCGTTGCCCTTGCCGCCGGTGATGTCTTCGATGTCGGCGGCGACCGAGTCGCCCTCACCGAGTTCGCCATCGTCGGCGACCGAGTTGAGGCTGACCACGACCGGGTTCGTGCGATTCAAGTACGAAACCACGTCGCGCAAGCCGGAGCCGCCCGAGATCTGGTCCGCACCGAGGCCCGGATCGATGACGTCATCGGCGGCACCACCGGTAATCACGTCGTTGCCGGCGCCACCGAACACGCGAGCGGGTTCGGTCACGCTCGATGCGAGGGTGAATGTGTCGTTGCCATCGAGCAGGTGAGCGCGAACTTCGGTGTCGTCGCCGACTGCCGTGATCGTGCAAGTCACGTCCGTGGCGTTCGTCTGTACGCAGCCGGAGCCGGCCGTCAAGTTTTGTCCGCTGCCGTGGAACAGCACCGCGCTGCCGGACTGGGACACCGCGACGTCGTCGGCCACACCGGTGACCGAGTCGAACAACAGCGTGGCGCGACGAATCGAGCTCGAAGGCTCGTAAGAGACAGTCGCGTTGCTCGCTCCGCTGGGTTCACAGTCCGGGTTCAGTGTGTCCACCGTGTCGCCACGCGTGATGTCAGTTCCAGAACCACACGTGACGTTGTCGGACGTGTCGTCCACCGCGCGCAAAAGGTCGTTGTCGTTGCCGCCGGACATCGTGTCGTGGCCCTCGCCGCCGATCAGCTCGTCGGCGCCGTCGCTACCGGTGATCGTGTCGTCGCCGTCCGAGCCGTCGAGTCGGTTTGCGCTGGCGTTGCCGATGATCGTGTCGTTACCGACGCCACCTGCAAGGTTTTCGACGTCGGACTGCACCTGGTCCTTCTCGCCGGATCCACCACAGGTGCAGATCCAGCCGTCGTCGGCGATGCCGTTGAGCGTGATCGACATGAACTCACTGCGAGAGCGATAGGTCACGGAGTCGATGCCGCTGCCACCGGTCGCGACATCCGCGCCGTACGAGCCGTCCATCGTGTCGTTGTTTGCGCCGCCGTCCATCGTGTCGTCGCCGGTCGATCCTTCGAGCTCGTCGTTTCCGTTGCCGCCGAGCAAGGTGCCCTTGCCGCCGCCGAGAAAGACAGTGCCCGAAATGTCGTAGCCGTTCCAGTACGCGTAGTTGCGCGTGTAGGACGCGGTCATGACGTGGTCGTCGCCGTCGCCGCCATCGGCCGTGGAAACAGCACCACCGGCGATCACCGTGTCGTTGCCGCCGGCGCCGCTGACGGTGTTGTTGCCGCCGGCGCCATCGAGGTAGTTGGCCCCCGAGTCACCGGTCAGCGTGTCGTTGCCGGCACCGCCTTGGAAGCGCTCGATGTCCGACGCGTAGGAGTCGGAGCTGCCGGTGAAGCCGTCGTTCGCGACGCCGTCGAGCGTGATCGAAACCGGCGTCGTGAAGTAGTACTGGTACTGCATCGCCTCGTTGCCCCAGTACGTGACCGTGTCCGTACCGGAACCGCCCGTGAAGGTGTCGTTGCCGCCGGGAGAAGTCGAGCCGAGGGTGTCATCGCCGCCCTGGCCGTTGAGAATGTCGTTGCCGCTGTATCCGCCGTCGAGAATGTTGGCGCTGTTGGAACCGGTCAGCGTGTCGCTGCCGTTTCCGCCCCAGACTCCTTCGACGTCGGTTGCGACGTTGTCGTTTTCGCCGGTCTCGCCGTCGTTTGCGGTGCCGTCGATCGAGACGTTCACCGGGTTGAGGCGGGTGTGGTAGTCCGCGGTGTCGGTGCCACCGAGTCCGGAGATTGTGTCCGCACCGGGGCCGCCGTCCAACCAGTCGTCACCCTCCCAGTGGTGTCCGAGGATGTCGATGTACGGCTTCTGATGCGACCCGTCGTCACCGGTGAGGGTGTCGTTGCCCGAACCGCCACGAATGACTTCAATGTCTGTGTGGACGTTGTCGTTCTCGCTCGCGGCACCATCATTTGCCGTGTCGTCGAGCGAAACGTTGAGGTTCGCGGTGCGGCTGCTGTAGTCGACTACGTCGTACAGGCCATCGCCACCGCTGAGGTCGTCGGCGCCGCCGCCGCCATCGATCGTGTCGTAGTTGAAGCCGCCGGAGATCACGTTTGCGGCAGAGCTGCCGGTCAGAACGTCACCGCCGTCGCCACCGATCATGTTTTCGATGTCGCTGTGGTAGTTGTCGGCGACACCGTTGAGGGTGTCGTTGGCGACGTCGTCGAGCGAGACGTTGACGCTCGTGTTGGCGACGCTCATGCCGAAGTTGGCCGTATCGATGCCACCGCCGCCGTTCCAGCTGTCGGACCCGCTGTCGGATGGGGTCGGGGCGAACGTATCGTTGCCGTTGCCGCCGTTGACGGTGTCGGCTCCGGCGCCGTCGAAGATCGTGTCGTTGCCGCCGCCGCCGGTCAGCGTGTCGTTGCCGGCGCTGCCGTTGATCGTGACCGCGTTCGAGCCGCCGGTCAGCGTGTCGTTGCCGGAGCCGCCGAGAATCGTCTCGAAGTCCGCTCCGACGTTGTCACCCTCGGATGTCGCGCCGTCGTTCGCGGTGCCGTCAAGGGTGATCGTCACGCCTGAGGTCGTCGCGGCGTAGTTGATCGTGTCGGTTCCGCCGCCGCCGGTCATTGCGTCGGCTCCGGTGCTGCTGAGAACTTCGTCGCTCGCGGGGCCACCGGTGACCGTGTCGGTGCCGGCGCCCGGATCGATCTTCGTCGGCGTCGCCGACGTGGTGGCAATCGTGTCGTTGCCATCCAGCGTTGAAACGACGATTCGCTTGACGCTGGTCTTCAGGCAGCGAGCGTGCGTGGAGTTGATCACGTAGCAACCGTTGCCCGGAATGATGTTCGCCGACGGGTCGACGAGGTCAATCTCGGTCGAAGTGTCGGAGATCGTGACGTTGTTCGCCAGGCCGGTGCCGGACGTGTAACGCAGGTCGCGCGATCCGCTGACGTCGATCGTCGTGGTCGCGGGGTTGCGCGTGAGTGCGGCGTTGAGCGTGGTGAGCGCGTTGTTGACGTTCAGGCGACCGTCAGAGGAGACCTTGTTCGTGACGCTCGCGAGCTTGTCGACGCTGTCAAGCAGTGCGTCGCGCAGGTTTTGTGTGCTTGCGGAGGGGTATGCGGAAAGCAGAAGGGCGGCCGAACCAGCGACATGCGGCGTCGCCATCGATGTGCCGTTGAGCGAGATGTACTTACCGGGCTCCGAGGTGTAAACCGATGCCTTCGTGCTGACGATTCCGACGCCCGGCGCCGCGAGGTCGACATTGTTCGGTCCGTAGTCGGAAAAGCTTGCGAGCTTGTCGTCCTGGTCGGTTGCAGCGACACAGACAACGTTGTCTTCGGGGTAGTTGCAGGGGTAGAACTGGGCTGCGTTGTCGTTGTCGTTCGCCGAGTTGCCGGCGGCGACGACGTACAGCGTGCCCGGGTGGGATGAGACGACGTCCTCCATGTACTGGGACTTGCCGCCGCCACCAAGCGAGAGGTTCGCGATCTTCGCGCCATTCTGGGCTGCGTAGAGCATTCCGTCGGCGACCGCCGTGTTGGAGCCCGAGCCGCTCGCGTCCAGCACCTTGACCGGCATGACCTTCGTGTTCCAGGTCACGCCGGCGACGCCCTGGCTGTTGTTGCCTTCGGCGGCGATCGTACCCGCCACGTGCGTGCCGTGGAAGTAGTCGTCCATCGGGTCGTTCGGCCCACCGGCGCCGCCCGCGAAGTTCCAGCCGCGGTAGTCGTCGACGAAGCCGTTGCCGTCGTCGTCGATGCCGTTCGTGCGCTTGTCGTGGCTGCTGCCGTCCAGACCGGTCTCACCGGAGTTCTGCCAGATGTTCTGGTCGAGGTCTTCGTGCAGGTAGTCGACTCCGGTGTCGATCACGGCGGTTACCACGCCGGTGCTTCCGGTTGTCGTGTTCCAGGCTTCGACGGCGTCGATGTCGGCGTCGGCCGTTCCGCCCGTCTGGCCGGTGTTGTTCATTGCCCACAGGTCGGTGAACTGCGTGTCGTTGGGGGTGAGCGTCGCGTGCACGACGCCGTTGGGCTCACCGAACTCGACGCCAGGCTGCTGCGAGATCTTCGCCGCCAGGTCCTTTTCAGATGAGTTCGACGGCAGGCTGAGAAGCTCTGAACGGGGAAGTTCCAGCTTCTTCTCAACGCTTGCGTCGATCGACCTGCGTGCAGCCGCACGTTCATCGGCGGTCGCCGACGACTTGTAGCGAACAACCAGCTGATCGGGCACCACTGTCTCGTGACTCAATGATCCGCCGTACGTCGCGTCCGCCATCTGCAGCGCGCCGCTGCCGGTCTTGGCTGCAGCGGAAATCGAACGTGCGCCTGTCTTGCTTGCGACCGACGCGGATCCGCCGCGAGCCGAAGCAAACAGCAGAACAAAGAGCGAAATGATGGCCGCGGCTACAAGCAGCACGACGGCTTTGTGACGAGCAATACCCGAGCTGAACATTTTTATCCCCCCGACTATGCCCCCTGAGCTTGTGTAGTTGGTGACCGATTTGGGGCACAGTCGCCGGGGACTATACCGAGTAGTGGGACGGAATGTCGGCCGCCCTGAAAAATTCTGTGAACGCGGACCGGGGCCGCGTTGAGGCTCAGCCGTTAAGGACTGCGTCGCCGCCCGTGAGGGTGCGGTCCCATGGACGGGCCGCTTTGAGCGACGAGAGAATCGCCGAAGTGGCCGGCGATTTGTTCAGCGTGTAGAAGTGGATGCCCGGTACGCCGCGTGACAGCAGGTCCGTGCACTGCAGCGTTGCGTACGCGACGCCCAGGTCGGCGACCGCGTCCGGATCGTCTTTGCGGGCGTCGAGCTCCGCCATCAGCCGCTCTGGGATCGTCGCTCCGCAGATGCGCGTGAAGCGCTTGATCTGCTCGTAACCACCGATCGGCATGATGCCCGGGATGATCGGCACGTCGATCCCGGCAGCGCGGGCGCGGTCGACGTAGTCGAAGTAGGCGTCGTTGTCGAAGAACAGCTGCGTCACCAGGAAGCTCGCGCCGTTCTTGACTTTGTCGACGGCATGTGCCAGGTCGTCCTCGGCGCTGACCGCCTCGGGGTGCAGCTCCGGGTAGCAGGCGCCTGCGACGCAGAAGTCGTAGTTGTCGCTGATCAGCTTGATCAGCTCGTCGCCGTTGCCGAGACCGCCCGCGGTCTTGACGAACGTGTCCTCGCCGGCCGGCGGGTCTCCGCGCAGCGCGATGATGTTCTCTACGCCGGTCGCGGCGATCTCGTCGAGCACCTCGCGCAGCTCGTCAACCGTCGCGCCGACGCACGTGAAGTGCGCCATCGTCTCAATGCCGAGCTCGTTCTTGATGCGGCCGACGATCGCGATCGTGCGGTCGCGGGTCGAGCCGCCCGCGCCGTAGGTAACGGAAACGAACGCCGGGTCCAGCTCGCGCAGCTTCGAAGCCGTCTCGTAGAGGTTCGTCATACCCTCGTCGGTCTTCGGCGGGAAGAACTCGAACGAGAAAGCCGGCTGGCGTTGCTTGATCAGTTGGTCGATTCTCATGGGCAGTCAGTTGGCTCTTAGCCGCCGGGCGAGTATGAGCCCACCAAAGGCCCGTCCTGCTCTTCCGGCTCAACGAGAACTGTAATCGGCAGCCCCGTCTCGATCAGTCGGCTGCCGCCGCGCACGAACGTCACGTCGACCGAATCGTTCTGCTTGTAGGTGCCCGCGATGCCGATGAAGATCGACAGCCAGCGCCAGAATCCCAGCTTTCCCTCCTGGCGAATCGGGCGGAAGAAGAAGAGTGTGCGGTCCTCCAGCACGTAGTCCTCGCCCGCCTTCTGCGGTACGCCGTTGACGAACACCTCGTACGGGCCCTCGGCGCCATCTGGCAAGTTCACGCTGGAAAAGCGCGTCTGTTCGGCATTCACGCCCTGCAGTTTATTGCGTGTACGCCGCCGGGCTGCGATCCGGATTGCTGAACGAGCGCCGTAGTGCGGCCACCACACTCTCGCCGGGCAACGGCTCGACGACTTCGCGATTGGTACGCCCGATGAAGGCCTCCATCGAACCGTCGCCGCGCACGTCGATGCCGGCCCGGTCGCGGGAAATCAGCCCGCGCCGCTCGCCGGCGATCTCGATCCTGCCGACCACACGCTCGATCGGCTCGAACGTCTTAAACATCGCGTCCACGCTGCTGCCGTCGGCACGCGAAGCGATCAGGCGTGCGTGGTCCTCGACGGCGTCGAAGAGTTCATCGATCGAGTTTGTCCGCAGGCGCGAAAAGCGCGGGCCTTCGCGCACGCTCATGGTGAAGCGAGCCATCGTTCCAGTATGCGTCGTTTACGCGGGCGTGTCTAGCGGCCGGCGGCCTTGCGGCCGGCCTCGAAGTCGCGGTCGCGGTGGCCCGTGTAGATCTGGCGCGGGCGCGCGATCTTCGTCTCCGGGTCGTCGAGCATCTCCAGCCACTGCGCGACCCAGCCCGAGGTGCGCGGGATCGCGAAGATCACCGTGAACATCGCACGCGGGATCTGCAGCGCCTCGTAGATCAGGCCGCTGTAGAAGTCGACGTTCGGGTAGAGCTTGCGCGAAGTGAAGTAGTCGTCGTCGAGCGCGCGCTTTTCGAGCTCGACGGCGATGTCGAGCAGCGGGTTGTCGGTGCCGCCGGTCACCTCGAGCACCTCGTCGACGTGCTTCTTGATGATCTTCGCGCGCGGGTCGTAGTTCTTGTAGACGCGGTGACCGAAGCCCATCAGGCGCTCGTTGCCTTCCTTCACGCCCTCGAGGAACGATGGCACGTTGTCGACCGTCTTGATCCGCGTGAGCATCTGCAGCACCGCTTCGTTCGCGCCGCCGTGCAGCGGCCCGTAGAGGGCGGCGACGCCGGCCGCGACTGCGCTGTACGGGTCGACCTGCGACGAGCCGACTGCGCGTACCGCCGCCGTCGAGCAGTTCTGCTCGTGGTCGGCGTGAAGGATGAACAGCGTGTCGAGCGCCTTCGAGAGGCGCGGATCCGGCTCGTACTTGAGCTCAGTCATCTTGAACAGCATGCCGAGGAAGTTGCCGGCGTAGTCGAGATCGTTGTCCGGGTACACGTACGGCATGCCCATGCTGTGGCGGTAGGCGAACGCCGCAAGCGTCGGCATCTTCGCGATCAGCCGGATCGCCGCCATCCGACGCTCCTCCGGGTCGTCGATGTGCTTGGCATCCGGATAGAAGGTCGAGAGCGCGCCGACCGTCGCGAGCAGCATCCCCATCGGGTGTGCGTCATAGCGGAAGCCCTGCACGAACGTCTTCAGCGATTCGTGGACGAAGGTGTGCATCGTGATCTCGTGGATCCATGTCTGCAGCTGGTCCTCGGTCGGCAGTTCGCCGTGGATCAACAGGTACGCAACCTCGAGATAGCTCGAGTGCTCGCAGAGGTCCTCGATCGTGTATCCGCGGTGCTGAAGGATGCCCTTGTCACCGTCGATGTAGGTGATCGCGCTGCGGCACGACGCGGTGTTCAAAAACGCCGGGTCGTAGCTCATCAGGCCGAAATCGTCGGGATCGGTTTTGAACTGGCGCAGCGCCGACGCGCGCACCGTTCCGTCTTCGATCGGCAGCTCCTGGCTTTCGCCGCTGCGGTTGTCAGTGAATGTCGCTGTTGCGGGCGGCGTGCCGCCTGCCGGCGGTTCCGCTACCTGAACCTGGTCTTCCGACATCGTTGAACGCTCCTCGGCTGGGTTCTCGTAGATTCTTGTGATTCCTGAGTTCTCTTCGTTGTGATTATGGTCGAGCC
>JBOGYW010000011.1:0-44399 GCA_050696815.1 Solirubrobacterales bacterium | reverse complement strand
ACGCGACCGGGCAGGCGGTCTGCGACGCAACCGATCTGGCCGCGTGCCTCGTCGCCGATCGTGCGCTGAAGGTCGCGGACCATCGCCGGGAACGGCGCCGGGCCGACGACCGAACCGATGATGTAGTGCGTCGTCTCGACGGTCTCGACCCAGTTGCGGATCGCCGCCGAGACGGCCTCTTTCAATGTCTTCGAGCCGGCCGTCACCGGGGTCACCTCGGCGCCGAGCAGCCGCATCCGCGCCACGTTCGGCGCCTGGCGCCGCATGTCTTCCTCGCCCATGAACACTTCGCACTGCAGGTCGAGCCGCGCGCAGGCGGTCGCCGTCGCCACGCCGTGCTGGCCGGCGCCGGTCTCGGCGATGATCCGCGTCTTGCCGATCCGTTTCGCCAGCAACGCCTGACCGAGCGCGTTGTTGATCTTGTGCGCGCCGGTGTGCAGCAGGTCCTCGCGCTTCAGAAAGACCGTGTAGCCGAGATGGTCAGACAGACGCTCGGCGCGGTAGAGCGGTGTCGGCCGTCCGGCGTAGTCGCAGAGCAGGGTGTGCAGCTCGGCCTGGAACGCCGAGTCATCGCGCGCGTCCATCCATGCCTGCTCGAGCTCGGCAAGCGCCGGCATCAGCGTTTCGGGCACGTACTGGCCGCCGTAGCCGCCGAAGCGGTGCTCGACGGGCGCGTGGGCATTCAGGCGGGAGATCTTGCTCACTGTTGCGTCGGTTTCACTCATTGGTCGGCTCGGCGGTTGTGGCGGCCTCGGCGGCCGCCCGCTCGGCTGCTTTTTCGGCCGCTTCGCGGCGAGCGTAATCGAGCGTCAGGACCTCGTCTTCCGCGCCGGTCGTCGGCTCCTCGACCGCTTCGACCCTGACGCTGCGCACGGCCTCGAAGAACGCGCGCATCTTCTCGGGATCCTTGACGCCAGGTTCGAGCTCCACGCCGCTCGCCACGTCCACCGCGTACGGGTGCAGCGTCTCGATCGCCAGCGCGACGTTTTCGGGGTTCAGCCCGCCCGAAAGGATCAACGGCACACGCCGTGAGCCGGCGTCGAGGAAACGCCAGTCGAAGGTCTCTCCCGTGCCGCCCGGCACGCCGGCCTTGTAGCTGTCGAGCAGATGGAAGTTGACGTCCCAGAACTTGCCGAGCTCAGAGTGAATCGAGCGGTCGCGAACCCGAAACGCCTTGATCACGCGCGCACCGGTGCGCTGTGCGACAACCTCGCAGTACTGCTGTCCCTCGCTGCCATGCAGCTGCACGATCGAGAGGCCGAGCTCGCCGGTCAACCCGACGACCTCGTCGAGCTTCTGGTCCACAAAGACGCCGGCTATCTCGGCGCTGCGACCGTGCGCATCGGCGATCGCCGCGGCGCGCTCCGGCTCGCAGTAGCGAGGACTGGCCGGCCACATGATCATGCCCAGCGCCCACGCGCCCAGCTGGACCGCCAAAGCAGCGTCTTCTTCGCGTCGTAGACCGCAGATCTTCACCTTCGTCATAGCTTCGTAGTTTGACATGGGCACGCAAAAGCCCCGCCGGAGCGGGGCTTTCGGGTCTGCCTGTCTGTGCGGAGCTTTGCTGCCCGGGGCAGCGCCTAGGGCGATTGAGGCGCCTGCGCGGCCTGCTGGTTGCAGTTGTTGTTCGTGTTCGACGGGCGCGACCCGAGCTTGGCGCTCAGCTCCTTCTGCTTGCCGCCACGAATGACCGTGATCTCGACTTCGTCGCCGACCTGCTTCGCGAGAACCGCGTTCTGCACGTCCTCGCTGCTGTTGATGGCCTTGCCGTCGATCTTGACGATCAGGTCGCCATCGATGTTCAACTGCTGGCCGTCGATCGTCGCGGTGTCAGATCCGGCCGACATGCCTGCCTTCGCGGCCGGTCCGCTCTTCACCACGCACTGCACGAGCGCGCCGTCCTTCTCGCCGCCGAAATTAATCTTGCCCGAGATGTCCGGCGTGAGCGTGGTCGTGGTGACGCCGAGGTAGGCGTAGTCGACCTTGCCGCTCTTCTCGAGCTGCGGGATGATCTTCTTGACGGTGTCGATCGGCACCGCGAAGCCGATGCCGACATTGCCCTCGCTGTTGCCCGAGGTCGCGATCTGGCTGTTGATGCCGATCACCTTGCCCGTGGCGTCGAGCAGCGGGCCGCCGGAGTTGCCGGGGTTGATCGCGGCGTCGGTCTGGATCACGTTGCTGATCGTGAAGTTGTTCGGTGCGGTGATCGAGCGCTGAAGCGCCGAGACGATGCCGCTGGTGACGGTCTGGTTGAGGCCGAACGGGTTGCCGATCGCGACGACCGGGCTGCCGACCTCTACGTCTGCGCTGTCGCCCAGCTGCAGCGGGCTCAGGTCGTGGTCCTTCGAATCGACCTTCAGCACCGCGATGTCGTTCGACGCGTCGCGGCCGACGATCTTCGCGTCGACGGTCTTGTTGTCGCTGAACTCGACGGTCGGGTCACCCTCGTTGTTGGCGACGACGTGCGCGTTGGTGACGATGTAGCCGTCTTTGCTGATCACGACGCCGGTGCCGGATGCCGTGCCCTCGGTCTTCGTACCGAACAGGTCGTTGCCGCTCGCCGAGACCTTCGTCTTGATCGAGACGACGCCCGGCGCCGACTGCTTGTAAATCGAGTTGACCGTCTTCAGGTTGCCTTTGCCGGAAGTGGCGGTGGCGACGCCCTGCTGCACGACGGTCGTCTCCTTGCCGCCGACCACACCGGTCGCGATCAGAATCGCGAATACGACCGCGACGATCGCTCCGCCGATGACGGCCGAAATCAGGGACAGCGCGGGACTGTTGCCGTTTGATGTGGCGCCCGGCTGTTGATCATTCATGTGCATTTCAAATATCCGATGGTCGGGGTTGCTATTTGGTGCTGCGTCAAGTTCGCCTTCGACAATCAAACACGACTTTCGCAGCGTCCGAGCGGCGTTTATGCAGCACCCAACGACCGCTTAAAGCCAAGTCAATCCAGCTGACGATTCTCTTACAAATCGGCCGCAAAAGCGGCAGCCGGGCTCACTCTTCGTCGATTCGCGTGAACGCCCTGCACGCGTCCTCGACGTCCGGCGCCTTCATCAGCGCCTCGCCGATCAGCACCGCGTCGATGCCGGCGTCGTCGAGCCGCTCGATCTGGTCGCCGTTTGCGATGCCGGACTCGGCCACGACCGTGATGCCGGTCGGGATGTCGGCCATCAACTCGAATGTCGTCTCGACGTCGATCTTGAAGGTCGCGAGGTCACGGTTGTTGATGCCGATCACGTCGGCGTCGATCTCGAGCGCCTGCTCGAGCTCTTCCTCGTTGTGCACCTCGACGAGTGCGTCGAGGTCGAGTGCCTGAGCCTCCTCGTGGAGCTGGCGCAGACGCTCCGGCTCGACCGAGGCGACGACGATCAGGATCGCGTCTGCCCCGTGCGCAGCCGATTCGTACAGCTGGTACGGATCGATGTGGAAGTTCTTCGCCAGGATCGGCAGCCCGGTGGCGGCTCGCGCGGCGTCGAGGTCGTCGATCGAGCCGCCGAAGTTCTGGCGCTCTGTGAGGATCGACAGCGCGGCGGCTCCGCCTCGCTCGTATGCCTGGACGATCTCCTCGACCGTCGATCCCTCGCGGATCGTGCCGGCGCTCGGCGAGCGGCGTTTGTGCTCGGCGATCACCGAGAGGCCGGGGCGCACGAGCGCCTCCGAGAACGGCTTGCCTTCGTGGCTCGATGCCGCGATCAGCTTTTCGAGCTCCGCGACGGGTATCTCACGCTTGCGCGCGGCGACCTCGCCACGGGTGGCGGAGATCAGGTTTTCGATCCTGCTGTTCAAAGGTTTTTCAGTTCCCCAGCTGTTGTGAGCGTTCGATGAACGCCTCAAGTTTGTCACGTGCGGCGCCGGAGTCAAGCGATTGTTTCGCCAATTGCACTCCTTGGGCGAGCGAGTCCGCCCTGCCGCCGACGTAGATCGCGGCGGCCGCGTTGATGATCGTCAACGTGCGGTCCGGCCCGTCGCCCCCATCGAACAGCTTTCGCGTCGTGGCGGCGTTTTCCTCGGGCGTACCGGCGCTGAAACGGCCCGGCTCAACGGTTTCGAGGCCGAGATCCTCGGGCGTGACTTCGTGGGAGTCGATCTGCCCGCCGCGGATCTCGGTGACGCGGGTCGTGTGCGTCGCCGACAGCTCGTCGAGCCGGTCCATGCCGTGCACGACCATCGAGTGGACGGTTCCGAGCTCGGCCAGCGCCAGCGCGACGATCTCTTGGAAGTGCGGGTCGGACACGCCGATCAGCTGGTGTCCGGCGCCGGCCGGGTTGGTCAGCGGCCCGAGGAAGTTGAAGGCGGTGCGGACCGCGAGCGCCTTGCGCACCGGCATGACGTACTTCATCGCCGAGTGGTAGGCCGGCGCGAACATGAAGCCAAAACCAATCTCGTCGATCAGCGTCGCCACCGCCTCGGGCGAGAGTTCGATCTTTGCGCCGAGCGCTTCGAGCAGGTCGGCGCTGCCGCTCTTGCTGGTGCTGGAGCGGTTGCCGTGCTTGGCGACCGCGCAGCCTGCGCCGCAGGCGACGAACGCGGCCGTCGTGGAGACGTTGAAGGTCGGTGCGCCGCCACCGGTGCCAGCGGTGTCGACGAGGTCGTCGCGGTCGCTCTTG
Organism: Solirubrobacterales bacterium; assembly: GCA_050696815.1. Lineage (GTDB taxonomy): Bacteria > Actinomycetota > Thermoleophilia > Solirubrobacterales > JACPNS01 > JACPNS01. The sequence continues at coordinate 39,783 of JBOGYW010000011.1, read as the reverse complement.
ACAGGCAGCGCGTGGGCGCGCATCGAGCGTGCCAGGCCGGCGAGCTCCGAGGGAGTCTCGCCCTTCGTGCGCAGCGCAATCAAGAAGCCGGCGGTCTCAACCTCGCTGGCGGAGCCGGACATGATCTGGTCAAGCACCTCGGCGGCGCCGTCGGCAGTTAGATCTTCGCCGGATGCAACGCGGTCGATCGCCGCGGTCATCACGGGGTTTGGTCCCCCAGAATCGCCCATCGTCAGTCGGACAAAGCTACCGCGTTTTGCGCCAGAAAGTTCTTCAGGATCGCCTTGCCCTCGCCGGTCAGGATCGATTCCGGGTGGAACTGCACCCCCTCGGCGGGCAGCGTCTTGTGCCGCAGGGCCATGATGATGTCGCCGCTGCGCGCCGAGATCTCGAGTTCGTCGGGCAGATCGTCCGGTGAAACGACGAGTGAGTGGTAGCGCGCGACCTCGATCGGGCTAGCGATGCCCTCGAAAAGTGTCTTGCCGTCGTGTTCGACGAGCGCGGTCTTGCCGTGCGTCGGATCGCCGCGCACGACGCTGCCGCCGAACACCTGTCCCAGTGCCTGGTGGCCGAGACAAACGCCGAGCACCGGCGTGCCGGCGTTCGCGAAGCGCTCGATCGCCTGCATCGAGATGCCGGCCTCGTTCGGCGTGCACGGACCCGGCGAAACGACGACCTGGTCCGGCGCTCGTTCGACCAGCTCGTCGACCGTGGCCGCGTCGTTGCGCACGACGTCGAGCGTCGCTCCCAGCTCACCGAGATACTGCACGAGGTTGTAGGTGAAGGAGTCGTAGTTGTCGACGATTAGAACGTTCGCCATCGCGGCGCCCCCTATGCCCAATCGGGCTGCGCGGCCGCCAGCTCGATCGCCTTGAACACGGCGCGCGACTTGGCGTGGGTTTCCGCGACCTCCGAGGCCGCGTCGGAGTCGTAGACGATGCCGCCGCCGGCCTGCACGTGAGCGATCCCGTCCTTCACGATCACGGTGCGGATCACGATGCAGGTGTCGAGGTCACCGCCGAAACTGATGTAGCCGACCGCACCCGCGTAGGCGCCGCGTTTGACCGGCTCGAGCTCGTCGATGATCTCCATCGCGCGCACCTTTGGGGCGCCGCTGAGCGTGCCGGCCGGCAGGCAGCTGCGCAGCAGCTCGACGGCGCTCTCGCCTTCTTTGAGCGTTCCGCTGATCGAACTGACGATGTGCAGGACGTGGCTGAAGACCTCGATCCGCATCAGGTCGTCCACGACGACGCTGCCGTACTCGCAGACTCTGCCAAGGTCGTTGCGGCCGAGATCGACCAGCATCACGTGCTCGGCGCGCTCCTTCTCATCGGCCAGCAGTTCCTCGCCGAGCGCGACATCGGCGGCCGGATCCTCGGCGCGCGGCCGCGTGCCGGCGATCGGCCGGTACTCGGCGTGACGCCCAGTCACCTTCACCAGCGGCTCCGGCGAGGCGCCGGCGATGTGGAAGTCGTCGAACTCCAGGAAGTACATGTACGGCGACGGATTCACGGCGCGGATCCCGCGGTAGATGCTGAACGGGTCGACCGGGCAGGGACCGCTCCAGCGCTGACTCGGGACGACCTGGTAGGCGTCGCCGGCGCGCACGTACTCCTTGATCCGCTCGACGGACTCGGCGTAGCCGTCGTCGCCGATGTTCGAGACAAAGTCCTCGGCCGGCAGCGGCTCGTGGGTCTGCCGCGGCACCGGACCGGCCAGCGCCTCGCGGATCTCGTCGATCGTCGCCTCGGCCTCGGCGTAGGCGTCCTCGATCGAGCCGTCGTCGCCGGTGAAGATGTTCGCGATCACGATCACGCGGTGCTTGAAGTGGTCAAAAGCGACGAGTGCCCCGGTGATCGTCAGCGCCATATCCGGCAGACCGACCGGGTCGTCGTTCGCTGCGCCGAGCTTCGGCTCGACGTAGCGCACGAGGTCGTATCCAAATAGCCCGACGGCGCCGCCGGTGAACGGCGGCAGCTCCAGCTCGGGCAGCTCGGCCGGCACGTACTGAGCGAGATCGTCCGCGACGGCGCGGTAGGGATCGTTGAACTCGGTCTGAGCGCCGTCGATCTTCAGCTCGCCATCCTGCAAAGTGATCAACGCGCGCGGCTTGACGCCGATGAACGACCAGCGGCCGACCTTGTTGTCCTGTTCGGCCGACTCCAGCAGGAAGGCCGGGCCGCTGCCGCGCAGCTTCAGAAACGCCGAGACCGGCGTCTCGCAGTCCTCGATGAACGAGTAGGTCAGCGGGATCACGGTCTTGCCGTCGGCGGCAAGTTGGCGTACGCGCTCAAGCGACGGCTCGAGCCGGCGACCGAGCGCCTGTTGCGGCGCGTTCATCCGCGCGGCGCCGCGCGCTCGTTGAGGATTTCGAAGGCGTCTTGAAGCGCCAGCCCGCGCTCAGTCATCAGCACAGCAAGGTGGTAGAGCACGTCGGCCGCCTCGTTGGCGACGCGGTCGTCGGTCTCCTCGCGCGCCGCGCGCGTGACCTCTTCGGCCTCCTCGAGAACCTTTTCCGCGATCAATCCCTTGTTGTTCAACAACTCGGTCGTATACGAGCCTTCCGGCATGTCGGCGCGGCGGGCGTCGAGTGTCCTTTGCAGCTCTCCCGGCGCCTCGAACGGCTGGGTCTGCGGATCGAAGGAGCGGTAGAAGCAGGTGACCTCGCCGGTGTGGCAGGCCGGTCCCGTCGGCTCGACGAGCGCAAGGATCGCGTCTTCGTCGCAGTCGTAGCGCAGCTCGACGACCTTCTGGATGTTGCCGCTCTCCTCGCCTTTGTGCCAGAGCTTCTGACGCGAGCGACTGTAGAACCATGTATCGCCGGAGTCCTGCGTCTTCTGCAGCGACTCGGCGTTCATGTAGGCGAGCGTCAGCACGGCGCCGGTCTTGGCGTCCTGAACGATGCACGGCACGAGGCCGTCGTCGTTGAAGTTGATCTTCACTTGCTCACTCAATGTCTGAGTGATTCTAAGTGGCGCACTCTCAGCGCCAGTTGTCAAGCAGTTCTTCGTCGGCGACGGCGCCGTAGACGCGCGCCGGAACACCTCGCACTTTTTCGCGCTGACCGACGTCGCGAGCGACCACCGCTCCGGCCGCGATGAACGCCTCTGGGCCGATCTGAAGGCCGGGAGTGAGCGTTACTCCGGAGCCGATCCGTGTGCCACGGCGGATCACAGTCTGGGTGCGCTCCGCCGCGTCGCGGCGCGCCATCGTGTCGTCGGATGAGAACATCACCCCCGGGCCGATGAAGACGTCGTCTTCGACCAGCGCGGCTGCCGCCACGCCGCTGAGCGTCTGGATGTTTACGCGATCGCCGAGCCGTGCGCTGGCGCCGATGCCGGTGGCACGTCCGATCCGGCAGCCGATGCCCGTAACGACGCGCTCGCGAATGTACGCGTAGTCGCCGATGATCGTCTCGCTACCGATCCGCGCGCCGCCCATCACGATCGCGCCGATGCAGATCGTCGCGCCCGGGCCGATGTACGTCTCCCCGGCCGGAAGCCGGTCGGAACGCGAGTCGTCGGCGAGCGTCGGCAGTGCGCCGATCACCGCGTTGTGCTTGATCACCGCGCCCGCCGCGATCACGACGTTCGAATGGATCACGACGTTTGCGCCGATCTGAGCGGTCGGGTCGATCTCAACGTGGTCACCGACCAAGAGGTTGTGCGCGAGATCGCTGACGGCCAGCATCTCGGTGCTGTTGTCGTGCGCGGCCTCAAACATCCCTGTTCCTTCCCGCGAGCCGGCTGAGCCGCGTCGCCGCGCGCCAGCGCTTGGACTGCTCGATCGCCGACATGCGCGTGTTCGCTGCATGCAGTTCCTCGCGCAGGCGCGCGATCTCTTCACTGAGCTGTACGGCGGTGCCCTCGTGCCGCCACTTCAGACGCGCCATCCGCGCTAGCTCGAAAGCGTTGTCGTTGGGCGGCGTCACGCGTGGCTCGTCGAGCACACGCTCGATTGCTTCGACCAACTCGCCGGCATGCCGCATCGCGCTGTGATGCTCGACAACCAGGTCGCGATTCGCGACGCCCATCGAAGGGTCGTACTCGGCGAACTCGGCGGCAAGCTGCTCGACGTTGAGATGGCGTCGTCGCGCGTTCCCCGCGAAACAGCTGGCCTCGAACTCGGAGTAAGTGGAGGGTGTGATCCAGCCGTCGCCGCCGAATGCGTCGAAGACATAGACCGCGCGCCCGCAGGCCATCGCCTCGAGCGCGACCCGGGCCTTTCCGACGACGATGTCGGCCGCGTTGATCTCGAGTTCCGGCGTCTCGGTCACCGAGTCGCCGTGCGCACCGACCTGCCGGAACTCGATGCCGGCGGTGGCGCAGGCCGACGCCAACATCTCCCGGCGGTCGCCGCGTAGGTAGTTGCTCAAAGCCAGCAGCTTGCGTGGCTGATTGGGGAGCGGCTGCAGCGACATGAAGCGCTTGGTGTCGATCGGCTGCGTGAGGCGCAGCACCGGGGGCTTGACGGCCAGTGATGCGATGCGCCGCTGCGCGTTGGCATGCAGCGTCACGATCAGGCGCGTCACGCCTTCGATCTGGGGCGGCAGCTGCACATCGTTCAGCTCGCTGTGCCAGTTGTAGACCTGCGGAACCTCGGGACGCACGTCGAGCAGCTCGAGCGCCGCGATGCCGTCCTGCACGAGGAAGACGTCCGTCGCCTCGGGAATCTCGCGAACGGAGTTGACGACGCGAATCCCCATGCCGCGCGCGGTCTCGCCCGTCGGGCCGTCCTCCGCCGAGTAGATGAACACATCATGACCGGCGCGTTGAAGCTGGTCCGCGACGGTCGTCATGTACGACTCGGTGCCACCGCTGTGGGCAAGCGTATGGATCGCGAAGACGATTCTCATGACACTCGATTGTGCCATGTGACGCCTTTGTGACTCCGAAACTCGGCTAGGCGGCCGCGGTGACCGGCGGGCGCCACTGCGCCCACGGCTGGGCCTGCTCGATCTGCGCGGCCAGCGAGAAAAGTGTTTCCTCGTCGGCGGGACGGCCGATCAGCTGGATCGCCGTCGGCAGTCCATCGCCGCCGATCGTCGTCGGCAGTGAGGTCGCCGGCAGACCCGCAAGGTTGACCGAAGCCGTAAACGACGTGAACTCCGCCGCCTTGCCGAAGGCGGCCATTCCCGTGTTTGCGTCGATTGAGCCGATCGGCACCGGGCGTTGGTTGAGCACCGGGCAGAGCACGATGTCGTAGGCGTACTGCGACGCGATCTCGGCGCGGATGAAGCCCTTCATCGTCGCGTCGTTGAGCATGAAGTCGATCGCCTTCGCCTCGCGGCCACGCTCGATGAACTCCATCGTCAGGCGCTCGACCGTGTCGTCGCTGATTTCGAGGCCGCTCGCGCGCGACGCCGATGTCGCCAGCGACGCGATGCTGACCGACCACTTCTCGACGAACAGCGGCAGCATGTGCGAGCTGTCGTTGGGCGTAAACGACTCGACTTCGTGCCCAAGCGACTCGAGCAGCTTTGCGGTCTCCTCGACCGCCTGCACGTGCAGCGGGTCGACCGGCACGTCCATCGCCGGAGTGCTGTGGAAGCCGATCTTCAGCTTGCCCGGGTCGCGCCGCGCGGCGTCGAGGAAGGTGCCTTCGCCGACCGGCGGCGCCCAGTTGGCGTCGCCGACTTCGTAGCCGGCGAGCAGATCGAGTGTCGCCGCGGAGTCGGCGACGGTGCGCGTCAGAAATCCCTGGGTGGCGAGTTCGGACTCGCCCATCGCCGGGCCGACCGAGACGCGGTTGCGCGCCGGCTTGAAGCCGACCAGGCCGCAGCAGGCGCCGGGGATCCTCAGCGATCCCGCGCCGTCCGAACCGTGCGCAATTGGCAGCATGCCCGAGGCGACCGCCGCCGCCGCGCCGCCGGACGAGCCGCCGGGCGTGCGGTCGGTGTCATACGGGTTGCGCACCGCGCCGTAGCGAGTGGACTCGCTGACCGGCAGGATGCCGAACTCGGGCAGGTTCGTCTTGCCGGTGATCACGAAGCCGGCACGCTTGATCCGCTGCACGTCATAGGTGTCGAGCGGCGAGATGAAGTCGCCGAACAGCGTCGCGCCGCAGGTGTACGGGTATCCCTCGAGCATCGCGCCGATGTCCTTGATCGCCGTCGGCACGCCGGCGAACGGCCGGTCGTCGCCGGGCTTGATCTCGTCGGCCGCCGCGAGCGCACGCTCGGCGTCGGTGACGATGAAGGCGTTGAGCTGCGGGTTGAGCTCCTCGACCTGACCGAGCGCGAGTTCGGTCAGCTCACGCGCGGTGACCGCGCCATCGCGCACCAGCTGTGCCAGCTCCAGAGCCGGCTTGAAGAGAAGGTCGCGATCCGCCATGCGGTTGGAGTTCTATCAGGCGTCGTGTTCAATAGGCGCCGGGCCGGCGAGGATCAGCCGATCCCCAACCGGTCGAGCAAGCCGTCGTCGCGGCGCCAGCCTTTGCGGACGCTGGCGCGCAGCTCCAGGTGGACGTGCGAATCCAGCAACTCCTCCAGCCCGGGGCGGGCGGCGGCGCCGATCGCTTTGATCATCTTGCCGCCCTTGCCGATCACGATGCCTTTCTGCGACTCGGTCTCGACCCACAGCTGAGCGGTCACGTAGGTGATCGTGCCGCTGTCGTCCGCAGGTTCGACTCGCTCGATCTCCTCGACCCGCACCTCGATCGCGTGCGGCAGCTCGTCGTGCGTGCGCGACAGCGCCTGCTCGCGGATCAGCTCGGCGATGCGCGTCTCGTCCGACTGGTCCGTCGCCTCCTCCGGCGGAAACAGAAACGGCCCGGGTGGCAGCATCTCCGTCAAGGCCGCCACGAGCTCCAACATCCCCTCGCCGGTGCGCGCCGAAACCGGGTAGATCTCGCCCGGAGCGAACTCCGCGGCCGCCAGCAGCGCCTCGGCCGTGCGCTGCTTACCGAGCAGGTCGATCTTGTTGACGACCGTGATCACCGGCACCTTCGCCTGGCGCAGCAGGTCGGCGAGATAGCGGTCGCCACCGGCCGAGCGCTGCTCGCCGTTGATCACGAACAGCGCGCCGTCGCAGTCGTCGACCGCGCGCACCACGCCCTTCTGCATGCGCTCGGTCATCGCGTCGCGCGGTCGCTGGCTGCCCGGCAGGTCCACCAAGATCAGCTGCGAGTCGCGGCGCGTCAGCACGCCGCGAACCTCGCGGCGCGTCGTCTGCGGCTTGTCGGAGACGATCGCGACCTTCTCGCCGACGATCCCGTTGACCAGCGTCGATTTGCCGGCGTTTGGGCGACCGGCGATCGCGATCATCCCGGCGCGCGTGGTCATTCCGTCGAACGAGAGATTGTCGCCCGGGTCGTGCAGCGTCATCGCGCGGCCTCACGCAGACCGTCAACGATTTCGTCCTGCAGCGCGAGCATGTCGCCGCCGTCGGTCTCGTGGTCGTAGCCACAGAGGTGCAGCACGCCGTGAACGACCGCCTCGGTCATGTCCTCGGTGAACGCCGGGCAGATCACGACGTCGCCGAGCTCCAACGGCCCGGCGATCCGCGGCGGCGGCGGACCGGTCACCGCAACCCCTTCCCCGTCCATCGGAAAGCTCAAAACGTCGGTCGGCTTGTCGTTCGCGCGATGCTCGCGATTGAGCTCGTGGATGCGCGTCTCGCCGACGATCTCGATCGCCATGTGGCCTTCGCGCACGCCCAGTCGTTCGACCGTCGTCTCGGCCGCCAGCAGCAGGTCCCGTTCGCTGACGCCCGGATCGACCTCAACGACCAGGTCGATCTCGAAGCGATCGTTCATTGCCCAGTGCTCATCGGTCTTCGTCGTCGCGACGGCCTTTGCCCTTGCGCCGCGACTGGCGCTGGCGCTCGAGTTCGTCCGCATGCGTGGCGTAGGCGGTGACGATCCGTTGGACCAGTTTGTGGCGCACAACGTCCTCCTCGCCGAAGCGAACGAACGCGATGTCCTCGATCTCCTCGAGCACCTGGCCGATCTCGATCAGACCCGAGCGCTCGCCTTTGGGCAGGTCGATCTGCGTCACGTCGCCGGTCACGACGATCTGCGATCCGAAACCGAGTCGCGTGAGAAACATCTTCATCTGCTCTGGCGAGGTGTTCTGCGCCTCGTCGAGGATCACGAACGAATCGTTCAGCGTGCGGCCGCGCAGGAACGCCAACGGCGCGACCTCGATCGCGCCGGCGTCGAGGTAGTCGTTGACGCGCTCGGGTTCGAGCATGTCGTACAGCGCGTCGAACAACGGCCGCATGAATGGATCCACCTTCGCCATCAGATCGCCCGGCAAAAAGCCGAGCCGTTCCCCAGCCTCGACGGCCGGACGCGTGAGGATGATCCGTGAAACCCGCCGCGAACTGAGCGCCTGCGCTGCCATCGCGATCGCCAGGTAGGTCTTGCCGGTACCGGCCGGCCCGACGCCGATCGTCAAAGTGTTGTTGCGAATCGCGTCGACGTAGTTTTTTTGGTTGACGGTCTTCGGTGTGACTTTCTTGTCGCGGTGGCGCCACACCACGTCCTCCAGAACCGACGAGGCGTTCTTGTGCTGGTCGAGCGCGCTGGCGACGACCTCGATCGTGCCGGGCGCGATCTCGTGACCGTTCTCGATCAGCTCGGCGAGCTCATCGACCACCCCACGCGCCGCCGAGATGTCGATGTCCTCGCCTTCGAGCGTGAGCACGTTTCCGCGCAGGTGCACGGTGCAGTCGAGGTGCTCTTCAAGGGTCTTGAGGATCGCGTCCTGCGTGCCGGCAAGTTCGGCCGCGACGATGTTGTCGAGCTCGATCGCGGTCTTGCTCAAGAGGCAAGCAGCTCCTTGACGGCCGCTGAAACGCGGTTGCCGTCGGCCTGGCCCTTCACCTGCGGCATCACCGCACCCATCACCTTGCCGATGTCGGCCGGTGACGCGGCGCCGGTCGATTCGATCGCGCCGGCGACGATCGCCTTCAGGTCGTCGTCGCTGATCTGCGCGGGTAGGTAGCCCTCGATCAGCGCGGCCTCGGACTCTTCCTGGTCGGCCGATTCGTCGCGACCACCGTCGCGAAATGCCTTCGCGGATTCAAGCCGCTTCTTGCGCGCGGTCTGCAGGATCGCGACCTCGTCCTCGTTGCCGTCCTTCGCCGCACGCTGCAGCTCGGCCACGATCAAACGCAGGGCCTGGACCTTGTCCTTCTCGCCGGCCTTCATCGCCGACTTCACATCATCTTGGAGTTGTTCGACTATCGCCATGGCTTCAGATTAATCGCCAGCGCGGGCGAGCGACCAACTTAGTACTGGACGAATTCGCGGCGGCCTGCGCTAAACCAAAGAAGATCCCCCGCTTCCCCGCATCTCGTAGTTCCAGCTCCACGACCCGCGTGATGGTCGCCCTGTCGCTCGGCGCGATCACCTACGCGATCATGCAGTCGATGGTCGTGCCGGCGATGCCGGAGATCCAACGCGCCACGGGCAGCACCGAGACGCAGGTCAGCTGGCTGCTAACCGCCTTCCTGCTGATCGCCTCGGTGGCGACGCCGATCATCGGCCGGCTCGGCGACATCTACGGCAAGGACCGGCTGCTGCTGTTCTGCCTCGCCGGAGTCGGCGTCGGCACGATCGTGACGGCTGTGGCCCCGTCAAACCTCAACGTGATCATCGCCGGCCGAGCGATTCAGGGAGTCGGTGGCGGCATTTTCCCGCTCGCGTTCTCGATCATCCGCGACGAGTTCCCGGCCGACCGGATCGCCAGCGGTATCGGCTTTCTCTCCTCGCTGATCGGTGCCGCGTCGGGACTCGGCATCGTCGCCGCGGGTCTGATCATCGACCGTTCTTCGTACTCGGTTGTGCTGTGGCTGCCGCTGCTGACGATCCTGCCGGCGTTGTTCGCGGCGCGGGCGTTCATTCCGCCGTCGCCGATTCGCGCGGCGGGCAAGATCAACTGGGCGTCCGCTGCATTGATGACGACCGGCCTGGGCGCGGTGCTGCTCGGCATCACCGAAGCCGTCGACTGGGGTTGGGGCGCGCCGAAGACCTTGGCGCTGCTGCTGTTCGGCGTCCTCTTCGTGCTGCTCTGGATCGCCAACGAGATCCGCGCCAGCGTGCCGCTCGTCGACATGGCGATGATGCGGCTGCGCGGCGTCTGGACCACCAACCTCGTCGCCTTTCTTGTCGGCATCGGCATGTACTCGGCCTTCATTCTCTTGCCGCTGTTGGTGCAGGAGCCCACGAGTACCGGCTACGGCTTTGGTGCGAGCGTGATCGGCGGCGCGATGTTCGTGCTGCCGATGGCGCTGCTGATGCTGGTCGCAGGCCAGGTCGTCGGCCCGATCGAGAAACGGATGGGCTCACGCCCGGCACTGCTTGCGGGCTGCCTGTTCACGACGGCGGGCTTTGCGCTGCTGATCCCGTGGCACGGCGCCTCGATCGACATCTACCTGGCAGCCGGCCTGCTCGGCTTCGGTATCGGGCTCGCGTACGCCACGCTGGCGACGCTGATCGTCGAGAACGTCGAGCCGGCGCAGACCGGCGTCGCGACCGGCATGAACACGGTTCTGCGCACAGTCGGCGGCGCCTTCGGCGCCCAGCTGGTGGCGACGATCCTCGCCAGCAACGTCGACTTGGGCGGACACCCGACGAACGAAGCCTTCACCTACTCGTTCGTGCTCTGCGGCATCGCGGTGCTGATCGGCTTCCTCGCTACGTTCGCGATCCCGGCACGCGGCCGTGTCTTCGACCCGCAGGAGTGCGACGTGGAGCCGGACGTCCGCGAGGGCGAACCGATCCCGGCCGTGGCCGAGGCCCGCTAAGCGAGCGTCAGAACGATCTTGCCGAGCTTGCCGCCGGCTTTGAACGTGTCGTAGGCCTCAGCGACCTGGTCCAGCGGAAACGTCGCGGCCACCGGCACATCAGCCAGTCCGCGCTCGAACAGCGGCAGCACGCTGCGCTCGACGGCCCGCGCGGTGGCCGCCTTCTCCTCAAGCGGCCGGGCGCGCAACGTGGAGGCGTGAATCGAACCGCGCTTGCCCATCAGCGCAAGCAGGTTGACCTCTGCCTTGAAGCCGCCACCGCCGACGCCGATCACGACGATCCGGCCGCCGGTGTTCAGCGCACTCAAATTGCCGGGCATGTTCGAGCCGCCGATCAGCTCGAGGATCACGTCGAACGGGCCGTAATCGGCGAAGCCTTCCGGGTCGGTCACCGAGTCGGCTCCGAGCGCGGCGACCGCGTCCCGCGCGTCCGGGTTGCGGACGGTCGCAGTCACGTGAGCGCCCGCGGCCTTGCCGAGCTGCACTGCCGCGGTGCCGACGCCACCGGCGCCGCCGTGCACGAGCAGCCGCTCGCCGGCTACCAGGCCGCACTGGCTGAAGACCGCGTCGTGCGCGGTCGTGAAGACTTCGGGGACGCCGCCGGCGCGAGCCCAGTCGAGCGGCTTCGGCACAGGCATCGCCTGGCGTTCGTGCAGCGTGATCAGCTCGCCCTGACCACCGCCACCGACGATCGCCATCACGCGGTCGCCCTCGGCAAAGCGGGTCGCGCCGTCGCCCAGGCCGACCACCTCGCCGGCGAACTCGAGTCCTGGAATGTCCGGCGGCGAGCCGGGCGGCGCCGGATAGGCGCCGGCGCGCTGCAGGATGTCCGCGCCGTTGATGCCGGCCGCATGCACGCGCACGAGCAGCTCGCCGGCGCCGGGCACCGGGTCGGCGTGTTCTTCGACGAGTACCTCGCCGTCTCGGATCGTGGCCGCGCGCATCGCGGCAAGTCTATGAAGCCGCGACGCCTAGCGGCGAACGCTGAGGTGGGCGTAGCCCGAACCGCTCGGATTGGCGCCGTGCGAGCCCTTGAACTCGGCCTTCGCACGCCACTCGCCGACGCCCGGCGGCGAGAAGGACACACTGAACGAGCCGCCCGAGCCCGAGGTCGTGAACTGCTTCTCGAACTGCCAGCCGTACACCGGGTCCTTGCGGTCGAGCGTGATCGTCACCGCGCCCGGCGAAGCCGGCGTTACGGAACCGGTGATCGCGACCGACTGCCCTGGTGAAACCAACGCGTGGCCCGCGCCGTTGAAGCCGATCGACGTGTGAGTGATCGATTTGATGATCCGCTTCAGCGTGTACTTGCCGGAGTTGCCGCCGGTCGCAAAGACCGACGCGAAGTAGGTCCCGGGCTGCAGCTTCTTCGGGAAGGAATCGCTGCAGGTGCAGCCGAGCGACTTGCCGCCGGCGCTGCGCAGGCGCACGTCGAAGCCACCGGTGACACGCAGATCAACGTACGCGCGACGGTCGAGATCCCAGTTGTAGAGGTCTTCCGCGTCCAGGCCACCGCCATCGAGGTGGCCGTGCGTCGTGAGCGCCGCCCAGACCTTGCCGGGGCCGGTGTCATCGAATCCAGCGCGACCGACCTGAAGGTGGTATCGCTGACTCGCCAGCGTGCCCTTCCCAGGTTCGACCGAAATCGCGAAGCGCCCGCCGTCGCCGTGGCGCGGTGTGAACAACGTGTAGCCGCGGCGGCAGTTCAGCGACGCGACAGTGTCTCCGTTGCCACTGTCGGCGATCACCCGCGCCTTTACGCAGTGCGAGCCTTCGTGGGCCGCAAGATTGATGCGATAGGTCTTGCCCGCACTCATCCGCACCCACCAGATGTCGCGCGGGTTGCGCGCGATGTCCAGCGTGCCCGACTTGCCGCGTGCCGGCAGCCGGCGGCCGGGGAAGTCCTGCTCGTCCGCGGCGGCCGCGGCGGTGAGCTTGAAGCTTCCCTGCTCGGAGCCGTAGCGCGGCGCCACGAGCACCAGATAGTCCACGTTCGCGCGCGCCTTGAACGCGAGCACGCCGAGGCCGCTGCGGTCGGTCTTCGCGCAGTCGATCTCCTCCTCTTCGGAACGTGCACGCGTGAACACCGCGAGCACAGCGTCGAGATCGCCGTTTGTCGAGAGGCTGAGCGCGACGCGCTTGCCCGAACCCGTGATGTGGTACCAAACCGAGCCAGGGGCGATGCCACTGGTGGTGCACGAAGGGAACTGCTCGCCGCTTTCGACCGTCGCCTCGACCGTTGTGCCACTGACGGTCTGCGGGACCGTCAGCGCTTCAGCCGCCGAGCGCATGTCGTTGGCCGGCGGTGCCGCCATCGCAGGCGCCGCCAATACAAACAGCGCGGCCGCGCAAACGGCCATCGCGATCAGGAGCCTCCGCTGCATGGGTGGCAAGTTAGGGTGAGGAGCGGACGGCTAAGCCGAAAGACGCAAGCCGGTCCAGCCGCCTTCGCTGACGCGGCCGTTCTCGGTCAAACCGTGGGCCGCGAACGCGGCCGAGATCTCGCCGGCCTCTTCGTCGAGCAGGCCGGACAGCACCAGCTCACGGATCCCGTGGTCGTCGGGCATCTGCGCCGCGACATCGAGCAACAGCGGCCGCATCAGGTTCGCGAACACCGTCGGCGCAAGCGTCGGCAGACCGTCGCGCAGGTCGGCGCGCTCGGAGAGCATCGCGACGCCGTTGTCGTGCGCGTTGGTGGCCGTCGCGTCGACCGCCAACTGGTCGAAGTCGTATCCGCGCACCGGCTGCCAGCCGAGCTTGGCGGCGGCGATCGCCAGCACGCCAGAGCCGCAGCCGAGGTCCACGAAGTCGCCCCCGGCCTCGATGTCGAGCAGGTGCTGGATGCAGAGCCGGGTTGTCGGGTGCGAGCCGGTGCCGAATGCCTGGCCGGGATCGAGCACGACTTCGGTCGCGCCTTCGGGCACGGCGACGTCTTCCCAGCTCGGCCGCAGGAACACCGTCGGTGCGGCGGCGCCCGTAGCGGGCGTGATCAGCATCGCGTGATGAAAATCGCGCCAGCGGTCCTGCCAGTCGTCGGCGACCTCGGTCGTCGTCACCTCGACGAGATCGTCGCCGACCGCGACCTGCAGGTCGGGCAGCGTCGGCACCTCCCCCGGCGGGCCGTAGATCGCGTATTCGACGATGTCGCCGTCGCGGATCTCCTCGATCCCGGTCGGCGCCAACTCGATCAGTTGGGCGAGCGCGAGCTCGGCGTTCTCCGCGCGGCAGCGGACCGCTAAGCGAATCATCGTTAGCGCAGCGCCCTGCGCAGCCGCGACATGATGCCGTCCTTGCCCGGCGGCGCGAGGTTCTTTTCGGTGACGGTCTCGGCGAAGCGGTCGAGCAGGTCACGCTGCTCATCGCTGAGATTGTGCGGCACCTGCAGGCTGATCACGGCGTGCAGGTCGCCGCGCGAGTTGTTGCGCACGCCTGGCAGGCCGTGCCCCTTGATCTTCACTTCATCGCCGTGTGCGGCGCCTGAAGCGATTTCGATCGCGTGGTCGCCGTCGAGCGTCTCGATCGAAAGCGACTTGCCGAGCATCGCTTCGTGCACCGGCAGGTCGATCACGGTGTAGAGCTCGGTGCCCTCGCGGTGGAAGCGCTCGTCCTCTTCAACGGTCACGGCCACGTAGAGGTCGCCGGGCGGTCCGCCGGCCGCGCCGGCGTGGCCGCGCCCGCCCACGCGCACCTGCTGGCCGTCGGAGATGCCGGCCGGAATCGTCACGGTGACGTCGCGGTCGACGCGCACGCGGCCCTTGCCGCGGCACTCCTTGCAGGGTGTGTCGACGGTCTGGCCGAGGCCTTCGCATTTGTCGCAGACCATCGCGCGCGCGATCTGACCGAGCACCGTGCGCGTGACGACGCGGATCTGCCCGGCGCCTTTGCACTTGTCGCAGGTGTGGACCTCCGTGTCCGGCTCGGCCCGGTTTCCGTCACACCGCGCGCAGGTCTCGATCACCTCGTACTCGAGCTTGACGTCCTTGCCCGTGAGCACCTCGGAAAGTTCGATCTGCACCTCGACCGCGAGGTCGCCGCCCTGCATCGGCCCGCGGGCAGCTCCGGTTCCGCCCATGCCGCCGCCGAAGATCCCGCTACCGCCGGCCTGATTGAAGAACGCCTCGAAGATGCTGGAGAAGTCGCCGAAGCTGGAAAAGTCCGGCTCGCCGCCGCTGCTCCTCAGACCCTCGTGACCGAAGCGGTCGTAGGTGGCGCGGCGGCTCGAATCGCTCAGCACCTCGTATGCCGCGGCGATGTCCTTGAACTCCTCCTCGGCCTCCGGCGAGTCGTTGACGTCGGGGTGGTGCGTGCGCGCGAGCTTGCGGAACGCCTTCTTGATCTCGCCTTCGTCCGCGCTGCGGGAGACGCCGAGGATCTCGTAGTAGTCGCGAGTTGTCGCCATTTAGGCGTAGACGTCCGCGACGAATTCTGAGAGCCGCTGAGCGGCGAACCGCACCGAGGCGATCGCGTTCGGGTAGTCCATCCGCACCGGACCGATCACGTTGACCGAGCCGAGGTTGCGCGTGTGCGTGCCGTAGTTGGCGCGGACGACACTGGCACCCGACAGCTCGCTGGCCTCGTTCTCGTGGCCGATCTGCAGATACACGCCGCGTTCGTTGAGCCGCGCGCGCAGGATCCGCGTGACGACGTCGCGCTCTTCGACGGCGCCCATCAGGCGGTCGAGTCCGGGGATCTCACCGGGACGCTCGCCGATCAGATGGCCCGCGCCGCCGACGAACAGCGTCTGGTCGCCCGACGGCGGTTCCAGGAAGGCGGTCGAGATGGCCTCGATGAAGGCCTGCTCGCTGGCGTGCAGCTCGGGCGCGAACAGCCGGGAGCGGATCATCCGCGCGCCCAACGGGATGCCTTCGAGGCGCTCATTGAGGTAACCGGTCGCCCATTTGATGAGCCCGCCGTCGACCGCGCCGTCGAACTCGAACTGGCGCTTGGTCACGTTGCCCGACCGCGTGATCACGACGACCATCACCTTGTGCGGAGCGAGGTCGATCAACTCGACGCGCAGGATCTCCTCGTTGGAGAGCGGCGGCGCCGAGACCAGCGCCATCAGCGCCGTGACCTCGGCGAGCGTCTCGGTGGTCTGGCGGATCGCGTCGGCGATCTCACGACGATCGAAGGTGAGGTCGATCTTCGGCGGCTCGGGCCGCGTCGCGCTGGCAAGCAGGCCGTCGACGAAGTAGCGGTAACCGGCTTCCGTGGGACGGCGTCCCGCAGATGTGTGCGGCTGCTCGAGCAGTCCGTGACTGACCAGCACGGAAAACTCGTTGCGCACGGTCGACGCCGCCCAGGCAACATCGCCGCGATCGGCGATCGCACGCGACCCGACCGGCGTTCCGGAGTTTGTGTACGCCTCGACGACGATGCGCAGAATCTGCTCTTGGCGGGGAGTAAGCATCTTCCCCAAGGATAGTTTTCGGATCGCTACGCGACGCTGACTGCACCCTCAGGCTGCAGCACGCGCGTCAGAAACGCCACCTGATCGGTCACGGCGCGCTCGAACGGCTCGCCGAGGTAGATCTCGAAGTGGCCGTAGGGATACGACTTCAGCTCCACATTTGGCGCCGCCTCCGCGAACTTCTTGGTCGCCCCGTACGGCGCAACCGTGTCGTTCTCGCAAGCACATACCAGCGTCGGGCACTTGATGTCTTTCAGCTTCTTACCCGGACGCTCGCGCGAGATGCGCAGGCCGATACGCGCGGCGACGCGGTTGTCGTGCTCGTAGCCCTCGGGCATCAGGCCGAAGTAACCGTCGACGACGTCGGGCGCCGTCATCATCGCGGCATCGCCACGCGAGCCGCCGAGCTTCGCGTAGACCGGGCCGGCGCCGACCAGGCCGACCAGCGTGTCGGCCACTGCGAGCGCCCCGACCTTGACAGTGCTGACCGGGCCGAGTGTGAAGCCCGACGCGGTGCCGTCGGTGAACGGGCACTGCGCGATCACGGTTTTTATGTCGTCGCGGGCAGCCGCGACCGAGATCACGTTGCCGCCGCCGAACGAGCTGCCGAACAGCGCGACGCGGTCGGGATCGACGAAGTCGACCGTGCGCACGTAGTCGATCGCGGCGGCGATGTCCTCGTGCTGGTCCTCGATGCTGAGCAGCTGGCGCGGCTCGCCCCCACTGTCGCCGAAGTGGCGATACGTGAAGTTGACCGCAGCGATGCCGTTCTCGGCGAAGCGACGCGCGTTGGCGTCGAGCCGCATCTCGCGCACGGCGCCGAGGCCGTGGCAGAGCACGACGACGGGAAAGGGGCCCTGGCCTGCGGGTTCATACAGCCAAGCGCCGCAGTCGCTGTCGCCGCTGGGAAAACGCACGTCGGTGCGGGTAACGCAACCGTTCATCAACTCTCCTGTTCGTTGGCGAGGGCCAGAACGCCCTCGAAAATTGCCGTGCAATGCTCGACGAGCCCGTCGATCGCGAGTTCGGAACCGCCCGTGAACCATTCGATCAGCAACTCGTTCACGGCGCCGATCAGGCCGAGCGCGACCATGCGCTTATCGAGCCCGCGTGCGCCGAGCCCGGCGGGCGCACGCAGCAAGACAAGATCCGCCATCGCAAGCATCCCCTCGCGGCGGCGCTGGCGGACAGCGTCACCCGCACCAGCCATCTCGAGCAGCTTGATCTGGGCCCTGCGCGGATCGCGGGTGATCGCGGTGATGAAAGCCGTGAGCCCCGCGCGGATCTGCTCCACCGGGTCATCGCCGGCGCCGACCACGGCGAGCAGCGATTCGTTCATCACTTCGTCGTGAATCCGCTCGCAGACCATAACCATCAGGTCGTCGAGATCGTCGAAGTTCTCGTAGAAGTAGCGCTCGCCGAGCCCACTCGCGCGGATCACGCCGCGGATCGTCGCCGCCCGATAGCCGTCGGTCCCGAATACCTCGATGCCGGCGTCGATCAGCCGCTCACGCCGCGCCGCGGTGCGTTGCTCGGCCGTCAAGCCGCCGTACGTGCGGCCGCGACGCGCGCTCAACTCGACGATCTTCTCACTCATCTGTAAACGAAAGCTATCAGATGGTCTACGTTGTCAGATGAGGACAAAAGAAAGGCCGCCCCCACACCGGCGAGGACGGCCGTTCTCGAGTTTTGTGCTGGAACTACTCGGTCTCGATCGTGGCGCTCGAGTTGCGAATGATCCGGCTGTCGCCCTGTGCGGCCTCGAGGTTGAGGATCACCTCGCCTGCCGGGCCGACAGACGCGACTTCGCCGGTCACGACGACCTCGGTCTCGGGCTGGCCCATGCCGCGGAACTGCGCGGAGAGCGTCTTGATCTTGGTCGGGTCGTTGCCCGCCGCCTGCATCGCGGCGCGCTGAACCTGCGCCATCGACCAGAGGCCGTGAAGGATCGTGTTCGGCAGGCCGACGGCCGTCGCGAACTCCTTGTCGATGTGAATCGGGTTGAAGTCGCCCGACGCGCCCGCGTAGCGGTGCGGCAGGTACTTGTCCGGCGTGACGCGGACTTCGTTGATCTTTTCGCCTTCAGTCAAAGCCATGATTAGACACCCCTCACGATGCAGGTCCAGTCGGCGCTGACGACGATCTTGCCGTCCTGGTCGACCGACTCGGTGGTGAACACGTAAAAGCCTTTGCCGCCGTTCTCCTCGATCGACTTGATCGAGCAGGTGGTGGTGATGCGGTCGCCCGCCACGACTGGCCTGTGGAAGGTGAAGTCCTGGGCGCCGTGGACCATCATCGCGAAGTTCATCGCCACGTCCGGGTCGAACATCGCGGGTGCGGCGGCCTTACTGCTGAAGACGACGGCGAACATCGGCGGCGCGACGACGCCTGCGTAGCCCGCGGCCTTCGCCGCATCTTCGTCGTTGGAAAGCGGGTTGTCGTCGAACGTCGCGGCGGCGTATTCCTTGATCTTCTCGGTGCCGACCACGTATTCGACCGGCGGGAAGGTCTTGCCCACCGCGTCAGTCTTGATTGCCACGAATACTGCTCCTTGAATTGGATGGGGGCGAGTCGCGCGGCGGTCGTTTCGCTGAACGCGCGACAAGCGAACCAGCGGAGGCGAGTCTAGTGCGTTGCAACAGCCGGGCCCGCAGATTGCGGACCCGGCTGCCTTCCTACCTTTTCTGCGGCGTTGCCGATCTCTCAGACGCCTGGTGGCGCGAGCGGCTCGGGCGGAGCGGATCGATCAATGAGTGCCGGCGGCGCAGGCATCGCCGCCGCCGGAGCAGTGGCTGGAATCCCTTCCTGCACCGGGTTCGAATCGATCCGCCAAATCTTGTTCAGCTCGCGCTGCAGATAGCCCCAGGCGACCAGCGAGATCGCGACGTAGGCGACGCCGTAGATCCAGGGGTTGCCCTGCTGCTGCGGTTCGACGCCGATCAGCTGCTGGGCGCGCTTCATCCGCTGGTAGGTCGTGATCGTGGTGACGATCGTCGGGATGCCGAGCAGCAAGAAGCCGGGGAAGATCGCGAGCGCCGAAAGCAGCGGCTTGGTACCGAGGTCTTCGCGATCGTGCTTGCGGCCGAGGTCGGCGAGCTCACGATTGACGAAGTACCACCAGAACAGCTGGTAGATCGTCAGCGTGACGACGCTCAGCGCGACGACGGCGATCGGACTACGAATCTTGGCGGTCTCCGGACCGCCCGAAATCGGCACTATCTCCGCCACGCTTCATCGCTTCCATTCAGTTGCCTGAGCCGTGGCCAACCTACCAAAATCCGCGATCGCAGAGCGGCCGGCCACCGCTACTCGCTGCGGTCGTTCGGCTTGCCGGACGGCGCTGCCTTCGCCTTGGCCATCGGCGCCGCAAGCTCGAAGCGGTAATTCCTATCTCCCGAATAGATCACAAGTGCCGTCGGTACGGTCGCGAGAGCCGCGGAGTAGACGCCTTGGCGTTGCTCGAGCGAGTCGACGTGCGATCCGTGTACAAGCTCAGCCCGGCTGTCGCGGCCAGGTAGGAAGCCCACCAATTTGAAATGCCGCGAAGCAACGGAATACGCGAAAGCGCGCCCCGTGCGGTAAGTCGCCGCGTCGAAACAACCGGCGGTCGGTCCGGGCGCACCCGGAGCCTCGGTGTAGAGACAGAACCCGCCTGCGCGGCTCTTGGGGCCACGCCACGGCGCGACCCAGTACCGCCCCACGCCGGAAACGAGCCGCAGCCGCGCGATCTCGGCGCGCAACGGCCGCTCGTCCGCGGGGACGACACGAAACATGCGGTACTCGGCGGGACTCGGACGATCGCCTGCGCGGAGCACCGCCGGCGCAGTCGCAGCCACCGCATGATCCGCTGAGCGATCGCGATCATCACACCCCGAAAGTCCACTAACCAAAACGACACAACTGATCCAATACGCGAGTAGTTTCATTTCCCTTTGCCGGCCTTCGGCGCGTACCGCGGTGCGTCACGAAGACGCACCGCGGCTGCCGTCGTCACTCCACCAGCAGGGACGACCACGCACGCACCGTTGCCGTCAGTGGCACTCCCCCGCACCCGGATTGCGATAGATCGTGAGCGTGTAGTGATGCGGACTCGCGCTGGCGTTGTACCCGTAGGCCGAGTAGTTGCCGCCGTTCACCGGCAGGCAGTACGAGTTCACGGTCGCCCATGTCGAGCAGTAGTACGAGCCGCCCGACATCGCGGCGCAGTGGTTGACCGTGCCGCCGCTGACCAGCACATACGACGAGAAGTACGTCCAGCCGTTGATCGAGCCGACCGGGCCGTATGTACACGTGCCGTAGGCCGCGGTGTTTCCGCAGTCCTTGCCGCCGATGTACGTTCCAGCGCTCGCGCTAGACGCAAAACCGACCGCGAGTGCCGCGGAAATGACGGCCGTCAGGACGAGCGCTCTGACCGAGTGCTTCCGTTTCGGATTCATCTGTATGACTCCCATTGCTTTCGTTTGATGGATCGAGTCGCGGGCCCTGCGACCGGCCGATCATACAGATAATTGTCGACGTGTTCAAGTTTTTTGTTCGGTTTTAGTTTACATCCTGTATTAAGTTTTTTGTGGCGTTCATCATTACCCCAGCGTATTCACCCACGTTGCAGGGGTTCCGGCGACAGCTCGACCGCCTTCGTCGGGTCCCGACCGCCGATGAAAAGAATCCCGCCGGTGAAGAAGTCGGTCGCAAATTTCGTCGCGAAGGCGAAGTCCGGCGGCTTGAAACCGACAGCGAGTCTGCCGACCTCGAAGCCCATACTCACGATCGTGAGCGTAAATAGCTCGACGTCGAGTGGCGGCAGGATCTTCTGCTCGACCATCAGCTGTGAGTCTCCGGCCATCTCAAGCGCGAACTGGCTGAGGCTGGCGAGCTCGGGCATCATCTGCCGGACCTCCCAAAGATTGCGCAGCATCAGTTCGAACAGCACCGGGTTCTCGGCAGTCATTTTGTAGGCGATGCGGAACTGTGCGCCGATCTCCTCTTCGAGGTCGCGCGTACGCGCGCGGCAGCTCCGCATCTGCTCGCCAAAGAGGCCGAAGTATTCGTCGGCAAGCACGCAGAAGATTGCCTCCTTGTCGTCGAAGTAGTTGTAGATCGTTGCCGGCGCGACGTCCGCCCGTGCTGCGATTTCGCGCATGCCCGTCGCGGTAAAACCCGCCTCCGCAAACGAATCGCGCGCCGCTTGCAGGATCGCCGCGCGCGTGTCGGCCTTCTGGCGCTCGCGCAGACCCTGCGGTTCCTCCCCCTGCTCGGTGCCGCGCGCATCGCGCTCGGCCTCGACCTTGGCGGCGAGCTCGGCTCCGGCGTCGGCCGCGGCGCCTTCGGCGCGCATGCGGATGATCGCGCCGGTTGCCAGGCCGGCGAGGAAGTCGACGACGACCTGATCCTTTTCGGCCGGCCGGTTCAGCATCACGTGGCCAAGCTCCAGCGTCAGCGTGGCGAATATGTCGGCGAGTGCAGCGCCGTTCGGCAGCTGTTCGCCGATTCCATGGTTGAACTTGTCCGGCCGGCGAAGCGTTTCGTCGACGAATCCGCGCAACGGCTCGAAGTCGAGCGCGCGTCGCACCGCGGGCATGTTGCGCTGCGCCATCGAGTAGATCTCCGGCGCCTCACGGAAGCGCTCGAAGGCCGCGGCGAAGACGGCGCTGACCGTTTCTTCAAGCGCTTTGAGCTCACCGGCGGCAGTTGCCAGCCGCTCGATCAGCAGTTTCTGTTCGGCGTCGATCAGTGCCGCGAACACGGCATCTTTGTTGCCGAAGTAGTTACGTACCGTGCCCGCGGAGATGTCCGCGCGCCGCGCGATATCAAGCAGCGAGGTCGCGTCATAGCCGCGCTCGAGAAAAACTTCTCGAGCGCCACCCAAAATCGATTCAAATGTGCGAGCTCTCCGTCGCTCGCGAAGACCCTGAGGTTCGGTGACTTCCATCTAAACCTCCAGGAAGCGGACGTTTTAATGATCGTACCGCGCGCGCCCCGCGGCAAATCGCTCCGTTACTCGTCAGTCGGCCTTATCGCCGTCCAGCTGCAACACGGCGAGGAACGCCTCCTGCGGCACCTCGACCCGGCCGACCTGCTTCATCCGCTTCTTGCCCTTCTTCTGATTCTCGAGCAGCTTGCGCTTACGGCTGATGTCACCGCCGTAACACTTCGCCGTGACGTCCTTGCGCACGGCCTTGACGGTCTCGCGCGCGACGATGCTGGCGCCGATCGCCGCCTGGATCGCGACGTCGAACTGCTGGCGCGGAATCCGCTCCTTCAGCCGCTCGGTGAGCATTCGCCCGGCGGCGTACGACTTTTCCTTGTGCACGATCATCGAGAGCGCGTCGACCGGGTCGCCGGCCAACAGGATGTCGAGCCGCACGAGGTCGCCGGCGCGCATGCCGGAGATCTCGTAGTCGAACGAGGCGTAGCCCTTCGAGCGCGACTTCAGCTGGTCGAAGAAGTCGAGCACGATCTCGGCGAGCGGCAGGTCGTAGGTGATCTGCACGCGCTGGTCGCTGATGTAGTGCATGTCGACGTGAACGCCGCGACGTTCCTGGCACAGTTCCATCACCGCGCCGACGTAGTCGCGCGGCGTCAGGATCGTCGCGCGGATGAACGGCTCGCGGATCTCCTCGATCGTCACGCGGTCGGGCATCTCGACGGGCGAGTTGACCTTCATCTCCTCACCGTTGGTCAGCGTGACCTCGTAGCGCACGTTCGGCGGCGTTGCCAGCAGCTCGAGGTCGTACTCGCGCTCGAGCCGCTCGCGCACGATGTCCATGTGCAGCAGGCCCAGGAAGCCACAGCGGAAGCCGAAGCCGAGCGCGCGGCTCGTCTCGGGCTCGTAGGTCAGAGCCGCGTCGTTGAGCTTGAGTTTCTCGAGCGCGTCGCGCAGGTCCTCAAAGTCGTCGGTGCTGACCGGAAAGAGGCCGCAGAAGACCATCGGCTGCACCTCGCGGTAACCCGGCAGAGGCTCGGCCGCGTGGTTGCCCTCGGTAGTGATCGTGTCGCCGACGCGCAGCTTGGCGACGTCTTTGATGCCCGTGATGATGTAGCCGACCTCGCCCGCCTTGAGATTTTTGATCGGCGTCATCTTCGGGCCGAAGTAGCCGATGTCCTCGATCTGCGCCTTCGTCGGCGTCTGGAAGGTCTTGATCGAGTCGCCCTTCTTGAACTCGCCGTCGACGACTCGCACGTAGGCGATCACGCCGCGGTACTGGTCGAACTCGCTGTCGAAGATCAGCGCGCGCGGCGCGGCGGTGCGGTCGGCGACCGGCGGCGGAATCTGCTTGACGATCGACTCGAGCATCTCGTGCACGCCTTCGCCGGTCTTCGCACTCATCTTCAGCACGTCATCCGCCGGCTCACCCAGCAGCTCCTCGATCTCGCCTGCGACCCGTTCGGGTTCCGCGCTCGGCAGGTCGATCTTGTTCATCGCCGGGATCAGCTCGAGACCGCCGTCGACGGCCAGGTAGGTGTTTGCGAGCGTCTGAGCTTCTACACCCTGGGCGGCGTCGACCACCAGCAGCGCGCCTTCGCACGCGGCCAGGCTGCGCGAGACCTCGTACGTGAAGTCGACGTGGCCGGGAGTGTCGATCAAGTGGAACTGGTACGTCTCGCCGTCGTCGGCTTTGTAGTACACGCGCACGGCTTGAGATTTGATCGTGATGCCACGCTCGCGCTCAAGGTCCATGCTGTCGAGCAGCTGGGCCTTCATGAACTTCGGGTCGACCGTGTGAGTGACCTCGAGGATGCGATCCGCAAGCGTCGACTTTCCGTGGTCGATGTGCGCGATGATCGAGAAGTTGCGGATGCGTTCGGCGGGAATCTCCATGTGGGCACGTGATTATGGCGGCGTTAGTCTGAATACATGTTGACGCTGCCCCTCGCCTTCGGCTGGATCGACTGGATGTCGCCGTTGATGCACAGTTTTGTGCTGGTAAAGCTGCTGCTCTTGCCGGCGGTCGGCGTCTACGCGCTGCACCAGCGGCGCCGGGCCAAGCGCACCGGCGTGCAGCCGCACGAGTCCGAGGCAGAGGCCGGCAAGCCGGCGCGCCCACTGTGGGTGAACCACTCGCTCGCGCAAGACACTCCGCCGCCCGCTCCGCCCAGCGACCCTACTCGCGAGTCGCCGCCGGCCGGAAATTAACTCGATACGAAACTAAATTTCTTCACGTTTCGCGCTCAGACCCCTTAAGTAAGGGGCTTTTCGTACCGAGAATATTGAAAGCACCCGGGACGGGGTGCTCACATAACGCTTTAGGTCAGAGGACGACTTATGCAGACAGCGGTTGTAGGCCTTCACGGCTACCTGACGTACAAAGCGATCTTCTTAGGGACAATCGGGGGGATTGCTGTTATTTCGAGGGTCCGCGCCAAGCGCGCGAGGACCAGGCCACCGGCGCACATCAGGCAGGGCATGCAGATGTGGCACGACGAGGTGGCCCGCCAGCCCGGCGGAATCACCGGTCCGACGCCGGCCGCACTCGCAATGCCGACGCGCGCCGAGCGTGTAGTGCTGGACCAGCCGCAGGACCCGGTTTACCCCGTTGTCGCGGCTCCGGCGATGCGACAGCGTTCGCCACAGGCGGCGCCGCTATTCCGGCAACCTAACGGCTGAGCCGGCCCACGACGAGCCGCCTGATCGTCACTGCCTCGGGCACCCGCGTTGCGAGCACGATCGCCGCGTACGTGATCGCGCCGGCCGCCAAAGCGGTGCCGACTTCGATGATCTGGTCGATCAGCGACGCGCCGAGCGCCTGGTCGAGTGCGTACCAGACGCCATAGGCGACGCCGCCGAAAGCAGCCGCCGCGACAAGCATCTTTGCCAGCGGCCGGTACATGTCGGCGAGCTCGAGACTGCCGCCGAGCACGCGCCGCAGCAGCCAGAACTGCGCCGCCGCCATCGCGGCATCAGAGACGACAGTGCCGATCACGACGCCGCCGATGCCCCATGGCACCAGGGCATACGAGACGCCGACGTTGATGATCAAGTTGCCGACTGACAGCCAAGTGACCAGCCACGGCTGCTTGAGCCCGAAGAACGTACGCGTGAGCAACAGGTTGACGCCGCTGAACGGCAGGCTGAAGGCGAACCAGAAGAGACCGGTCGCGACGAGGTCGGTCGACTCCGGCCCGAACGCGTCGCGCTGGTAGATCAGCTGCGTGATCGGATGCGCGAGGACCACCAGTGCCGCCGTCGCCGGCAGCAACATCAAGAAGATCAGCCGCAGTCCACGGGCGTTGAGGTCTTGGACACCCTTGAAGTCGCCGCGGCCGGCCAGCCGGCTGAGCTGCGGGAATAGAACGGTCGAGATCGCGACACTGAAGATGCCTTGCGGCAGCATGTAGATGCGGAATGCGTTGTCGATCGCGCGTGGCACCTGCTCGGAGACCAAACCGCCGATGTAGGCGTTAGCGAAGAGGTTGAGGTTGATCAGGCCGAGACCGAGCGTGACCGGCAGCATCAGCCCGAAGACCTGAGCGACCCGCGGGTCGCGCCAGTCGAAGGCGAAGGTGAATTCGAAGCCGACCTTGCGCAGCACCGGTAGCGCCATCGCGAACTGCACGACCGTGCCGATCAGGATGCCGATCGCGTAGCCGTAGAGCGCCTCGTCGCCGCTGAACCACGGGCGCGTGCCGACGAGGAAGAACATGATCACGAGGTTCCAGACAAGCGCGGAGAGCGCCGGAATCGTGAAGCGGTCGTATGCCTGCAGGATGCCGACGACCAGCCCGTTGAGGCCGAGGATCAGGACGATCGGGAACAGCACCTGGCTGAGCCCGACCGTGAGCGCGTCGAGGCCGGCGTCGGTGATTGTCGGCGGCGTGAAAAGTGGGACGATCGTGCCGGCGACGAGGATGAAGAGCAAGGTGATCGCGCCGAGAACGGCGAGCATGATCATGAAAAGCGTCGAGGCCAGGCGGAACGCCTCGGCCTTCTTCTTCTGGTCGAGCAGCTCGGAGAAGACCGGGATGAATGCTCCGCTGAGCGCCGAGTCGGCGAACAGCGAGCGGACAGTGTTCGGGATCAGAAACGCCAGCGTGAAGGCCGACGCCGCACCCGATGTGCCGAAGTACTTTGCGGCGAGGACCTCGCGCGCCAGTCCGGCGATTCGCGAAAGGCCCGTCAGCGTGCCGAAGATCGCCGTGTTGCGGGCCGTCGACGCGCGCGCGGTGTCCTCTGTGTCGAGCGGCGCACCCTCCTCCGCCAGCGTCTCGCGCACGGCTGCGGTCGCCAGCGGAAACTGGTGATCCGCGACTTCGTCGGCTACCGCTTCAGATGGCAGCGGCTGGGCATCGCTGCCAGCCGGCTTGTCGTTCTCGTGTTCGATCGGGCGTCCTCTACACTTTGCGCTCTTGCCTGGCGGCGATATCGCCGCTCTTGGCTATTCGCCGGGCAAGCCTAAACACATGGCAAACATCAAGTCACAGAAAAAACGCATTCTTCGTGCCGAACGTGAGCGCGACGAGAACCGTCGCTACACGTCCGCGATCAAGACGTACTTCCGCCGCCTCGAGGCCGCGGTCGAGAACGGCGACGCCGAAGCGGCCGCCGCCGAGCACAAGGTGCTCACGTCGAAGATCGACAAGGCCATCAAGCGTGGCGCGCTGCACAGGAACAACGGCGCCCGCAAGAAGTCCCGCGCCGCCCGCACGCGCGCGAAGCTCGGCGCGTAGCGCCCTTCTCGCAGTTCATTCTTGGTCTCGCGGCTTAGGTCGTGAGCGTCTGCAGCGCGCGAACGAGTTCGGTGTCGTCGTCGAGCGGGCTACCGCCCTTGATTGCGTCGTCAAGCCGCGCGATCTCGACCAGCGCGTCGCGTAGCGCCGCGCCGCCGCGCGCCTGCGCCTGGGTAGCGAGCTTCTTTGCCAGCCACGGCGGCAGTTTGAGTTCCGCTGCAACATCCGCCCCGCGCCCGGCCTCGACCAATGCAGCGACCGCCTGCGCCTGCCCGAACGACCGCGCGAGCAGTGCAACGATTCTCGGCGGAGGCTCGCCGGCCGCGAGAAGCTGTGCCGCAAGCTGCGTGGCGATACCGCCGTCGCCACTGACGGCGGCGTCCGTGAACCGAAAGATCTCCGCGCTCTGCTCGCCGGAACCCGCGACCGCGACTTCGGACTCGGTGATCGTGCCGCCCTTGCCAACGAGCACCGCGAGCTTCTCGAGCTCGGAAAGCAGGCGGCGCTTCGGGCTCCACTGTTGTGCCTGCGAGGCGTTCTTGGCCGGCTCACCGACGAGATCGACCAACAGCTGCGCCGCGCGCGGCTCGATCGCGACACCGAACTGTTCAGCCTGCGACTGCAGCCATCCCGGAAGCTCTTTGGCCGTCGGCGGGATGAACTCGCGCACCTCCCCGCCGACCGCCGCGACGGCTTCAGTGATCGCCTTCAGCGGTTTTTTGCGGCACACCAGAACGGCGACAGCGCCCAGCTGATCGTCGGCCAGCGCCGCAATCGCGTCGGCCGCCGGTCCGACATCGGCAGCGCGCCAAGTTTCGAGGCCGTCGGCGAAGACGATTCTGGTTCCGGGCAAAAGGCTCGGAGATGTGAGCGCGATGACGAAGTTCTGAGGCGTGCAACGGTCGCCGCTGAGCGGCTCGAGCACGGCGCCGTCTGCCTGCGCGCGCGCCGCAAGCCGCTTGCGCGCCTGGTCAATTTTGACTTCGTCGTCGCCGGTGAATAGGTATGCGCGTTTCAGCTCAGCCATCACCAATACGTTAGGTGCTGTCACGGCCAGTGGACCGCCCGCAACGCGCCGCTAGCGTCTTCCGAGACCACGACGGTTCCGTCCCGGTCCGTGCGGAAGGTGGCGACTCCGGCGCTGGCAAGCGCCGTCAATGTCTGCGCAGTCGGGTGGCCGTAGCGATTGTCCGCGCCGACTTCGATCGCTGCGATCTCCGGCTCGGCGGCGCGGAGCACGGCCGGAAGCCCAGGATCCGCACTGCCGTGATGCGGGACCTTCAAGACGTCGACATTTGGCAGTGCTAATGGCAGCAACTGAGGGCTCTCCGCGTCGCCAGACGCCAGCATGCGCATCTTTCCGGCCTCGGCAACGGTCACGGCCGCAATCGTGTTGAGGTCTCTGACCGGTCGCCGCGCCGCGTCGGCATCTGGAGCGATCACACGCAGTGCAAGGTCGCCGCAGCGCCACTGAGCGCCTCGGACCGCCGGCCTCCGGACGGTCCCGGCCCCATCCCATCGTCGCCGAATCTCGGCGTACTCGGCGACGTTCGCGACGCCCCCACCATCGAGAAAATCGACCACATGCAGACGCCCGCTCGCTGCGAGTTCGCCCAGCCCACCAAAGTGATCGAACTGCGCGTGCGTCGCGACGACCAGGTCGATCCTGACGACGCCGAGCCGGCGCAACTTGCCCGAAAGATCGCGGCCGGGAGGACCGCCGTCGATCAACGCATTGCAGCCGCCGGCTCCGAGCAGCAGCGTCGCGTCGCCCTGTCCCACGTCCAGAAAAGCGATCGACGGTCGTGGCGGCAAGCTCGGTTCCGGCCAAAGGAGCGCGATGACCACTCCGACAGTGAATGCAACTGCGATGAGGACGCTGGGCCGACGTGAGCGGTGCGCCGCCGGCATGGCGATCACGCCCCGCAACGACCCGACAAGCAGGCAGATCACGACCGCCATAGGAACAAGCCACCATGAGCTGAAGTGGCCCACACCGAACTGAGCCCCTGGCACGGCCGCGCTTGCGTGAGCCAGTTCGATCAGCGCGCCGACCAAGAAGCCGTTCGGCGCATTCAGGAGCGCGCCGAGTCCGATCGAGAACTGGCCGATCGCCGCCGAAAGCGATCCAAGCCAGACGATCGGCCCGATCAAGGGTTCGCCGACGACGTTGGCCGCGAGCGAAACGACTGATATTGCGCCGAAGTGAAAAGCCATCAGCGGCGCCGTCGCGATTGTTGCGCCCACGGTCGCGGCCAGCGCGTCCGCCATCCAGCCCGGAAGCCGCCGCAGCCTCGCCGACAGCGGCTTCGTGAACGCCACGATCCCGAGCACCGCGGCGAAGCTCAACTGCGCTCCCACGTCGGCCGTCGCACGCGGATTCCAGGCGAGCACGAAGACGGACGCAAGCAACAACGCGTAGGTGCGCGAACTCGGTCGCGACGCGGCGATCGCCGCGAGACCTGCAAGGCCCATCGCCCCGGCTCTGAGCACCGACGCCTGTGCGCCGCAGAGCGGCACGTAGATGCAGACCACGAGAGCCGGAAGCACGATGCGCCAGTGCCGCGATGCGCCGGCCGCCATCGCAATCGCCTGCACAAGGATCACGATCAGCAGCACGTTCTGGCCGGACACCGCCAAAATGTGGCTCAACCCCGCAGTTCTGAAGTCGTCCGCCGTCGCCTCGGGAAGACCAGCGTCGCCGCCCAGCACCATTCCTCGCAACAGCGCCGCCGGCTCGGGCGCAAGCCCGAAAGCGAGCGTCCGCTCCGATCGAGCACGGATTGAATCGACCGCGCCGAGGACGCCGTCACGGCGCCCACCGGTCAGCGACACCGAGCGCGACTGCAGCGCGCGGCGCACGCCGTTGCGCAGCAGATAACGCGCGTACGAAGCCGCCTGTGGTGTACGTGATGAGGCGGGATCCACCGGCGTCAGCCGTCCACTCGCTACAAACTCGTCGCCGATACGCGCTTCGCCGCGAATCTGCGTGTATGAACGCAACAGAATCGTCTGCGCACGATCTGCCGCAACGCGAACCCGACCTCGAGCGGAGAATCCATGCTCGTTCGGATGCGGATGCTCGATCAGAAATCCGCGCACCGTCCCCGCTTGCAGATCCCCGAGCGGATCCGCGTCGATCGCGTGGAGTCGTAGCGTGCCCGCTGCCGATCCCGCGATCACCAGGGCGCCGGCCATGACGACAACGGAAGCGCGAAATCCAATGACCGCAAATGAAGCGGCGCAGCCGCTCGCGACGACCGCGGCCACCGCATCGCCCGCAGGCGAGACCGCAAGTCCGAGCGCGAGCGCAGCCGCGAGAGAATGCCGCGGAAATCGCTGCAACTGCTTCACGGCTGCAGCTGCGCACGCAGCGACTCCATTCGTTTGTCGCCGATCCCAGACACTTCACCGAGTTGATCCACGGAGCGAAATCCGCCGTGCTGACCGCGGTACTCGATGATCTTTGCCGCAAGACCCGGACCGACCCCGTCCAACGTGTCGAGCTGCTCCGCGGTGGCAGAGCCGAGGCTGAGCGGCCCCGCCGTTCCGCTGGCACCGTCACTCGTGCCTTGCCGCGGTACGACCACCTGCTGCCCGTCCGCGAGCTGCGCCGCGAGGTTGACTCCGTCAACCGCGGCCCCGTGGATCGGTCCGCCCGCGGCGCGCACGGCGTCGCCGACACGGTCGCCTTCGCGCAAGCGCACCAGACCTGGGCGCCGCACCGCGCCCGCGACATCAACAACCAACGCGTGAAACTTGCCGACTCCGCCGGTGGAACCGCCGCCGGTCACCGAAAACGTCGCGACGGCGCGGCCGGCAGTGCTGGGTGAAGAAGCAACCGACTTGAGATATCGCGCGCCGATCAACGCGACCGCGAGCACGGCGGCCGCATACACAGCGAGCATCGGTTTGTTCTGTTCGACCATGGCGCCGAAGCTACGGAGCCAGGTGTTACGAAACAAGACGCAATCGCAAAATCACTGTAAAAACGGCAAAACCCCCTGCAAACCGGGCACTAGATGTCCGAACGTATGTTCCGTCCCCCGCGCTTGGCAGTATGGGATGGTGATGGAAATCGCTCTTTTGACAGTCGTTTTGCTTGCAATCGCCGCGCTGGCCGCCTACGTCGCGCTGACGATCGGCAGGCTCAACAGCGAAGCGGGCGCAGCGCGGGTAACCGCGGAACAGGAGCGCGTCGCCCACGCCGAAGCGCTCGAGCGCCGCGTGCTCGAGACGCAGTCGCGGCTCTCGCAGGAGCAGACGAAGACCTTCCTCAGCCTCGCGACGGCTCACCTCAAGCAGGAGTCCGAAGCCGGCAAAGAGGCGCTGAAGGAACGCCAGGGCGAGATCGACAAGGGCCTCGAAGGCCTGCGCAAGGAGCTCGCCAGCGTCCGTGAGTTCGTCACCAATACGGACACCGAGCGCGTCAAGAGCATCAGTCAGGTGTCGCAGATGGTCAAGGAGTCGCGATCGGTCACCGAGGCGCTGCGACAGGACACGATCAAGCTGAACGAGGCGTTGGCAGGCAGCCAATCGCGCGGCCAGTGGGGCGAGCGGATCGCCGATGACGTCCTGCAGATCGCCGGCTTCATCGAGGGCGTCAACTACAAGAAACAACAGACCACCGGCGAAGGCAGCCGGCCGGACTTCACGTTCATGCTGCCCGACAACCGCACGCTGCACATGGACGTGAAGATGCCGATGGCGGCGTTCAAGCGTTACCTCGACGCCGACAACGACGCCGAGCGCGAAAGCGCTGCCAAGGAGTTCCTGCGCGACACGAAGAGCCGCATTAAGGAAGTCACGACGCGCGACTACATCAACCCGGCCGACGGCACACTCGACTACACGCTCGTCTTCATACCGAACGAACAGGTCTACGGCTTCATCCACGAGAACGATCCTGGGATCGTCGACTTCGCGCTGCAGCACCACGTCGTGATCTGCTCGCCGCTGACCCTGTTCGCCGTGCTCTCGGTGATCCGCCAATCGATCGAGAACTTCCGGCTCGAAGCCCGCACCAAGGAAATCCAAGTCGCGATCTCCTCGTTCCGCAAGCAGTGGGATATGTACAAGGGGCAGATGCAAAAGGTCGGCAACGCGATCGAGTCGACCAACCGCAACTGGACCGAGCTGCAAGGGACACGCACGAACCAGCTCGACAAGCACATCGAGAAGATCGATGACATGCGAAGCGGCAAGGACGAAATCGATGTGATCGCATCGCCGGCCGACGCAGAGATCCTCGGCCTCACAAACGGCAACGGCGGCGCCCCGCGCGTCAAACGGCAGATCGAAGCGGACTCGCTCGAAGAATCGGTCGAAGAGTCCGAGACGCCGCTGTTCTAGCGGTCCCGATCGACCCGACCGCCGAGTAACACCGCCGTACCGCATTCTGCAATCTTTTTGCCTGCAAGTTGCGCAAGTCGCAATTTGTACTTAGACTGCGATGCAGTGCTCCTCGGGGTGCGGCTTCTGGGAGACCGCCCCTCGGCTCGGACAAACCCAAAAAGAGCAAGTAGGCATTCATGGGCGCAAGGACCGGTATCGACCAGTCGGAAATCTCGGCTACTTCAGCGACGGATTCGCGGAATCCCTTCAGTCGCTTTACGCGCGAGCGGCTTGATGTACTTGAAAGCGGCCTCGAAGCCGCGGACTGGGGTCTGTTCGGCCCCGACAGCGTCGCCTGGCGCATCCACTCCCACCCTGTGATCGTGGTCGGCGGATTTCGCGCGCTGATGATTCAGTCGCTGCACCCGCTGGCGATGGCCGGCATCGCCCAGTACTCCGACTTCATGGTCGACCCACTAAAGCGCTTTCGCCGCACCGCGCAGTACGTGCACCACGTCGTCTTCTCCGACACCAAGTCGGCCCAGGACGCCGCCGCGCGCGTGCGCCGCGTACACGAGCAGGTTCGCGGCATCGACCCGGTCACCGGCCGCGAGTTCTACGCCAACGATCCGGAGACGCTGCTCTGGGTGCACTGCGCAGAGGCCCACTCGTTCCTCGTCGCCTACCGCACCTTCGTGCAGGACCTCAGCGACGCCGAGCAGGACCGCTACCTCTCCGAGTATGTCGCCGCTGCCGAGCTGATCGGTATCCCGCGCGAAATGGTTCCGGACTCACGCGACGCCTACCGCGAGTACTTCGCGAAGATGCTGCCCACCCTCTGCTCCAGCAAAGCCGCAGCCGAGACGATCCAGTTCGTCGCGCGGCCGAACCTGCGCCTGGTACCTGCCAAGGAGTGGCCGTTCGCAATCAATCTCAAGTGGGCCGGGCACGCTTCGGTCACGCTGATGCCGCGCTCGCTCCGCCAGATGGCAGGGCTGCCCAACCCCGGCGCGCGCGAATGGACGCTTTCGCGCTGGACCCGGATGAACGCGCGCGCGATGACCCGTGCGCTCAGCATGCAGCCGGTCGCCTCGACGTTCGACCAGATCGCCGGGCGCAAGCTCGGCACCTCGCCGATCCCGGCACACGCGCGCAAACCTGCTTAGCGAACCACCAGGTTCACGAGCTTGCCCGGCACGACGATCTCCTTGACCGTCTCCTTGCCGTCGATGTGGCTCTGAACCTTCTCTGATGCGCGCGCCAGCGCGAGCAGATCTTCCTGTCCGGCGTCGGCGGCAGCCGAGATCTTGTCGCGGACCTTGCCGTTGACCTGAACGACCAAGGTGATCTCGTCGGCGACGAGGAAGCTCTCGTCCGCCGACGGCCACATGACCTCCCAGACCCGCTCGCCGGCCAGCAGGTCGTACACCTCGGCGCCGACGTGGGGCGCGAACGGGAACAGCAACGACGCAGCCGTCGCGGTCGCGAAGCGCACGGCGGCGCGATCGGCGTCGTCGCCGTCGTACAGCGCGTCTTTGTGGCGGTAGAGCTCGTTGACGAGCTCCATCACGGCGGCGATCGCCGTGTTGAAGGCGAAACGTCCCTCCATGTCGTCGGTCACCTTGCTGATCGCCCAGTGCGCCTTGCGCATCACGGCGGACGCGCCGTCCGACAGCCCGGCCGCGGCGGGCGGATCAGCGGCCGCGGTCTTTTCCGCGACTTCGACGCCAAGTCGCCACAAGCGCGCCAGAAAGCGGTGCACGCCCTCCACCCCTTCGTCGGCCCAGTCGGCGTCCTGGTCGGGCGGGCCGATGAAGAGGATGTAACAACGCGCGGTGTCAGCGCCGTAGCGCTCGACGTACTTCGAAGGGTTGATCACGTTGCCCTTGCTCTTGCTCATTTTCGCGCCGTCGCGGGTGATCATGCCCTGCGTGAATAGGTTGTTGAACGGCTCGACCGGGCCGACGAGGCCGAGGTCGTGCAGCGCCTTCGTGAAGAAGCGCGCGTACATCAGGTGCAGGATCGCGTGCTCGACGCCGCCGATGTAGTTGTCGACCGGCATCCACTCGTTGAGCACGGCGCGATGCCAGGGCTCACGGTCGTTGCGAGCGTCGGTGTAGCGCATGAAGTACCACGAGGAGTCGACGAAGGTGTCCATCGTGTCGGTCTCGCGCTCGGCCGGACCCTTGCACTCCGGGCACTTGACCTCGACCCAGTCACGCGCGGCGGCCAGAGGCGACTTGCCCTTCGGCAGGTAGTCGTCGATGTCAGGCAGCTCGACCGGCAGGCGCGCCTCGGGCACCGCCACAGTGCCGCAGCCTTCACAGTGCACGACCGGGATCGGGCAGCCCCAGTAGCGCTGGCGCGAGACCAGCCAGTCACGCAGTTTGTAGTTGATCGTCGGCTCGCCGCGACCGGACTCGCCGAGCCAGTCGGTGATCGCGCGCTTGGCATCGACCGAGCTCTTGCCGGTGAACTCGCCTGAGTTGACGAGCACGTCAGTGTCGGTCGACGACACGTAGGCCGCGTCGTCGGGAGTCTCTGCGGAAGAGTCGGCCGGCGCGATCACCTGGCGGATCTCGGCGCCGAACTTGGTGGCGAACTCGTAGTCGCGCTGGTCGTGCGCGGGCACCGCCATGATCGCGCCTGTGCCGTACTCCATCAAGACGTAGTCGGCGACGAACATCGGGATCTGCTCGCCGTTGACCGGATTGGTGATCGTGCGGCCGAGCGAAACACCGGTCTTCTCCTTGTCGTCCGCGCCGCGCTCCTCCTTCGTCTTCTGCGCGCTGGCGTTGACGTATTCGCGTACCGCGTCTTCCTGGCCGGTGCCCTCGGCCAGCTTCAAAACATCAGGGTGCTCGGGCGACATCACAAAGAACGTCGCGCCGAACAGCGTGTCCGGGCGCGTCGTAAAGACCGGATAGTCGATGCCGAGCGACTCGCAGGTGAAGACCACCTCAGCGCCCTCGGAGCGACCGATCCAGTTGCGCTGCATCGTGATCACGTTGTCGGGCCAGTGCTCGAGCTTGGCGAAGTCCTCGAGCAGGCGATCGGCGTAGGCGGTGATCTTGAAGAACCACTGTTTGAGCTGCTTGATCTCGACCGCGTGGCCGCAGCGCTCACAGTGACCGTCGACGACCTGCTCATTCGCGAGCACGGTCTGGTCGTTCGGGCACCAGTTGACGGCCGCCTCCTTCTGGTAGGCGAGGCCGGCCTCGAAAAGCTTCAGGAAGATCCACTGGGTCCAGCGGTAGTAGGTCGGCTCATGCGTTCCGAACTCGCGGTCCCAGTCGATCGAGACGCCCCAGGTCTCGAACTGGCGGCGGAACTCGGCGATCGCCGCCTCGGTCGACTCGCGTGGGTGGCGACCCGTCTTGATCGCAAAGTTTTCGGCGGGAAGACCGAAGCTGTCGTAGCCCATCGGGTGCAGCACGCGCATGCCGTTGCGGCGGCGGTAGTGCGCCAGCGCGTCGCCGACCGAGTAGACCTTCAAGTGACCCATGTGCGGCTCGCCGCTCGGGTACGGCAGCATCTCGAGCACGTACGAGCTCGGCGTGCCGTCGAACTTGTTCGAGACGTGCCAGGTCTTCTCGTCGCGCCAGACCGCCTGCCACTTCGGCTCGATCTGGGTCGGGTCGTACTTCAGGTGCTGGATGTCGGTATTAACGGCCATGCGGCCGTGAGATTAGTGAAAGCGACGATTGAGGCAAACCTGTAGTTTGAGGACGGGAAGCACACGAATTGCCAAATTTGTCGCTCGCACGCTCCTCGTCACGAATCCGGCTCACCGGCGCGGCCGTGCTCATCGGGCTGGCGGTATCGCTCGCGCTCGCGTCGACTGCCTGCGCCAGCGTGTTCGTCGACACCGGTGGCGTTGACAGCGGATCGTGCGGCGCCACTCCCGTCACGGCATGCGCGACGATCCAGCAGGCGGTCACTAACGCTGCCGCTACCGACACGATCGAGATCGGCCCCGGCACCTTCCACACCGGGACCGCCAACGGCATCATCGTCGCGGGCAAAAGCCTGACCTTCCACGGCGCCGGCCAGGGTGTAACCGTCGTCAGCGGCGACGACGCCACGACTTACGGACAGGCGGGAACTTTCCGCTTCAACACAGCCGCGACCGCGCAGACGCTCAGCGACCTGTCGGTCGCGAACTTCGGCAGGACCGGAACTTCGCGCCGTGACGCCGTTTTTCTTCCAGCTCCCGGCGTTGGGATCGGCCTGACGATCACCAACGTCGAATTCGTGGGTCCGAACGACGGCACCTTCAACTCGAGCGGGCTCGAGGTCAATGGCACGTCTCAACCGATCGTCGTCGACGGACTGACTTCAACCGGTATCGAGGGAAACGTGCTTTTGCTCCAGAACGCCTCGAACACAGTGCTGGTGCAGAACTCCACGTTCAACGCGCCACTCAACACCGGCAACTACGCGATCACGGACGCGATGTTCGGAGCGACGGCGGGACCGACCACCGGCCCGCACCAATACCTCAATAACTCGTTCAACGCCCGCGCCGGAATCACGATCCAATCCGGCTTCTTCGGATCGGCGCAGGGCCAGCCGTTCGCGCAGCCGGTAGTGGTCGACGGCAATTCCTTCGACGCACTTACGGCGGGTCTGCTCGGCGTCGAGGTCGCGAACACGTCGAACAACCCGAATACCGGCGCCGGCGCCGGCTTCTCGAGCGTCAGCGTCACGAACAACATCCTCCAAGGATCGGGCGCGACCACGGGAATTCAGCTCACAGGCCTGCTCACCAACGTGACAGTGAGCAACAACGACGTCCGCGACTTCAGCTTCGGTGTCCGCCTGCGCAGGTCGACGGCGAACAACTCGCCGCCCGCGAGCGCCGCGCCCACAGGTGTCGACGTGACACTGAACCAGATCGTGGGGAACGTCGTCGGAATGTTCGTCGACTCCGACGGGAACGCCACCGGCAGCGCCACGAACAACTGGTGGGGATGCAATGCAGGGCCGGGCGGCGGCGGCTGCGACACGGTTCTGCAAGCCGCTTCGGGTGTCAACTACGACCCGTGGGCGGTTTTGACCATCGCAGCCGCCAAATCGACGCTCGGCGAGTCGGAGAGCGGCGGCGTGACAGCAGGGATCACGACCAACAGCGATGGAGCGGCAATCGGCAACCTACTGCCCGACGGCACCGACATCTCCTTCGGCGGAACCAACGGCACCGTGCTCCCGAACACGGGCACTACCGACTCCTCGGCGGCGACTACGACGTTCACATCATCGTCAAGTACCGGCCGCACCGTCAGTGCGCAGTACGACAACCAGCTGGTCAGCTACGCCTGGCCGGACTTCGAGCCGCCACCACAGCCGCCCCCGCCGGCTCCGATCGACCCGCTTCCGGCCTGCGCGGCGAACGTCGCGATCACGAACGTGGCGGTTCGCGGCAGCAGATCGCTGGTCAGCGGCATCGCACGCCTGAAGTTTGCCGGACAGCGCGTTTCGATCCAGTACCGCGCAACCGGCCGCCGGGTTGTCGCGCGGCCGACGGTCCGCGCCGACGGGTCTTTCAGCGTGACCGTGCGCCGGCCGTCGCGGCCCGGCGTCGGATCCAACCTGGCTCGCTACCGGGCGATCCTCGGCAACACTGCGACACGATGGATAAAGCTGACGCGGCGGCTCGTGACCAGTTCGATCCGCTACGCCGACGGTCGCGTGACAGTCGACGGACGGGTGATCACGCCGATCGCGCGCCGCGCGACGATGGTCGTCACCCGTGCCGACGCCTGCGGCCGCTACGCGCGGGTCGGCAGCTTCTCCTACAGCAGGCGCACGGGCCGCTTCAGCAGGTCGGTTGAGGTGACGCGGCCTGCCGCCCCTACCGCCGTTTTCGTGCGACTGAACACACGGGTGCGCTCATCGGGCCACTCGCGAAAAGAGTTCACGACGTTCTCGATCGTCGCGCCGCTCGTTCTGACGCCCTAGGGCTTGACCGGAATCGTCAGGTTGGGACGCAGGTACGCCTCTCCGAAGCCCGCGCGCAAGATGTTGCGGTAGGAGTTCGACGGCCGGTCGGGCACGCGCTCGCCGGTCTCGGTGAACGCCGCGGTGCAGCCGAGCTCGCGTGCGTGCCGCAGTCGTTCGATGAGCAAAGCGCCCTGAGCGCCGCGGCGGCGAAACTTTTCGCGCGTGCCGCCGAAGCCCAGCCAAGCGGAACCGTCCTGCACGAACATCGCCCCCGACCCGGCCGGTTCGTCACCGGCGTACGCCAGGAAGCAGCGCCAGCCCGGCGCGCCGACCGCGAGCGCCAGCCAATCTTTGGCGAACGGCGGCATGCCGAAGCCTTCCACGACCGTCATGCCGAACGCATCGGCGGCGCCCGCGTCGACGAGGCGCACTTCGAGGTCGGTCGCGGGCGGATCCCGCAGCTCGCCGAGCGAGTGCTCGAACTTCATCCACGCGTAGCCGCGCGCAAAGCCGCGCTCGCGCTCGAACACGTCCAGTACATGCGATCCCGGCATCGTGGCGAGGTAGCCGCCCACGCCGCGCTCCGCAAGCCACACACAGGCCTGGTCCACGAGCGCTACCTCTACTTCGTTGTCTTCGCCGGACCCCGCCGCGAGCACGCCGTTGAGCATCGAAACGGCCGGCAGCTGCGCGCAGTGGCGAGCCAGCACGTGGCCGAAACGCTCTGCCTCGACGCCTTCGAAGCCGAGCGAGTAGAGCGATTCGTACGCCGCCGCCTCGACGGCTTCGCCGCGCGTATCGACGAGTGCGCTCACTGCGCCACTGTGGCGGCCGTCTTGCGCGGGCTCTGAACTTCCGCGATCACTTCATACGAGCCGTCGAGCAGAACGTCCTCGACGAGGTGGCCAACGGCCTCGACCATCTCCTCACGCCCACTCTGGGCCTGAATCTCGCGTAGTTCATCGAGTGTTCCGTCAAAGAAGCCGAACGACAGGATCGTGTTCTCGTCGGTTACGTCCTGGCACACGTAGACGTGCTGCCAGCGGTTGCGGATGTCCTCCGGCAACTGCGCGACCATGCTGTCAAAGCTCGTCGCAAACTCCTGCTCGGTGCCGGGCTTGATCTTGCGGGTTGTAAGGGTGCAAATCATCGCTGCCTCCAAAGTCGTGGGTCAACGCGAAGTCTCTCACTACTCGGTTTTGTTACGCGTCGCGCCACATCGGGTACACGATCGGCCCGCGCGGCAGCCGGATCTCGCCGGTCTGACGAAAACCGTGGCGCGCGTAGTAGGCGATGTTCTCGAACTTCGAGGCCTCCAGATAGGCGGGCACGCCGTCGCGGTCACAGGTCTCGAGCACCGGCTCGATCAATGCCGAGCCGAGCCCTTTGCCCTGCGCCGCCGGCGACACGCCGAGCGCCGCCAGATAGAAGTGATCCGGCCCCGGCGGGTGCCTGCGCTCGGCTCCAAGCATCCCCCAGCCGACCATCGGCGCGCGCAGCAACAGCCGCGGCTGCAGCATCGCGGGAACGAGCGAGAGATCCTCGGCAGGCGTCGTCTTCCACTTGCCCGGCGGCGCCCAGAGCGCCGCACCGAGTAACTCGTCGTCTGCCCAAACCGTCTGGAACTTCTGTTTCGCAGTGAGATACGCGGTGAAGAAGCGCCGCAGCACTCTGCGGCGC
>JBOGYW010000010.1:0-44813 GCA_050696815.1 Solirubrobacterales bacterium | reverse complement strand
GACCTTGCGGATGGTTACGACATTGATCGCGCTCGAGGTCGAGCGCACGCTGGCGCCGGAGCGCGCCGACCAACAGGTCGCCACCGGCTTCATCGGCGACTTGATCGTCGGCGACGTAAAAGAGGCCGACGCCGTGGCCACGCGCGCCGAGGAAGTCGGCGTCGAGATCGCCAGTGGCTGCGCCTTCGTGCTGGCGCGCGCGACCCCGCGCCGCCCGGTCGGCGACGACTGGCGCGCGCGCCTGCTGCTCGTCGTCGAGCGCGTCGCGCGCTCGATGCACCCGCGGGTCGTGGCGGCGTTGGTCGAACGTGGTGACTCGCAGGCCGGCGAGGTGTTCGTGCTGATCCCGAGCGCCGAGCCCGAATCCGTCGCGAAGGCGGCGCAGACGATCCGCGAAGAGCTCGAAGCAACGCTCGAAGAGTTCAACTCGACGGTCGGCTACGGGCGCATCACGACAGACTCCGCCGAGCTGTACCGCGCCGGCCAAGAGGCGCTGCTCGCGGTCAACGTCGCCGAGGCGAACGGCGTCGGCAACCTGCTCAGCTTCGAGGACACAGGCGCCTACCGCCTGTTGTTACCGGCGATGTGCGACGACCCCGGCGAGCTGCGCCGCTTCTTCGCCGAGACGATCGAGCCGCTCGTCAACTACGACGAGCAGTACGAGACCAACCTCGTGCAGACCGTCGACACCTTCCTCGCCGCCGACGGCAACGTCGCCGGCACGGCGCAGCGCCTGTTCACGCATCGCCACACGATTCGCTACCGCCTGGAGCGCGTCAAGGACCTGACGGGCCTCGACTGCGCCTCGACCGATGGCCGCGAGCGGCTCAGCCTGGGCCTCAAGGCGATGCGCGTGCTCGGCATCGCCAATCCCGGCGGCCCGGCATACGAGCCCGGTGCCGAGGGTGGCCGAGTGCCGGCCGCGAGCTAGCCGAAGCGCCGCGCGATCTCAGCGAAGCGGTAGTCGAAGATCTTCTCGGTGTCCGGCTGAACCAACGCCCGGCGCGCCAACTCGCCGAGCGGACCAAACGGCACTTTGAAGTGCACGACGTCGCGCACCAGCGTGCCGCCGTCCGGCAGCGCCTCGAACTCGTGCGTGTGGTGCCAGAGCCGGTACGGACCGGCGAGCTGGATGTCGACGAACCGCACCTGCGGCTGCCACTGCTCGATCCGCGTGCACCAATCGATCGGCACGCCGTGCAGCCGCAACCGGTAGCGGATCAGCGCGCCGGCAGCCAGCGCAGGCGGCGTCTCGACGATCTGGAAATGCAGCCACGGCGGCGTCAGCGCCTGCAGGTTCGCCGGGTCGGAGAAGAACGCAAAGACCTCGTCGAGCGACGCGGCGACCTGCTGCTCGAAGCGCAGCATCTGTGCATCGTCGAGGCCGGCGCCAGGGTCGGCGAAGTTGAGTTGTGGAAACCGCACTACGCGCCGGCCGGCGACGCACTAGCGGCAACCAGCCCGAGCACCTCGTCGCCGTAGTTCTCCAGCTTCGCGGCGCCGACACCCTTGACCTCGGACAGCGCTTCGACCGAGTCCGGACGTTCGCGTGCGATCGCGCGCAGCGTCTTGTTGTCGAAGATCACGTAGGCCGGGACCTCGTGCTCGTCGGCCTGCTGCTTGCGCCAGGCGCGCAGCTGCTCGAAGAACTCCTCGTCGGCGGGCGCAAGCGGCTCCTCGCCTTCGGCGACCGCTGCGGGACGGCTACGCGCCGCCTTCACCTTCTTCGCCGCGACGCGCAGCTCGAGCGGCTCGTCGCTGGTGATGAACTCGCGCCAATCGCCTGACAGCCGCAACACGTTGAAGTGGTCGGTGTCGACGCGCACCATGCCGCGCGCGATCAGCTGGCGCAGCACCGCGCGCCACTGCTGCTCGCTGTACTCGGCGCCGACCCCGTAGGTCGAGAGATTCCAGTGGTTGAAGCGGTGCACCTTGTCGGTCTCCTTGCCGCGCAGCACGTCGAAGACGTGGCCGGAGCCGAAGTTCTGGTCACAGCGGAAGATGCAGCTGAGCAGCATCCGCGCAGGCTCGCCGGCGTTCCAAGTCTCGGGCGGTGCGAGGCAGTTGTCGCAGTTGCCGCACGGCGCCGACTGCTCGCCGAAGTACGCCAGCAACTGCTGGCGGCGGCAGTGCGTCGACTCGCACATCCCCAGCAACGCGTCGAGCTTGCCGCGCAGCACCTGCTTGTGGCGCTCGTCGGCCTCGCCGCCCTCG
This sequence comes from Solirubrobacterales bacterium, assembly GCA_050696815.1. Classification (GTDB taxonomy): domain Bacteria; phylum Actinomycetota; class Thermoleophilia; order Solirubrobacterales; family JACPNS01; genus JACPNS01. The sequence goes on along the minus strand of JBOGYW010000010.1, from coordinate 42,599 downwards.
ACCATGCCGCGCTGTAGAACCACGTCCTGCAGGCCGTAGGCCATCCACGCGTCGGCGGGCTCGCCGTCGCGGCCGGCGCGGCCGGTCTCCTGGTAGTAGCCCTCGATGTTCTTCGGCATGTCGAGGTGCGCGACGAAGCGCACGTCTGGCTTGTCGATGCCCATGCCGAAGGCGATCGTGGCGGTCACGACCAGACCGTCCTCGCGCAGAAAGCGGTCCTGGTTGCGCTGGCGCACGCGCGTGTCGAGACCGGCGTGGTACGGCATCGCCTCGATGCCGTTCTCTGTCAGCCAGGCGGCCGTCTCCTCGACCTTGCGGCGAGAGAGGCAGTAGACGATGCCGGCTTCGCCCGCGTGGCTCTCGCGGATGAAGCGCAGCAGCTGCGCCTTCGCCTCGCGCTTCTCGTCGATCGCGTAGCGGATGTTCGGGCGGTCGAAGCTGCTGACGAACTGCGGTGCACCGGCGAGGTCGAGCTGCGTGACGATCTCGGCGCGCGTCAGCGCGTCGGCCGTCGCCGTCAGCGCGATCCGCGGCACGCCCGGAAAGCGCTCGTGCAGGATCTTCAGCGCCGTGTACTCGGGGCGGAAGTCGTGACCCCACTGCGACACGCAGTGCGCCTCGTCGATCGCGAACAGACTCAGCTTGCCGGCTGCGTGCAGGACCGCCAGATCCTCGAGGAAGCCTGGATTGGTGACGCGCTCCGGCGCCGCATACAGAATCGTGATCTCGCCGGCGAGCATCCGCTGCCGCGTCTGCGCAAACTCGTCGGCTGCGAGGGTGGAGTTGAGGTAGGACGCCTCGATGCCGAGCTCGTGCATCGCGAGCACCTGGTCGCGCATCAGCGCGATCAGCGGCGATACGACGATCGTCACGCCCTGCCCGGCACGCTGACGGGCGACCGCCGGCAACTGGTAACAGAGCGACTTGCCGGCGCCGGTCGGCATCAGCACCAGGGCGTCACCGCCGCCGGTCACGGTCTCGACGATCTGCTCCTGCTCGCCGCGAAAGCTGTCGAAGCCGAAGAGCTCTTCGAGGATCTCGAGGTTGGTTTGGCTGCCGGCCGCGCTGGTCATCTGCGCAGGCTAACGGCCGGCGCTGGCGGACCCTTCAGTTCGACTTGATCGTGCCGGTCGCGATCGCGTCGAGGCACTGGCGCTTGAACACATCCAGCGCGTCGCTGCGGTCGCCGAGGCAGGCGAAGCCGAATGAATCCTTCGCGGCGGGCACCCAGACGCCGTGGCGCCAGTTGCCGTCGCTGGTGGTGAAGTCCCAGATATAAGCGGTGCGGCCGGCGAACTGGTCCTTGAAGTAGGTGACTTCGTGGCCGGCCATCGCGCTGTACTGGTCGTTCTTCCAGGACGCCCAGTCGTCGGCGTCCTCCTCCGTCGTGACCGGCGGGTCCCAGTGGTCGAGCTCGATACCGATGAACGACTCGCCCGTCGCGGTCGAATGGCGCACACGCCACTCGCCGGCCGACGCGCCTTGTCCGCTGCTTCGCCCGACGCTCCAGTACTCGTAGTCGCCGGCGCGCGGCGAGTACTTCAGGGCGGCGCCTTTGCCGGGCAGATTCGACGCGCCGTCGGCCTTCATCTTGCCTGAGCCGCCGAACACCCCCTGTTTGTAAACGCGGTAGCCGGCGAACGACAGCACCAGTAGCACGCTGAGCACGCTGACGAGCACACGCCGGCCGTGGCCCGGCTTCTTCCCTGGCACTTCCCAGATCGGCGCGCCCGGCGCGCCGGTTGCCGCCGGGACCGCGGCGTACTGCGCGGGCGGCGCGGCATACGGCACAGCGACCTGGACGTTTGTGATGCCCGCGGAGATGCAGGCCTGCGTCCACTGCTCGACCGGCATCCTGCCGAGCGCGAGATCGCGGATCACGCGGTCGGCGTTGAAGGCCAGATCGCCGTGCGCGATCATCCGGCCCGGCTCGCCGCCGGTGCCGGCGCCGGCCCAACCGGCGTCGAGCAGTGCATTGATGAAAGCGTTGGTGACGGCGTCGATCACCGCCGGATCCGCACCGCTCAGATATCCGGGCAGCGTCGCGCATGGCACGAACTGATAGTTCGCCTGCTGCGGCTGCGCCGCGAATGTTTGGTGACTGCCGTACTCCATCTTCCCCTGCCGCGCAACGCGGGTCAACTTCGTATCGTGCGATCGCGGTTCACCCTTGAGCGGTACACCATTCCGTTCGCGCCACGGCGTCACAAACATGAACGCAGCCTGATCGGCGGTCGCGAAACCCGCCACAATCGGCCATCATCGGTACATGCAGGCGAAACGCATCGGCATCTGTGAAGACGACTCGCAGCTGCGCTCGGTGCTGCGCCGCGCACTCGCCGGCGAAGACTTCGACGTGGACGCAACCGCAAACGGCCACGACGCGGTGACGCGGTTCAGCGCGGCGCCGCCGGACCTGCTGGTGCTGGACATCGGCCTGCCCGACGCCGACGGCCGCGACGTGTGCCAAGCACTGCGCGCTCACGGAGTCGAGGCGCCCGTGATCTTTCTCACCGCGCGCGACGCCCTCACCGACCGGCTCTCGGGTTTCAGCTCCGGCGGCGACGACTATCTGGTCAAGCCGTTTGAGATCGCCGAGCTGATCGCCCGCGTGCGTGCGCTGCTGAGGCGGGCTGCGCCGGCCGCCGCGACGCCCAGCGGCGAGCTCGAACTCGACCCCGCGGCGCACGCCTTGCGGATCGGCGAGCGCACGGACCAGCTGACCCCTACCGAGTTCAGGATCTTCGCCGCGTTGGCTGCCAAGCCGGGCGCCGTTTTGCGCCGCAGCGAACTGGTCGCCGCCGCCTGGCCGGACGGCGCGATCGTGCATAACAACACGCTCGACACCTACATCGCACGGCTGCGTCGCAAGCTCGACCGGCTCGGCGCTGAAAGTTCGATCGACACCGCGCGCGGCGTCGGCTACTCACTGCGATGACGCGACTGGACCTGCGCGACCGCGTGACCCTCGCGGCGACCTCCGCGATGGCGCTCGTGCTTGCGGTCGTCAGCATCTTCGGCAACCTGCTGCTCACCCAGCGCTTCCGCGCCGACGTCGACAACTCGCTGCGTACGCGCGCGGCGGCGCAACAGGTCACCCTGGAGTCGGTCGGCGGCAAGCTGCTCGTGCGCGACGCTCCGAGCGACGTCGCGCTCGACGAGCAGAGCTGGGTCTTCTCCGGCGGGCGGGCGATCGAACGTCCGCGCGCCACGGCCCCGCTGCAGGCGGCGGCGCAGTCACTCTCGACAGCAACGGCGCCGCGATTTCTGTCGCTCGGCGAGCGCTTTCGGCTGTTCGCCACGCCGGCGCTGGACGCGCAGGACCGCGCTCGCGGCACGATCGTGGTCGGCGTCTCGCTGCAGCCGTACGAACACTCCGAGCGGATCGCGCGGGTCGCGACGCTCGTGCTCGACCTGATCGCGCTGCTGGCCGGCGCACTGATCATCCGCTGGGCCGTCGGGCGGGCGCTGCGACCGGTCGGTGAGATGACCGAGCGCGCCGCTGACTGGAGCGAGCACGATCTGCATCGCCGCTTCGGATACGGCGCGCCGCACGACGAGATCTCAGCGCTCGCGGCAACGCTCGACAACCTGCTCGGGCGGATCGACGCAGCGATGCGCCGCGAGCAGCGCCTGACCGCAGAGATCGCGCACGAGCTACGCACGCCACTGAGCGGCATTCGCGCCGAAGCCGAGCTGGCGCTGCGCGACGCGCCGGGCAGGGAGGCGGAGGATGCCTTGCGGGCGATCGTCGACGGGACTGACCGCATGAACAGCGCGATCGAGGTCCTGCTCGCAGCGCACATCGCGGACGCGGCCGGTGACCGCTGGTGCGACGCGCGGCAGACCTGCGAAGAGGTCGCCGCCGGGGCGCAGGCGGCGGCGGACGCGCAAGGCGTCTCGCTTTCGGTCGACGGCGACGGTGGCCGCAGCCGAGTCGGCGCCGACAGCCAGGTGCTGGCGCAGACGCTCTCACCGCTGGTCGAGAACGCGATCCGGCACGCGCAGCGGCACGCGGACCTGAACGTGCGCAGCGACAACGGCCACGTGGTGATCGCGGTCACGGACGATGGCGAAGGCTTCGCCGGCGACCCGTCGGAGATCTTCGCGCCAGGTGTTTCGAGCGACGGCGGAGCCGGGCTCGGGCTGCCGCTGGCGCGTCGCCTCGCGAGCTCGTTCGGCGCCGAACTGAGCGCGGTGCCGTCCGCCGCCGGCGGGCGCTTCGAGCTGAGAATCCCCGCCGACTGACTCGACCTGTTCAGGAAATCGCCATGCGGCGCCCCGTACGTTGGGCCGTATGAATAAGCAACTTCTCAACAAAGTCCCGGAAGTCACGATCTTCTTCTGGGTGATCAAGATCATGGCCACCACCGTCGGTGAGACGGCGGCGGACTATTTGAACGACACCCTCGGTTTCGGCCTGACCTTGACCAGTATCGTGATGAGCGTGCTGCTGATCGCGGCCCTTGTGCTGCAGTTCAGACGCGACCGTTACGTGCCATCGATCTACTGGCTGGCGGTCGTCTTCATCAGCGTCGTCGGCACACTGATCACCGACAACCTGACGGACGGCTTCGGCGTGCCGCTGCTGCTCTCGACGATCGTCTTCTCGGTGCTGATGATCGCGACGTTCGCGGCCTGGTACGTGAGCGAGCACACCCTCTCGATCCACACGATCTTTACCCGCCGCCGCGAGGCGTTCTACTGGGGAGCAATCCTCTTCACGTTCGCTCTCGGCACGGCCGCAGGCGACTACATCGCCGAAACCCTGAACATCGGCTACTGGAAGTCGGCACTGATGTTCGGCGGGATGATCGCGATCGTCACCGCGGGCCACTACCTATCGAAGGCTCTCCTGGCGGCGGAGCATCGCCGCCAGACTTCCAACGCGGTGCTGGCGTTCTGGCTGGCCTACATCCTCACGCGGCCGCTCGGCGCGTCAATCGGCGACTACCTGTCGCAGCCGCGCGCCGACGGCGGGCTCGGGCTCGGCACCACCGTCACCAGCGCCGTCTTCCTGGCAACGATCATCGGCCTGGTCTCGTACCTCACGATCACGAAGCGTGATGTGACCGACCCGGAGCTGATCGAGACGCAGCAGGGCGCTCTCCCCGGACTGCCCGGCGACGCGGCCGGAGCGCTGGCGACGGAATCGGCGGGCGCCTAGCTCACCGAGGAACGACCACCGGACCGCCGTTCAATCCGTGTCCAAATACGGATCGGTGGCGGCCGGTCGGCCGGGTCCGCGAAGCCGAAGCCTCGCGGCTCGTGGCGCCCAAATACTGGGTTTGGTGCCACCCGTGATTCGGTAGGGGAGTCCCTCGCGAGTACGGATGAGCGCTAGCCCATCCGACAAGCGTCGTCGTGAAACGTCGCCGGTCCCTAAAACACTCGCGAGAGCCGTACCGCATTTCCAGTCTAGCGGTATTACGAACAATGTTCCACTTTACTGAGAGACGCCGCGCAGGGGCAACTTGAAGCCGTAAAGCTCCGCCATCGCCTGCGCGTATTCGGCGCCGGAGATGCCATCGCGGCCTCGCGGCGTGGCGTACTGCTCGACGATCTTGATCGCCTCCGAGACGCCCAGTGCCGCGATTTCGGCGCGGTCTGCCGCTTCGTCGTGCTCGAGAAAGCAGTACTCCCAGATGCGATTGAACAGCCGTGCGACCAAGTCGAAAAGGAACGGCGGCATCTCCGGTGACATGAAACCGACGGCGGCGCTGTTCTCGGTCCACTGGCGCGCGATTTCATGGTCATATGCGCGGATGTAGGCGTGGATCGCCGCGGTCTGCGTGCCGCCGAACCAGACCTCGACCGCGATCGGATGCTGCTCGTGGTAACAGAGGTGCGCCTGGGCGGTCGCTCGCATCGCGGTAGCGATGCTCACGTGGTCGAGCGCGAGCACCGCCCGCGCGACCGACTTGCCGATGTCGGCGAACTCGCGGTCGAGGAAGGCCAGCACGATCTCGTCGCGGTCGGCGAAGTAGCGGTAGATCGTCGGTACCGGGATCCCCGAGTGCTCGGCCAACGCACGCGTGGTCAGCGCTTCGACGCCTCCCTCGTCGAGCAGTTCGGCGGCGGCCGCGACGATCTGGTCGACGCGCTCACGGCTGCGCTGCTGTGCCGGCTCACGCCGCGAGGCCGCCATCACGACCCCACCTGTGCGTCGGCCTCGATCTCGACGAGCATCGCCGGATCGATCAGCGCCGAGACCTCGACCATCGTCGTCGCCGGCCGGATCTCAGCGAAGACCTCGCCGTGAGCGCGGCCGTATTCCTCCCAACGCGCGATGTCGGTGACGAACATGCGTGTGCGCACGACATCGCCCAGCGAGGCGCCGGCCTGCGCCAGTGCGGCCTCGATGTTCTTGATTGCTTGAAGCGTCTGGGCGCGCGCGTCGCCCTCGCCGACGACCGCGCCGTCTTCGCCGGTCGCGGTCGTGCCTGAAACGTGAATCAATTCTCCAAGCTTCACAGCTCGTGAATAACCGATGGTCGGTTCCCACGCGCTGCCGCTGGAAATGTTTTGCCTGCCCATGTTTCCCCCCTCACGTACTCGGCAAGAGCTGGCAGCTATTCGTTATATACCCCCGCGTCGGCGAGCTTCGGGACGCGACTCCCAAAACACACGCGCTGCGAGAACTGGGGCGCCTGGACTCGAACCAGGGATCCCGGGACCAAAACCCGGAGCCTTACCAACTTGGCTACGCCCCAAGATGATCGCATGTGCGATCGACGTTGCGAATCCTAGAAGCACGAAAACGAAGCACGGCACGCCGCGCCCGTGCGTTCACGCACGCGCGAGTAGCGGTGTGCGAAAGCGGATTTCCACCAGTCGGATCGGCACAAGGCCGCCAAAAATCCGCTCCAGCCGCTGACGCGGCCGCTCGCACCCGCTATCGCACACCACCGCTCCGAATCGCTTGTTCCGGCACGGCGCGGACCGCCTTGATACACCCCCGAACTCACCCCCTGTGCTGCGTTGATGTGGGGGGAACCCATTCCGCGCCGCTCGGGTCGTCCTGTGGCCATGGTTCGCGTGTACCTGGCCGGTGAGGTCTTTCGTCGGTGCCCAAAGGCGGCCCGTAGGAGCCACAATACAGCAAAAGCAAAAGCCTCTGCGTTAAGACTTACTCGGCGGTTTGGCCTTTGAAAGTTCGACCGCTTCGTCGACCACGCGATCGACGAAATCTTCGTCGAACGGAGTCTCGGTGATGACCGCACGCATCCAGATCCGTGAGGCGGCGATCTCGACGATGTCCCACGCGTCGACGCCAGGCTCCAGCTCACCGCGCGCGATCGCCTGGTCAATCATCTGCCCGGCGATCGCCTTGCGTGTGTTCCAGTACAAGTTCCTCGCCTCAGACGCCTCGCTCTCGGGCAGGCCGATCAATGAGCGAGCGACCGAGCGCACCTGATCGTTTCGCAACGCGATTGCTACGCCTCCGATCAGCTCTCGCAGATCGCCGCGCAAGCTGCCGGTGTCCGGAGCGGGCACCGTGCCGCTCGACGCCAACGCTACGGCATCGAGCACGAGTATCCCCTTCGACTTCCAGCGGCGATAGATCGTCGTCGGGTTGACGCCGGCCGCGCGGGCGATGTCAGGAATCGTCAGCTGCTCGTAGCCGTTCTCAAGCAGCTGTTGGATCGTCGCTTCGGTCACGGCACGACGCACTCGCTCACTGCGACCGCCAGGACGTGCCCCCTCGGCGATCACTGAACCATCGTTCAAGTCACCCACCTGCGTCAGGTTAGGCGCAGTTTGCATCGAACACCGTTCGGTTTATTAAAAGATTTCCTCGGTTTCTGAGAAGATTCGCAACTAGATGGAAATTCTCGGCCTACGCACAACGATCTACCCCGCGCCCGACCTCGACGCCACCAAGGCGTGGTTCAGCGAGCTGCTCGGCCAGGAGCCCTACTTCGACCAGCCGTTTTACGTGGGTTTCAACGTCGGCGGCTACGAGCTCGGCCTCGACCCCGACGCCGACGTGGACGCAGGCGCGCAGTCCTACTGGGGCGTGCCGAGAGCGCAGGCGGCCTACGACGAACTACTCGAGCGCGGCTGCAGCAGCGTGCTCGAGCCGACGCACACCGGCGAGGGCATCTGGGTCGCTCGCGTGAGCGACCCATTCGGCAACATCATCGGGATCATCGAGAACCCGGTCTTCGAGTTGCCGAAAGTTGCGCCGCCGAGCCCTGGGCCCGGCCGCTAGCCCCTAGCGGTACTCAGGATTCTCGAAGTCGAAGCGCGTTCCCGCGTCCCACTCGGCGGCCTGGTTGCCATATGCCGGGATGCCGCCGTTGTTCTTCAGCATGCGCGCGGTGTGCATCAGGTTCCAGGTCATGAACGTGGTGTTGCGGTTGGTGAAGTCGTTGTCGCGGCCGCCGCCCTCGGCGTCGAGGTAGGACGGACCCGGCCCGGCCTCGCCGATCCAGCCGGCGTCGGCCTGTGGCGGGATCACGTAGCCGACGTGCTGCAGCGAGTACAAGATGTTCATCGCGCAGTGCTTGATGCCGTCCTCGTTGCCGGTGATCAGACAGCCACCGGTGCGGCCGTAGTAGGCCCACTGGCCGTCCTCGTTGCGCTCGCCCGAGTGCGCGTAGAGGCGCTCGATCACCTTCTTCATCTCTGAGCTGTTGTCGCCCAGCCAGATCGGGCCGGCGAGCACGAGGATGTCGGCGCCGAAGACGGTCGGCCACAGCGACGGCCATTCATCGACGTCCCAGCCGTGCTCGGTCATGTCCGCGTAGACGCCGGTCGCGATCGCGTGGTCGATCGAGCGGATCTCGCTCACCTCGACGCCGTGCTTCTCCATGATCAGCTTGCTGATGTCCACCAAGCCCTGTGTGTTCGAGACGTCGGGCGATTTCTTCAGCGTGCAGTTGATGAAGGTGGCTTTGAGGCCGGAAAAGTCGAGGTCGATCGAGTCGTTCATGGAATCTCCTGGTTGCGGGTCTGGTGCGTTAGTACCGCTTGCCGCGTTCGCGTTACACGCGATTCTGCCTGAAGCACTACGATCCCGCCGGGGAGCGAGCTGATGGACCTTCAGGAGTACATGCAGCACGATGCGACGGCGCTGGCGGCGCTTGTCGCCGACGGCAGCGTCACTGCAGCTGAGCTGCTCACGCTGGCGCGTGAACGCGCGGCCGCGGTCAACCCGAAGATCAACGCGATCGTCACGCCGATGGACGCAATCGCCGACGCCCGCACCAAGGAACAGCTGAGCGGACCGTTCGCGGGTGTCCCGTTTCTCGTCAAGGACCTCGCGCAGGAGTACAAAGGCGTCGCCACCTCGTACGGCTCGCGCGCGCTGCGCAACGACATCGCCAAGGAGCACTCGACGATCGTTCAGCGCTGGCTCGACGCCGGACTCGTGATCTTCGGGCGCACCAACGCGCCGGAGTTCGGAGCGAAGGGCATCACCGAACCGGAGCTCTTCGGGCCCGCTCGCAACCCATGGAACCTCAAGCACACGACGGGTGGTTCGTCGGGCGGCTCCGGCGCCGCGGTCGCCGCGCGAATCGTGCCGGCAGCCGGGGCAAACGACGGTGGCGGCTCGATCCGCATACCCGCCGCCTGCAACGGCCTGGTGGGACTGAAACCCTCGCGCGGACTGACGCCCTACGGCCCGACCTACGGCGAGCCGCTGTTCGGGATGTCGGTTCAGGGCGTCGTTTCGATCAGCGTGCGCGACAACGCCGGAATGCTCGATGTGATCGCCGGCCCCGAGGTCGCCGACGAGTATCTCGCCGCGGCGCACACGCAGTCCTTCCGCGAGCAGATCCAGCAGCCGCCACGCAAGCTGCGGATCGGCTACAGCTGGGATTCCGCGATCACTGCTTCGCCCGACCGCGAGGCGATCGCCGCGGTCGAGGGCGCGGCGGCGCTGCTCACCGAGCTCGGCCACGAGGTCGAACAGGTCAAGCCGCCGTATGACGACGATGCGCTGGCGCGCGACTTCCTGACGATCTGGTTCGCTGCCCTCGCCGCGCAGGTCGCCTTCGCAAAGGAACGGACGGGCGCAAAAAACAGCGACTTCGAAGCGGACACGCTCGCGATCGCCGAGCTCGGCCGCGCCGGCGGCGCGATCAAGCCTGCACAGGCGCTGGCGCGCCGTCAGGACTATCTGCGCTCGCTACTCGAGTTCCAGCAGAGCTACGACATCTTCCTGACGCCCACGCTCGCGAAGCCACCGGTGAAGGTCGGCGAGATCGCGACGCCGCCGGCTCTGCAGAAAGCGTCACGCGCGATCTCGGCACTGCACGGCGGCAAGCTGCTCGAAAAGGTCTCGATCCTGGACCAGATGATCGATGAGAACCTCGGCTGGGTCCCCTACACCCAGCTCGCCAACCTCACCGGCCGGCCCGCGATCAACGTGCCGCTGCACTGGACCGACGCGGGCCTGCCGCTCGGCGTGCAGTTCGTCGGCGGACTCGGCGACGATGGCCTGCTGCTGCAGCTGGCGGCGCAGCTCGAGACCGCGCGGCCGTGGGCCGGGCGCGTCGCGCCGGTCAGCTGAGAAGTTCCCGCAATCGCGGAAGTAGGATGCCCGGCATGGCGAACGTCGGCGCAGTCGCGATCATGGCCGGAGGCCAGGGCACGCGCATGCGCTCTCAGCTGACGAAGGTCCGCCATCCGGTGGCGGGGCTGCCGATGCTCATCTATCCAGTCCTCGCGGCCCAGCAGGCCGGCGCGGCGCAGGTCGTCGTGATCACCGGCCCGGACGATGACTTCGCCGATGTCCTGCCCGACGGCGCCGTGACGGCGACGCAGCAGGAAGCGCTCGGTACCGGCGACGCGGTCAAGTCGGCGCAGGACGCGATCGGCGACGCCGATCAGGTTTTGGTCCTCAGCGGTGACGTGCCGCTGATCGACGCGGCGTTCGTCGAGGGGCTGGCCGCGCGCCAGGCCGAGACCGGCGCGGCGATGGTCGTGGCCACAGCTCGCCTCAAAGATCCCACCGGCTACGGGCGCGTCGTGCGAAGCGCCGACGGCGAGGTCGAGCGGATCGCCGAGACCAAAGTCGCCGGCGACGCGACCGCCGAGGAGCTGGCGATCGACGAGGTCAACGCCGGCATCTACGCCTTCGACCGCGCGAAGCTGTTCGATGCGCTCGCTCAGGTCGGCGCCGACAACGCGCAGGGCGAGTACTACCTGCCCGACGTGCTGCCGATCCTGCGCGCCGCCGGTGAGCAGGTCGTCGCCTTTGAGCTCGACTCCCCCGACTACATGCTCGGCGTCAATGACCGCGCGGACCTCGCCCTGGTGCAGCAGCTGATGAACGCGCGGATCATCCGCGACCATCAGATCACCGGCGTGACCGTCGTGGATCCGGCATCCACGTGGATCGACGCGGGCGTGAAGATCGGCGCGGACACGGTGATCGAGCCGGCGACGTATCTGCGCGGCAGCACCGAGATCGGCGGCAGCGCGACGATCGGGCCGGGCAGCACGCTGACCGATTCGGCGATCGCCGACGGCGCCAAGGTGCTGCACTCCTACCTGGTCGAGGCGAGCGTCGGCGCGAACGCCAGCGTCGGCCCGTTCAGCTACCTGCGACCAGGCGCCGAGCTGGGCGAAGGGTCGAAGGCCGGCACGTTCGTGGAGATCAAGAACTCGAAGGTCGGCGCCGGAGCGAAGATCCCGCACCTGTCCTACATCGGCGACGCCGACATCGGCGAGGGCGCCAACCTCGGGGCCGCGACGATCACGGCCAACTACGACGGCAAGAACAAGCACCGCACGACGATCGGCGCGGGCGTACGCACAGGCGTGGACACAACTTTGGTTGCCCCTGTCACTGTCGGCGATGGTGCGTACACTGGAGCAGGAAGCGTCATTACAAAGGACGTGCCGAGCGAAGCACTTGCGGTAGCGCGGGCACGCCAAAAAGTCATCGAGGATTACGCACGAAGGAAGGCGTGATGGAGCCGACCACGGTGAGCACCCCAGAACAGGTAGAGCAGACTCAAGCTCAGACCAGCACGATCATCGAGCGCGGAGGAAACAAGCGCTTGATGGTGGTATCCGGCCGCGCCAGCCAGGAGCTTGCGGGCAGGATCGCGAACCGTCTGGGCGTCGAGCTTTCACCCGTAACGCTGAAGACTTTCTCGAACGGTGAGATCTACGCGCGCTACGAAGAGTCGGTGCGTGGCGCCGACATCTTCATCGTGCAGTCGACCTGTGGCAATGAGGCCGCGGGCATCAACGCCAACGACGCGTTGATGGAGCTGCTGGTGATGATCGACGCCGCCGTAGGCGCGTCGGCTCACCGCGTGATCGCGGTCACCCCGTGGTACGGCTACTCGCGCCAGGACAAGAAGTCCGCGCCGCGCGAGCCGATCACCGCGCGACTGGTCGCGAAGATGATCGAGGGCGCCGGCGCCGACCGCGTGCTGACGATGGACCTCCACGCAGGCCAGGTGCAGGGCTTCTTCCACAAGCCAGTCGACCACATGACGGCGATGCCGATCCTGACGCAGTACATCATCGACCAGCACGTCGGCGACGACCTGGTGGTCGTCTCGCCCGACGCCGGGCGCGTAAAGCTCGCGAAGAAGTTTGCAAGCAAGCTCGGCGCCGAGCTGGCGATCCTCAACAAAGACCGTCCGGCCCACCAGGTCGCCGAGATCGGCTACGTGATCGGAGACGTCAAGGGCAAGACGGCGATCCTCGTCGACGACATGATCGACACCGCCGGCACGCTCTGCGCGGCCGCCCAGACCGTGCACGACGAGGGCGCGGAGCGCGTGCTCGCCGTCGCGACGCACCCGGTACTGACTGGCAACGCCTTCACGAACCTCGAGAACTCGCCGCTGGAGCAGATCGTCGTCACCGACACGATCCCGCTGCGCCCCGGCGCGCCGGAGAAGATCAAAGTGATCACGGTCGCCGACATCCTCACCGACTCGATCCGCCGGATCTTCAACGACGACAGCGTCTCCGAGATCTTCGCCGGCGAGAACCAGCTCTTCTAAGCGATGACCGACACTCCGGCAGAGAACGTTTTTCGAACGCCGGATGATCGTTTCGACTCACTGCCGGATTTTCCCTGGCAGCCGAAGTACCACGAACATGAAGGCCTGCGCATGGCCTACATCGACGAGGGCGACGGACCGGTCGTGCTGCTGCTGCACGGCATGCCGAGCTGGGGCTTTCTCTGGCGCCACGTCGTGCCGCCGTTGCTGGCCGCCGGCTACCGCTGCGTCGTGCCGGACTTTCTTGGCTTCGGGCGCTCGGACAAGCCCCTAGAGGTCGACGCGTACAGCTACGAGCTGCACACCGGTTCGCTGTCGTCGCTGATCGACGCGCTGGGGCTCGAACAGATCAACTTCGTGATGCACGACTGGGGTGGCCCGATCGGCACCCTTGTCGCCGCGCGCAGGCCCGAACTGATCAACACGACCGTGCTGATGGACACCGGCTTCAACACTGGCGACTTCAAGATGAGCGAGGCCTGGCAGATGTTCCACGACTTCGTCGTCAGCACCGAAGAGCTGCCGATCGGCTTCCTGATCAAAGGCGCCGTCGCGCGTGGCATGGAAGACGACGTCTTCGCCGCCTATGAGGCGCCGTTTCCGAGCGAGCAGTCGAAGGCCGGCGCGCGCGCCTTCCCGCCGCTGATCCCGCGCCAGCCCGACCACCCCGACGCAGTCGATGGCCGCGCGGCGCTCGATGCGTTCGTGAACGGCCAGTGGCCGAAGCTCGTGCTCTGGGCGGACAAGGATCCGGTGCTGCCGCAGAAGCTCGGCCAGGTGCTGACCGGCCGCATCCACGCCGAGGGTCCGGTCGAGGTGGCCGAGGCCGGCCACTTTCTGCAGGAAGACGCCGGCGAGTTCATCGGCGAGACGGTCGCGCAGTGGCTTAGTGAGACTGAGCTGAAGCAACAGAGCTAGCGGCGACGCCGCTCGCCTGCGCGTACAGCTCCTCAAGCCTGCCCGCGAAGACATCTTCGGAGAACAGCTCGCGAGCACGGGCCAGAGAGCGGGCGCCTGCCTGCGCGCGAGCGTCGCGATCGGCGTAGAGACTCGCCATCGTCGCGGCCAGCGCCCCGGCGTCGCCGGCGGGAACGACCAGCGGCCGCTCGGTCAGCTCGGGCAGGCCGCCGCGCTCGGAGACGATCAGCGGCAGGCCGGCCGCCAGCGCCTCGAGCGCGGCGAAAGGCAGAACCTCGCGCCAGAGCGACGGCAGAATGCAGAACGCGGCGCCCATCCGCGCCGCGACCATCGCCTGGCCGTCGATCTGACCCATGAAATCGACCGGCGCCTCGAGCTTGTTCGCCAGTTCGATCGCGCGCTGGATATCGGGGCCGTTGCCCGCCACGCGCAGCGGCACGCCTGACTCGGCCGCGGCCTCAACGGCGACGAACAGGCCCTTCTCTGCGGTCGCCCGGCCGACGTACAGCGCGTACTCGCCGCCGCCGGCGTTCGACTCGTTGGCGAAGTCGACATCCGGCAGCCAGGTCGGCAGCACGCTGACCGGGACGTCCAGGCCAAGCGCACAGAGATCGTCGGCAACCTGGCGCACCGGCGCGACGAAGCGGTCCACCGACGCCGCCAGCTTCGGCTGCGCGCGACGCAGCCCGACGGCGTAGGCGATCGACTCCGGCAGCGAGCCGCGGCAGTTGTGCAGCACGCCGCGTGCGGTGCGGTCGGGCGCGCACTCGGTGCAGTCGTGGCCGTCGCGGTAGGCGATACCGATCGCGCAGAACAGGCGGTAGTTGTGCAGGTGCAGAACGGTCGCGGCGCCGGCCTCGCGCGCGGCGGCGAGCGCACGCCAGCCGAAGGTCGGGTGCAGGTTGTGCGCGTGCACGATCGTCGCGCCGCTGCGCTCGACCGCCGCCGCCACCTCATCGGGATCGAGACCGCCGCGAACCAGCCCGCGCGCAGCAGCCGCGGCGCCGGTCTCTGCGCTCACGCGCTCGAGCAGTTCGACCGACCCCGCGCGGCGGCGCAGCAGGTCGACGAGCTGAGCGACGAAACGCTCCTCTCCACCTACTTGGCGGTAACGATTGTGCAGCACGAGAACGCGCTGATCGGCAAGCGCTGGCATCGACTTCGCATCGTAGAGAGCGTTTAGGAGAGCGTCCGACCGGGTAGCCAATCTGCACCCTTACACGCACCCCAAAAACCCAGCGCTGAAATCGCTACTGAATTTCAGCAACTTTCCCGACACCGCTGGGTTCGGGGATTCAAGAGACACAAACACGTCTCCCCCCTGGAGGTTGTTTTGGTAGCTTGCGGCGAACTGATGGGCTCGGCAAAAAAGCATTCGGCACCGCCGAAGACGTTGTTGTTCCTGGCGTTGCTCTGCACGCTGGCGCTGCTGCCCGCGACGGCGCAGGCGTCGACCGACTCGATCATTCAGGACTGCACCGATGACGGCGCGCTGAACGGCCACTACTCGGCCGGCGAGCTGAAGAACGCGCTCGGCAACATCCCGAGCGACGTCAACCAGTACTACTCGTGTGACTCGCTGATCAACGAGGCGCTGCTCAGTCTGCTGAACAAGAAGTCGCACAGTGGCGGCGGGTCCGACGGCAAGGGCGGCAAGGGCAACGAGGCGTTCATCTCGAAGGCGCAGCGCAAGGCGATCGACAAGAAGGTCGCCGACGCGACGAAGGTGCATCCCGACGCGACGATTCCGGCGGCCCAAGGCGCCGCCATCAAGCGCGCGGCCGGCCAGACCCTGGCGTCGAGTGCGACGCCCAGCGTTCCCACGGCTTTGGTCGTCGCAGTGATCGGTATGTTCATGCTCTTCGCAGTCGAGCTGACCGCGCGCGTGAAGAAACGCCGCGGTCGAACCAACTCCTGACGTGACATCCGCCAAACCAGACCGCGCCGCGGCATCGATCGTTGCCGGAACCGCGGCGCTGCTCGCCGTACTCGCGTTCGATATCGGCGGTGAACTCGACGGCGTACGCACCGGCGTCGCACTTGCGCTGACGATCGTGCTCGTGACGGCGGTGTTCGGCCGCTCGGCCTACCGCGGCACCCTGCCGCGGCCGTTCCGCGGCAGCGGGCTGCTGATGTTGATGACCCTTTTCTCGCTGCTGACTGTTCTTTCGGTTGGCTGGTCGGTGCTGCCCGGCGCGACCTACCTCGACGCCGTGCGCACGATCGCCTACACCGCGATCGTCGCCGGCGCGGCGCTCGGCGCGCAGCTGCTGCCGACGCGGGCGCGCGAGGTTGCCGCCGGCATCGGCCTCGCGGCACTGCTGATCTGCCTCTATTCGTTGCTCAGCCGCGTGATGCCGGGATGGTTCCCCGGCACCGACTCGTTCGCCCGCCTGCGGCTGCCGTTCGAGTACTGGAACGCCGTCGGTGCCGTCGCCGTCTTTGGCCTGCTCGCCGCGATCTGGCTCGGTAGCTCGCGCGAAAGCAGCGACCGGCTCGTCGCCGCCTCGTACCCGGCCGGTGGCGTCTTTCTGGTGGCGCTCGCGCTCAGCCAGTCGCGCGGCGCGATGCTTGTCGCAATCGTCTGCACCGGTGCCTGGCTGCTGGTCGCGCCGCGCCGCCTGCGCACCTGCGGCTGGCTGTTGGTCACCGGCCTATTCGCAACGGCGGTAGTGGTCTGGGCCTACGGTCAGACGCCGCTCACCGAGGATCACGTCGCACTGGCCGACCGCAAGCACACGGGAGCGCTGCTCGGGGTGTTCCTGGTGTTGATGATCGTCGCGCTGGCCGCGCTCGGCTACGCGATCGAACAGCGCCGGCGCAGTGTGCCGCTCAGACCCGAACGGCGCCGGGCGATCGGCAAGGGACTGTTGGTCGCGCTGGCGATCTCCCCGTTCGTGCTGCTCGGCGCGATCGCCGTCGGCACGAACGACGGGCTCGGCACGATCTCGAACGGCGTCAGCGACCTCACCGACCCGAGCCTGCTCGCGCCGCCGAACTCGCCAGACCGATTGACACAGACCAGCTCCGTACGCGCGCGGTACTGGAACGACGCGTTCAAGATCTTCGACGACCACACGCTGCACGGCACCGGCTCCGACACATACATAGCGGCGCGCCTGCCATACCGCAAGGACACGCTGCAGGTGCGCCACGCACACGGCTTCGTGCCGCAGGTGATGTCCGACCTCGGCGTGCTCGGCCTGCTGCTGGCGATCGCGATGGCGCTCGCCTTCCTGTGGTCGGCACTGCGGATCGCCGGCGTCGCCAAACGCATGCCGATCCACTGGCTCGACGGCGCCGACGACGCGCGCCTGGCCAGCAACACGATTGCGCTGGTCGGCCTGGCGTTCGGCCTGCACTCGGCGGTCGACTGGACCTGGTTCGAGCCGGGGGTCGCGGCCTTCGGGCTGCTCGCGGCAGGCTGGACCGTTGGCGTGCCCCTTGCCGCAAGCGACACCGTGACAGTCGCGGCCGACTCGGTCTCGGCGAATTCGCACGACCGCAAGCTGCGGATCGCCCGCGCCGGCGCGATCGGGCTGGTCGGCCTCGCCGTCGCCTATGCCGTCTACCAGCCGGCGCACGCCCAGCGGATCGTCAACCAGGGCTACGGCGAGCTCGCGGACGGCGAGACGATGAAGGCGCTGAGCTCCGGCTACGACGCGCACGACGCCGACCCGACCTCGGCGCAGCCGTACTTCCTGATCGCGACCGCGCAGAACAACATGCATCGCGAAAAGGCCGCCGACCAGACGCTGCTGATCGTCGCGTCGCAGCAGCCGGCCAACCCGGACACCTGGATCCGGCTCGCCGACTACCGCCTGAACACCGAGAACGACCCGGGCGCGGCGGTCAACGCACTGATGCCGCTGCTCTACATCAGCCCGAACAACGAGCGCGGACTGGCAATGCTCGCGCAGGCTCGCAAAGAACGCGTGAAGCAGCTGATCGACGCGCAGATCGCCGCCGAGCGACGCAAACTCAAGCGCCAGCTCGAGAAGTTCCGCCGCGAGATCGCCAAGCAGGGCGGCGCAACCGCCGCGACGACTAAGCCCTAGTCGCGCGAGGCCTCAGCCACGAGGTTGCCACGCGAGGCGATGACCGACTCGACCGAGAAGCCGCAGTCGTCGAGCGCGTCTGCGAGCGAACGGCGTGTGTAGAAGCGCAGGTGCGGCGAGAACGGGTCGAAGTGCTGCTCCCAGCCGCGCAGCGCGATCCGCAGTCGCGTGCGCAGTGGATGATCGGGTGTCACGACCATCACGCGCCCACCGGGCACGAGCACGCGGCGGATTTCTGACAGCACGACCTGGGTGTCGACGACGTGCTCGAGCGTGTCGCAGCACCAGACGTGATCCACACAGTTGTCTGCGAGCGGCAGCCGCTCCGCCGCGCTGACCTCGACGAAGTCTCCGTCAGGCAGCCGATCGGCCGCCCGCGCCAGCGCAACGGCGGAACGATCGGCACCGGTCACCCGCACGCCGTTGGCCGCGAGATCTGCCAAGTAGAGGCCGTCGCCACAGCCGAGATCGAGCACGGCGTCCGCGGCGGCGGAAAAATCGCGTGCCAGCGCGCTCAAGCCCGCATCGGGACTGCGGCCCGCGCTGTCCACCAGTTCCCAAATCGCATCGTCGTACTCGTTAGTCATGGCCGATCAGCTGCCCTTCCAGCCGAGAGGTAGGTACCGTACCGGGATATCCCCACAGCGAAGATCGCGCCGGTCGCGCGACTTTTCGCCCCGCGAGTAGTTAGTAATGAAAGCGGGTATCTGAATATCCGGCGATCTCCGCGCCAGTCTGCCCCATGACTCAGGAAACCATCGAACAAGCCACGACGGTCGAAAGCGCACCGCTAGCAACCGCGCCGATCGCTACGACGCCCGAATTCGTCGAGCGCGCCGACGCGCGCGACCTGCGGGCCAAGCGTCAGCCACTGCTGGCGATGTTGTTCGACCGCAGCCTCGTGCTGCGCACGGTCAACGGGCTCGTGCTCGCGGCGCTCGACCTGACGCTGCTGTTCGCCTCGCTGGTGATCGCGCTGCGCGTCAAGTCGCTGCTGCTCGGCGAGTCGACGTCGCTGACCAGCTCGATCGACTACGCCTACGACGTACTGCCGTTTGCAGCGCTCGTGATGCTGCTGCTGTTCGCCGGCGACGGCCTTTACAAGCCGCGCAACCTGCGCCCCGGTGCGGCGCGGATCTTCGGAGCGCTGTTCAAGGTGACCGTGGTCACGCTGGTCTTTGCGGTGATCGAGGGCGAGCACTTTTCGAGCTTCTACATCTTCTACTCCACCTTCCTCACCGCCTCGGTGCTGATCGTCTCGGCGCGCTACGCCTACGACCGCTTCGCCGAGAACCTCGAGGAGAGCTTCGGCAAGACCCGCCGCGCGGTGATCGTCGGCACCAACCACCAGATCGAGGCCGTCGCCAACGCGCTGACGCGCGCACCGGTCGTGCGCGTGAAGCCGATCGGCTTCATCTCGCTGGAGCCGCGGCCCGAGAACGGCCTGCGCGACCTCGGCCGGCTCGAGGACATCGAAGAGCACTTCGACGAGATCGAAGAGGTGATCATCGCCGACCCGTACTTCCCGCAGGACCGCGCCGTTGACCTCGTGGACCGTTGTCACCGCTACGGCATCAACCTGCGCATCGCGCCGTCGACGATGGAGATCCTCTCGGCGCAGCAGACCGAGTTCGTGCCGGGCGAGACGCTGCCGCTGTTCGAGCTGAAGGCGCCGGTCTTCGAAGGCGCCCAGTTCGTCGTCAAGCGGATGTTCGACATCGCCGTCTCGGCGCTGATGCTGGTCGTCCTGTCACCGGTACTGCTGACCGTCGCCGCATTCGTCAAGCTGACCTCGCGCGGGCCGGTGTTCTACAAATCGCCGCGTCCGGGCATCGGCGGAGAGCCGTTCAACTGCATCAAGTTCCGGACGATGCACACCAACGCCGATTCGCTGCAGGAAGAGCTGGAGGCCTACAACGAAGCCGACGGCGCGATCTTCAAGATCAAGGACGACCCGCGGCTGACGCCGCCCGGCGCGTTCCTGCGTAAGTGGTCGCTCGACGAGCTGCCGCAGCTGCTGAACGTGTTGAAGGGCGACATGTCGCTGGTCGGCCCGCGGCCGCTGCCGCTGCGCGACTACGAGCGACTCGACGAGTGGCACAAGAAGCGCTACCTGGTGCTGCCGGGTCTGACCGGTCTGTGGCAGGTCTCGGGCCGTTCTGAGCTGGACTTTGACGATCTTGTACGGCTCGACTTCCTGTACATCGAGCGCTGGTCCGTGTTCTTCGACATCGTGATCATCGCCCGCACGATTCCTGCCGTGCTCAAGCAGCGCGGCGCCTACTGAGTGCGTAGACTGCGCTCCCTGTGAGTACCTCGCATCAGCCACCCTTGTCGACGAAGATCCGTCGCAAGCTACGCCGCAGGCGCCGCTCTCACCGCGCCGTCAGCGGTCTGCGCAGCCAGTGGTCGGCGTATCCGAAGCAGTGGCGCAAGCACGCTTACCTGAACATGGGCGCCGAGACGCTCGGCGAGGAGTGGGGCGGCCCCGACTTCGCCAGTCTGATCGTCGACGAGCTGGTCGCCGAGTACCTGACGGACGAGACCGACGTAGTCGAACTGGGCTGCGGCGGCGGCAAGTTCAGCCAGCGCATCGCGCCACGTGTGAAGTCGCTCGTGTGCTGCGACATCTCGCCGCAGATGCTCGCCCAGACCGCGGCCGAGCTCGCCAAGAAGGGTGTCGGCGACAACGTCCGCACCCAACTGCTCAGCGGCGTCGACTTCACCGGCGTCGCCAACAACAGCGCCGACTTCGTCTTCAGCTACGACGTGCAGCTGCACCTACAGCCGCAGAACGTCTTCAGCTACATGCTCGACGCGCGCCGTGTGCTGCGCGACGGCGGCATCTTCATGCTGCACCAGATCAAGCTCGACTCGCCCGGCGGGATCGACCACTTCCTGACGCAGTACTACGCCCAGACCTGGGACTTCGCGTTCGACAGCCCCGACCGGCTCGGTCACATCTACTACATGTCGGATGGCCAGATGCGCGCGCTCGCCGAAGCGGCGGGCCTCGAGGTGCTGACGATCGTCGACGACTTCCCCGGCGAGGACTCGGAGTTCTACAGCGTCACCAGCGGCCGCGATCTGTTCGGCTTCTTCCGCCAGCTGCCCAGCCGCCTGCGCGGCGGCGAGCGCGTCGTCAAACAGGCCGGCGATGACACGGTCTACGCCCTGCTCGCAAGCGGTGAGCGCGCGGCGCTGCGTACGCCGCAGCAGTTCGAGCGGGCCGGCTACGAATGGGACGCGATCGAGCAGATCGATGCCGCCGAGCTGCAGGCGATGCCGCAACTCGATCCTGAGCTTGAACTCTGGGAGTAGCCGCCTAGCGCGCTAGGCGTTCGACGCCCGCGAGCTCGAGCGTCTTCTTCAAACCTTCGCGCAGCTCGACCTTCGGCTCCCAGTCGAGCACCTGCTTGGCGAGCGTGATGTCGGGCTGTCGCACCTTCGGGTCGTCGATCGGCAGTGGCTCGAAGATGATCTCGCTGCGCGACTCGGTGACCTCGATCACGACCTTCGCCATCTCCAGCAGCGAGAGCTCGTCGGGATTGCCGACGTTGACCGGCTCGGCGTAGCCGCTCTCGGAGAGCGCGATCATGCCGGCGATCAGGTCGTCGACGTAACAGAACGAACGTGTCTGCGACCCGTCGCCGAACACCGTCACCGGCTGCTCCTGCAGCGCCTGGCGCAGGAACGTGGGGATCGCGCGGCCGTCGTGAGGCCGCATTCGCGGGCCGTAAGTGTTGAAGATTCGGATCATCCCGGTGTCGACGCCCTGCTGGCGGCGGTAGGCCATCGTCAGGGCCTCGGCGTAGCGCTTTGCCTCGTCGTAGACGCCGCGCGGACCGATCGGATTGACGTTGCCCCAGTAGCTCTCCGGCTGCGGGTGAATTTCCGGGTCGCCGTAGACCTCGCTCGTACTCGCCAGTAGAAAACGCGCACGCTTGAACTTCGCCAGTCCCAGTGCGTGATGCGTGCCGTAGGCGCCGACCTTCAGCGTGTGCAACGGCAGTCGCAGATAGTCGATTGGGCTTGCAGGCGACGCCAGGTGGTAAACGAAATCGACTTCCCCGTCGATGAAGAAAGGCTGGGTTATGTCGATATTCAAATAAAGGAATTCTGGGTCGCGGATGTGCGCGATGTTCTCGAGCGAACCGGTCTCGAGATTGTCGACGCAGATCACGCGATTGCCGCGCTTCAAGAGCGCGTCGCAGAGATGGGATCCGAGGAATCCCGCTCCGCCGGTTACTAGGCAGGTAGACATGGCTGACGACAACTTTATAGAGACGAGCGCCCAGACCGAAAGCGCGATCGTGTAAATGCAAGGCTGATGGCCAATCTGAATCAAGACAAAGGCAGTAGTGGCGACGGCAACAACGGCCATGACGCTCGCGAGCAGCTCGCCGCGAGTTGGGGTCAGATGACGGCCTCGATGGTCTCGCCGAATGGCGCCAACGGCAATGGGAACGGCAAGGGCGCCGCGCCGCTGCCGATCTCTGCGTTGCCGCTGCCGGTCGACGAGCCCGTAGTCGAAGAGCCCGCGCCCTCGCTGCCGAAGAACAGCAAGGGCAAGCTCTCGCCCGCGCAGCGCGCACGGCTGGGACTTGACATCTACGGCGACGATGAGCCGGCCGCAGCCGCGCCCGAGCCGCAGCCTGAACCGGCCGCTCCGCAGGCCGCGCCGGCCCAGCCGACCGCCACTCCTCAGGACACTCCCAGCGAGGCCCAACAGGCCGCGCCGAGCGAGTTCGACTTCAACGGGATCGACCCGTACGCGCAGGTCCCGACGCCCACGGGCGAAGCGCAGCCGATGCCGGCGGGAACAGCTGCGAATCCGCCCACACCGGTCGAACAGCCCAGTTTCAAGCCAATTTCCAACGAGCCACAGCTCGCTCCGGCCAACAACGAACCCCGCCTGAACCCGGTCAGCAAGCCCGCCCGCGCGACGCGCGTGCAGACCGAGGAAGAGGCCGCTCGCGACCGCGCGCGCTCGCGCAAGGCGCGCCAGGACTCGGCGGCGCCAGAGGGATTCGAGGCGATTGAACGCGACCGCAGCGTGCTCGCGTACGGCCTGGCTTGGACCGCATTCGCGATCGTCATCACGGCCGGCATCGCCTTCTCGTCGGCGCTCGGCGGCGACCCCGCGGCGGCGACCGGACCGGGTCCGCTGGTGCCGGCACTGCTGTCGATCGCGCTCGGCTGGGTGATTGTGCTGCTCTCACGCGGCATGGGCAAGAGCTGGGTAGCGCTGATGCTGATCCCGGCGATCGTGCTGTTCATCGGCCCCTACTTCTATCGCGCCTACTGGTCCACCTCGGTCGAGGACGCGGCGAGTTCCTACCTCAGCTCGACGGCCGCCAACGCGCAGATCGACGTCGACGCGACGAGCGTCGTCTCGCAGACGATCAACACCGATCGCGGCTGCTTCGGCATCACCCGCACTCGCGCGAACAACAACACAGAGGTGATGGTGGTGACCTACAGCGCGACGACCGCGCGCCAGATGGCCGACTACGCCCTCGCTCCACGCTACGCCGGCCGCGTCGCAGCCGGCGGCGACCGCGCGACCCAGCGCATCTTCAACTTCAAGGGCGGCCGTGCGCCGGCCACCGTCGAGCTGCCGCGCGACGCGCCGCTCGACTGCGCGAACTCCGTCTCTGCACCCGGCGCAGGCGCCGATCCGGCCGCCGCAGAGGCACAAGACGCCGGTTAACTAGAACAAACGTCCAGTTCCGGCCGGTTTTTCGCGTGATGCCGTCCGGGCCTCCAGACACAGCTGTGGCAGGGGCCTTGATCTACGATCAGGGCATGTCAACAACGCCACAGAGTCGCCCAACCATCGCCCCGATCGTCGGCCCCGACGACCCTCGCCGCTTCACGGACAGCGGCATCGAAGAAAAGATCCTTTACGACCAGAGTGACATCGCTCACCTGGACCTGCCGGAGCGCCTCGGCGAGCCGGGTGAGTACCCGTACACCCGCGGCGTGCACTCCGAGATGTACCGCGGCCGCCACTGGACGATGCGCCAGTACGCCGGGTACGCCACCGCCACCGAGACGAACATCCGTTACAAGTACCTGCTCGAGCACGGCTCGACCGGCCTCTCGATGGCCTTCGACCTGCCGACGCAGCTCGGGCTCGACAGCGACAACCCACTCTGCGAGGGCGAGGTCGGCCGCACCGGCGTGGCGATCGACACGATCGACGACATGCGCGCCTGCTTCGACGGCATCCCGCTCGACCAGGTTTCGACCTCGATGACGATCAACGCTCCGGCCAGCGTGCTGCTGCTGCTCTACGAACTGGTCGGCGAAGAGCAGGGCGTTCCCAGCGAGGCACTGCGTGGCACGGTGCAGAACGACATCCTCAAGGAGTACATCGCCCGCGGCAACTTCATCTACCCGGCCGAGGCCTCGATGCGGATGACCACCGACCTCTTCGCCTACTGCAAGGCGAACGTGCCGAAGTGGAACACGATCAGCATCAGCGGATACCACATCCGCGAAAAGGGCTGCAGCGCCGTTCAGGAGGTCGGATTCACGATCGCGAACGGCATCGCCTACGTGCAGGCCGCGATCGATGCCGGCCTCGACGTCGACGAGTTCGCACCGCGCCTCGCCTTCTTCTTCAACGGCCACAACAACGTCTTCCAAGAGGTCGCGAAGTTCCGCGCCGCCCGCCGCCTGTGGGCGGAGACGATGAAGGATCGCTTCGGCGCGAAGAACCCGAAGTCGATGATGCTGCGCTTCCACACGCAGACCGGCGGCGTGACGCTGACCGCCCAGCAGCCGATGAACAACGTCGTGCGCGTCGCCCTCCAAGCCTTCGCGGCGGTCTCCGGCGGCACCCAGTCGCTGCACACCAACGGCTTCGACGAAGCGCTTGCGCTGCCCACCGAGGCGGCCGCGAAGATCGCGCTGCGCACGCAGCAGATCGTCGCCTACGAGAGCGGTGCGGCCGACACGGTCGACCCGTTCGCCGGCAGCTACTTCGTGGAGGCCCTGACCGACGAGATCGAGCAGGGCGCGCGCTCGCTGATCGAGAAGGTCGACGACCTCGGCGGCTCTGTCAACGCGCTGACCTTCATCCAAAAGGAGATCGAAGAGTCCGCGTTCGGCTACCACAAGCGCTACGAGATCGGCCAGGACATCGTCGTCGGCGTCAACAAGTTCATCGACGAGAACGAGTCGACCGACGTCGAGCTGCTGAAGGTGGAGCAGGCGACCGAGGACGCGCAGGTCGCGCGGCTGAAGGACTTCAAGGCGAACCGCGACCAGGCACTGGTCGACGCCAAGCTCGCACAGCTTGTCGAGGTCGCGAAGGGCGACGGCAACGTCCTCGATCCGATGCGTGAGGCGCTGAAGGTGCGCGCCTCGATGGGCGAGGTCTGCGGCGCGCTGCGCGGTCTCTGGGGCGAGTTCAAAGAAGTCCTCTAACCGGATGGCGGCGTTGCCAGACGACTACGCGCTTGCGAGCGGCTACGCGGCCGTTCGCGCCGCCGAGGTCTGGGAGCTGCTGCGCGACGTCGAGAACTGGCCGCGGGTGTTTCCCGGCTGGATCGAGCGGATCGAGGCCGAAGACGAGCGCTTCACCGCAACCGGCCCGTCGCGCGAGAAGTTCGATCTCTACCCGCACCCCGACGCCGAGCACCGCGCGCTCGACGTGGAGACCGTCGACGAGCTCGGCAGCTCGGACACGCTGCGGCTGCGCGTACTGGACGTTCCCAGCGGCTCATTGGTCGTCGCGGCGCACGGGCGCTTGCAGGGAACAGCTGACGCCGCCTGGAATCAGAAGCGTGAGGCGATCGCCGCCGGGCTCGACGCCATCGCCGGGCTCCTGTAGTTTTCGCCGCATCGACCCCGCCTGGCCCTAAGGAGCCGTAGATGCCGCTTGCTATCACGATGTACACCCTTTCCGTCGCGATTCACGTCGTCTTCGTCGTGTCGTTCCTCGGCGCCGCCGGCGCGTTCAGCGTGATCGGCCCAATGATGAAGGACAACCCGCAACATGCCGTCTTCGGCCTGCAGGTGATCAAAAAGGTCTACGAGGTTTCGGTGTTTCCCGGCATCCTGGTCGTGTTCGGCACCGGCATGTACCAGCTCTCTGACGCCGGCTACAACCTCGGCGACGACCTCTGGCTGACCGTCAGCTTGGTCCTCTTTGCGTTCATGGTCGTGGCTGCGTTCTTCCTGCTCTACCCCGCCACGAAGACCGCTCTTTCCGAGCTGGAGAGCCAAGAAACTCCTGGACCGCCGTCGGAGAAGGCGCTGAAGTCGATTCAAACGATGCGGATCTTTGGCCCGGCGATGGGCATTTCGATGATGGTCATCACGTTTTTGATGGTCGCGAAGCCCTTCTAAAAAGGGGCAGGGTCCGCGCCCTCGGGCGCGAACACTTACCCGATGCCCGAATACAAAATCGCACGCACGCTGGTGAAGTCGCCGCCCGAGATCTGGGCAGAGCTGCAGCAGGCAGAGCATCTCGCCGAACTGCTTGGCGACGACGCGATCAAGATCACGAAGACCGAAGGCGAGACCGCGCTCGAATGGGCGGGCTCTTCGGCCCGCGGACGCATCGAGATCGAAGAGTCGAGTTGGGGCACGAAGGTGAAGTTGACGGCGGATGTGACTGAAGCGGTCGCCGAGCCGGAGCCGGTTGCTGTTGAGCCGGAACCCGAGCCGGAGCCGGAGCCCGTGGCCGAAGAGCCCGAGCTGGATCCCGTGGCGGAGGAACCGGAACCCGAAATCGTCGAAGTGAGTGTTTGGCAGCGCGTCAAATCGTGGTTCGGCACTGAGGCCGCGGTCGAACCAGAGCCGCAGCCCGAACCAGAGCCCGTTGCCATCGAGCCAGATCCAGAACCCGAACCCGAGCCGGCACCCGTCGCTGAAGCGACTGCCGAACCGGAGCCGCCGGCAGCGGATTCAGAACCGGCCCCCGAGCCGGTCGACTTCGAAGAGCGCATGGTCGCGCTGCTCGACCACCTCGGCTCCGCGCACAAGCGCCCCTTCGTCAACGCCGGCTAACCGCTCTCTCGGCGGATTTCGCCGACCGAATATCATCTGCGCCCCATCTTCGCGGGCGCGTCCCCTGCGCCGGCGATCCATCGACAGGTAGCTGGAGCAACGCATGCGTCAGAAGGTCCCGGAGACTTACGAAGAGAAGGTCGAGCAGCTCGAAGAGCTGCGTGCGAGCGCGCATCACGACGACGTCGCGATCGAGAAGCAGCACGCCAAGGGCAAGCTGACCGCGCGCGAGCGCATCCACCACCTGCTCGACCCCGGCTCGTTTCAAGAGGTCGACACCTTCGTGCGCCACCGCACCTACGACTTCAGCATGGAGAAGAACCGCCCGTGGGGCGACGCGGTCGTCACCGGCCACGGCCTGATCGAAGGCCGCCCGGTCTGCGTCTTCAGCCAGGACTTCACCGTCTTCGGCGGCTCGCTCGGCGAAGTCATGGCCGAGAAGATGTGCAAGATCATGGACCTCGCCGAGCGCATCGGCTGCCCGGTGATCGGCATCAACGACTCCGGCGGAGCGCGCATCCAGGAAGGCGTCGTGTCACTCGGCGCCTACGGCGATGTGTTCGCCCGCAACGTCAAGAGCAGCGGTGTGATCCCGCAGATCAGCGTGATCATGGGCCCGTGCGCCGGCGGCGCCGTCTACTCGCCGGCGATGACCGACTTCATCTTCATGGTCAAAGAGACCAGCCACATGTTCATCACCGGCCCCGACGTGATCAAGACCGTCACCGGCGAGGAGCCGACCTTCGAGGAGCTCGGTGGCGCGATGACGCACAACACCAAGTCGGGCGTCGCGCACTTCGCGGCCAACTCCGAGGAGGAGTGCCTGGAGGACGTGCGCTATCTGATGGGCTTCATGCCGCAGAACAACCTCGAGCTGCCGCCACGCGTGCAGCCGACCGACGATCCCGAGCGCATGGACCTGTCACTCGACACGATCGTCCCGGACAACCCGAACAAGCCGTACGACATGCGCAGCGTCGTGAAGCTGATCGTCGACGACGGGGACTTCTTCGAGGTGCAGGAGCACTGGGCGAAAAACATGATCATCGGCTTCGCGCGCCTGAATGGAATTGCGGTCGGCATCATGGGCAACCAGCCGAACCAGATGGCCGGCGTGCTCGACATCGCTGCTTCAGAGAAGGGCGCGCGTTTCGTGCGCACCTGCGACGCCTTCAACATCCCGATCATCACGATGACCGACGTCCCGGGATTCCTGCCCGGCACCGCGCAGGAGTGGGGCGGCATTATCCGCCACGGCGCCAAGCTGCTCTACGCGATCACCGAGGCGACCGTGCCGAAGATCACCGTGATCACACGCAAGGCATACGGCGGCGCCTACGACGTCATGGCGTCCAAGCACCTCGGCACCGACTTCAACTTCGCCTGGCCGACCGCGGAAGTCGCGGTGATGGGCCCGGAGGGCGCAGTCAACATCATCTACCGCAAGGACATCGCGTCCTCGCCGACGCCGGAGGACCGGCGCACCAAGCTGATGGACGACTACAAGGCGCGCTTCGCGAACCCGTACAGCGCCGCCGAGCGTGGCTACATCGACGACGTGATCGTGCCGCACGAGACGCGTCCAAAGTTGATCCGCGCGCTCGAGATGCTGCAGAACAAAAAGGTTCCGCGGGCGCAGCGCAAGCACGGCAACATTCCTCTCTAAACGCGCGGGACCATTCATGCAGGCGGCCAAAGATCCGATCAGATCTTTGGCCAAGATCAACACCGTGTTCATACACAGATCTGTATGTTGAATTTGACTGCCGAGAAAATGACGACTTGGAGGTCCCCCATGATCGATCCGCAGTTCATGTCCGATGCCGAAGCCGACGAGATGATGGAAGACGTCTACGCAGAGGCCGGCGATTCGATGAGCCCGACGCTCACGCCTTTCATCAGCCTGGGCACCAACGACCCCGCGATGGAGTTGATGGACGGCCCGACCACACCGGAGCAGGCAGAGGCCAACGACCTCTGGGGAACGTTCAAAGACGTCGCCTGAGAGCTAACGGAGTTACCCTCCGGTACCACAAAATTGGGAGAAATCCCTTGACAAATCTGCCTGGTTCGGGTAACGTGCCGCCCAGGCATTGAGCGCCGGTTCACCCCGTTTGCGCTCAACGATGTGCGGATTGGCCCCGGGGGGAGTAGTCGATTCGCGATACGTCGTACGCCTACCTTGCGGCGTTGCGCTGAGCAACGTCCAGCGCGTAGTCCCAGGCCGCTGAGGCGGTCTGGCGCGCGCACGCTTTCAGGCACGCGCAGGGGGAGAAGACGACCGGGGTAGGCGGGTCGGCTAGAGCTCGACGATGGGAGCGTCGAGGTCGCCGCTCGCCAGCCGGTCGATCAGCGCGCTGCAGATCGCGAGGTCCTGGATCGCCAGGCCGGTCGAATCGAACAGCGAAGCACGTTCGCCGCTGCGCCGTTCGCCCGCGAGCAGCAGCGCACCGAGCTCGCCGACGTTCTCGCGAGTCACCGCGCCACTCTCGACCGCACCGGTCAGCTCGCCGCCGTGTGAGGCCTGCTCCCATTCGTCGCAGTACAGATCGCACTGGGCGACGGCGTCGAGCGTGAACTCTGCCTTGCCCGGGCCGTCTGCGCCAAGCGCGTTTAAGTGCTGCCCCGCCCGCACATCGGCGGCATCCACGACGGGCTCGTCGCCCGGCGTGATCGTGCAGACGACGTCGCAGCTGAGCGCGGCCGCGCGATCGCCGGACTGCCAGCCGAGTTCGCCGGCCAGCGCCGCGGCGGCGGCATCGTCGCGATCGCTGCAGACGCCGGCAACGAAACCCGCGGCACTCATGCAGCGCCCGACCCACGCGCCGTGCAGCCCGCAGCCGACGATCCCCACCTTCTCGGCCCCTGCCGGAGCAAGCGCCTGAGTCGCGACGGCGGCGACCGCGCCGGTGCGCAGGGCCGTCACGGCACGCGCGTCGATCAGCGCCTGTGGCTCGCCGGTCTCGGCGTCGGAAACGATGATGATCCCGGTCACCGTCGGCAGCGACTTCGCCGGGTTGCCGGGAAACGAGGTGATCCACTTAACGATCGCAAGGCCATCGCCGTGCGCCGGCATCGCGCGAAAGTCTCCGTGCGGCGCCGAATCGAGGTAGACCTTCGACGGCATCCGCCACTCGCCCAGCGCGTAGCGCTTGAAGCCATCCCGCACGCACTCGATCGCCTTGGCGGGGTCGATCGCCGCGAGCACCTGGTCGTGGTCGATCAGGCGGAGGACCGACATCGCGCGCGGCCGGCTACCAGATTCGTTCGTTGTCGGACGAGCCGACGCCCTCGTGCAGCGCGGCGCGCAGCCAGCCGCTGACGACCTCGTCGGCCGCCGTGGCGGGCACCGTCGTGTCGGCGAGAAAGCGCTCGATCGCCGCGATCACGGCTGCCGCGTCTTCCGGCGACGGGTCTGGGCTGAGTGAGTACGAAGGGTCGATCGGCATCGGTCAGGAGATTACCTCCCCACAGAACTTGAAATCTCGCTATTCTTGAATTACCCTAAAAGCGGTCGGATAGGTCGGGTTTTGGTCTCAAGATGCCGATACGTATACCGAGCCGCGGCGCGCGCGTCGTTTCAAGCCTTGATAGGCGACGCGCTCGCCAAGGGTCCAAGCTTTCACCAACCCACTTAATCAGCAGTCCTAAGAGGAGCTAGCGCAGGCATGCAGCTGACGTCTGAATCAGGAACGAAGACCCACAAGCACGGCACCGTCGAGAACCCCGAGGTCTTCGAGAACGTGCCGGGGCACGTTATTCCGATCATCGCGCAGGAGTTCGACGACTTCGAGAGCGAAGCAGACCGCTTCCTCGACGGCGACCTTCCGGAGTCGACCTACATCGGTTTTCGTCTCAAGCAGGGCGTCTACGGACAGCGTCAGCCGGGCGTGAACATGACTCGCGTGAAGCTGCCGTTCGGTGGCATCACCGCTGACCAGATGGACGCCTTCGGCGACGTCGCCGAGACCCATGCTCCCCTGAAGAAGGCACACATCACGACGCGTCAGGCGATTCAGATTCATCACATTCCCCTGGCGAAGATGCACGAAGTGCTGCGCCACATCAGCACCAGCGGCCTCTCCAGCCGCGAGGGCTGCGGCAACACCGTGCGCAACGTCACCGGCGACCCCTACGCCGGCATCCTCGACGGCGAGATCTTTGACCCGTCCCCATGGGCCGGCGCGTTCGTCCGTTACTTCGTACGCAACGAGCTCACCCAGCTGCTCCCCCGCAAGTGCAAAGTCGCCTTCAGCGGCTACGACGACAACCGCGCGCTGACTGACATCCACGACATCGCGTTCGAGTCGCGCATCAACGCAGACGGCGAGCAGGGCTTCCGCGTGCTCGTCGGCGGCGGCACCTCGATCTTCCCGCGCCTCGCGCCGGAGCTCTTCCCGTGGGTCAGCTTCGATGAGTACCTGAAGGTCTCCGAGGCCGTGCTGCGCATCTTCAACCGCTGCGAGGAGCTGCGCGTCAACCGCGCCCGCGCCCGCATCAAGGTCTACATCGACCGCATTGGAATGGACGCCTTCCGCGAGGAAGTCATCGAGGAGATGAAGGGCGACTGGGCCGACGACCGCGACTTCGACCCGGTCCCGCTGCTGTTCGTGCCCGACGAGGAAGGCGCCGCGCCGGCCACCGGCCAGTGGGGCAGCCCGAACGGCGACCTCACCGATTTCGAGGCCTTCGGCCAGCACAACGTGCTGCCGCAGAAGCAGGAGGGCTACAGCGCGGTCGCGGTCAAGGTCTTCCGCGGCGACCTCAGCCCCGAGCAGTGGCACGGTCTCGCCGACATCACGCGTAAGTACACCAGCGGCTTCGCCCGCACCACCGTGAACCAGAACATGGTTCTGCGCTTCGTCCCGAACGACGCCGTCTACGAGGTCTGGAACGAGCTGAAGAAGCTCGACCTCGGCGACCCCGGCGTCGACACCGTCCAGGACGTCGTCAGCTGCCCGGGCACGGACAGCTGCAAGCTCGGCATTACCGCATCGATGGGCCTCAACGCCGCGGTGCACGAGCGGATCAAGGAGATGAAGATCACCGATCCGCTGACCCAGAAGGCGACCGTGCGCATGAGCGGCTGCCCGAACGGCTGCTCGCAGCACCACATCGCGAGCATCGGTTTCAACGGCGCGTCGATGAAGTTCGACGGCAAGCAGGTGCCTGCGTACCTGGTGCAGGTCGGCGGCCGCGGCAAGGAAGGCAAGGTCAACTTCGGCCAGCGCCTGAAGGTCCGCATTCCCGCCAAGCGCGTGCCGGACGCCGTCGAGCGCTGGCTGCGCCTCTACGAGAGCGACCGCCAGGGCAACGAGGAGTTCGCCGACTTCGCTGAGCGCGTCGGTCCAGAGCCGTTCGAAGCGCTCGCAAAGGACCTTTCGATCGCCGTCGAGTTCAGCGACGAAACCAAGGACACGTTTGTCGACTGGCAGCGCAGCGGCCTGTTCAAGGTCGAGCGCGGCGAAGGAGAGTGCGCGGTATGAACCCGGCGGAGGCAAAGGCTTTGCAGATCCCCGAGGTCGAGGAAGTGTTCGTAGAGGCGACCACTCCGCTGTTCGACGCTGAGCTGGCCGTCCCGGGCAGCCACGGTGTCGATCTCGACAACGGTCCAGCCGAGGACATCCTGCGCTACGCGGTGAACCAGTTCGGTTCGAAGCTCGTGCAGGCGATCTCCTTCCAGAAGGAAGCCTCGGTGATCCTCGACATGCTGATGAAGATCAACCCGCAGCAGCGCTTCTTCACGATCGACAACGGCAACCTCTTCCCCGAGACGCTCGAGGTCTGGCGCGAGATCGAGGCCAAGTACGACACCAAGATCGAGGTCTACCACTCGTTGGAGCTGGCACCGCAGAGCATCCGTGACGCGGCCACGCCCGAGAACGCCTGGGCCGGCGCGCCCGACGACTGCTGCGGCCCGTACAAGGTCGCCGCGCTGCAGGCCGCGCTGCTCGACACCGAAGCCTGGATCACCGGCCTGCGCCGCGAGCAGAGCCACACGCGCGCCGAGACCCGCAAGGTGCAGTGGGACGCGAAGAACAACCTTTGGAAGGTCTGCCCGCTGGCCGACTGGACCGAGCGCGACGTCTGGAACTACATCGCCGCGAACGACGTGCCCTACAACAAGCTGCACGACAAGGGCTACTCGTCGATTGGGTGCACCAACTGCACTCAGCCGGGCGAGGGGCGCGAAGGGCGCTGGGCCGGTACGGACCAGACCGAGTGCGGCATGCACGGCTAAGGGCTGGGCGCGTCGCGGCCTAAACGGAACGCACGCACTTTGTGCATTCGCCCAAAGTACGTCCGTTTCGCCCCGCACGCGTAGCTGCCGGCGATTTCGAGATTTTTGCTGATCAATCACCAACACAGAAGGAAAAAGCTTTGAGCAATACAGAACAAAAGGGATTCGTTTTGTGGTTCACGGGGCTCTCGGGCGCCGGCAAGACCACGATTGCGGACATCGTTGAAGCCCGCTTGAAGGACCGCGGAAGCAAGATCGAGGTGCTCGACGGTGACGTCGTGCGCACGCACCTGTCGAAGGGCCTCGGCTTCAGCCGTGAGGACCGCGACACGAACATCGCCCGCATAGCTTTCGTCGCCAACCTCTTGGCACGCAACGACGTGCCGGTGATCACGGCCGCGATCTCGCCGTACTCGTCCACCCGTGACGCGGCGCGCGAGCTGATTGGCTCCGACAAGTTCATCGAGATCCACGTCGCGACTTCGCTCGAGGACTGCGAAGCGCGTGACACGAAGGGTCTCTACGCCAAGGCACGCTCTGGCGAGATCAAGGAGTTCACCGGCATCAGCGACCCGTACGAGGCGCCGACCAGCCCGGAGATCACGATCCAGACCAGCGGCGAGATCACGCCGGACGACTCGGCCGACCAGATCTTCGCCTTCCTCGAGGAGAACGGTTTCCTCGCGGGCGAGCTCGAGGGAGCGGTGGCGTAACGATGGCTATCACTCTCTCCGCCAAGCAGACCGCAGACTTCGAGCTGCTCGCCAACGGTGGCTTCGCGCCGCTGACCGGCTTCCAGGGCAAGGCCGACTACGACAACGTCGTCGAAAACATGCGCCTGGCCAACAATCAGCCGTGGTCGATTCCCGTCGTCCTCGGCAGCGAGACCGGTGAGGTCGGCGAGACGATCGAGCTGATCGGCAGCCAGGGCGAGGCCCTCGGCACGATCACCGTCGAAGAAGTCTTCGAGCGTGACCTGAAGAACGAGGCCGAGAAGGTCTACCGCACGACCGACGAGGCCCACCCGGGCGTCGCGGCGCTTTACAGCGAGAACTCGCGCGTGATCGCCGGAGCAATCGAGGTTTCGACGCTGCCGGACCACATCGACATCGTCAAGCCGTACCTGCTGTCGCCGGCCGAGTCGAAGGCCGAGTTCGAGAAGCGCGGCTGGAAGACGATCGTCGGTTTCCAGACCCGCAACCCGATCCACCGTGCGCACGAGTACATCACGAAGGTCGCGCTGGAAGGCGTTGACGGCCTCTTCCTTCACCCGCTGGTGGGCGAGACGAAGAGCGACGACATCGACGCCGAGACGCGCATGAAGTGCTACGAGGTGCTGATCGACGGCTACTACGTCAAGGAGCGCGTCGTGCTCGGTGTCAACCCGGCCGCGATGCGTTACGCCGGCCCGCGCGAGGCGATCTTCCACGCGCTGGTGCGTCGCAACTACGGCTGCACGCACTTCATCGTCGGCCGCGACCACGCGGGCGTCGGCGACTACTACGGCACCTTCGACGCTCAGGACATCTTCGACGAGTTCGAGCCCGGCGAGCTTGGCATCGAGCCGCTGAAGTTCGAGCACTCGTTCTGGTGCAACCTGACCGGCGCGATGGCGACAACGAAGACGTCTCCGGCAGGCCCGGAGGACAAGGTCTTCCTCAGCGGTACCGCGGTGCGAGAGATGCTCGTCAAGGGCGAGCGTCCGCCGGTCGAGTTCACTCGCCCTGAGGTTGCCGACGTTCTGATCGAGGCAATGGCCGGGGTTCCCGCCTAGCGCGAACCCCGTCATGTCTCGTAAGAGGCATTGATCATGGACCCGTTGCTCATCCTTTTCGGTTTCGGTGTCGGCGTATTAGTCGGCATGACGGGGATGGGCGGCGGGTCCTTGATGACTCCGCTGCTCGTTCTCTTCTTCGGTGTCAAGCCGACGCTCGCCGTCGGCACCGACATCGCCTACCAGGCCATCACCAAGACGGTCGGCGGCTACAAGCACTGGAAGCTGAAGACCGTCAACTTCGGCGCCGTGCTGTGGCTGGCGATCGGCAGCGTGCCGGGATCGATCCTCGGCGTGCAGGTGGTGAACTGGCTGCAGGACGCCTACGGCGACGACGTCGAGACGTTCACGCTGGTGGCGCTCGGCGTCGTGCTCGCTTTGGTCGGCGTGTTCACGCTGGTGCGCTCGATCTTCTACCCCTCTTTCATGGCGAGCGAGGGCCAGCCGCACGTGCAGCTGAGCACGCCGCTGAAGGTCACCGCGATCGCGATCGGCCTCACCACCGGCTTTGTGATCGGCATCACCTCGGCCGGCAGCGGCACGGTGATCGCCGTCGCGCTGATCGCGATCTTCAAGCTGCCGCCGCGCTACGTGGTCGGCACCGACGTCTTTCAGGCGGCGATCCTGTTGTGGGCCGCCGGCCTCGCGCACTGGGCCGGCGGGAGCATCGACTTCGGGCTGATGGGCACGCTCCTGATCGGCTCGCTGCCGGGCGTGTACCTCGGATCGCATTTCTCGGTCAAGGTTCCAGAGGCCTCGCTGCGCACGGCGCTCGGCACCGTGCTGATGCTCTCGGCCGCGGCCACGCTGAACAAGGCCGGCGTGGACTACGTGCCGAACGCGATCCTCGTCATCGCAGTGGTCTTCTTCGCCGGCGTGCTGACGGCGATCATCGGCGGCAGGCTCGCAAACCCCTGGGCGTCGGCGATCCGCCTGACCACCACCGACGGCGTACCGGATCTAGAGCTGGGCGTCGGCGAGCCTGGCGACCCACTCGTGGCGGTCCAGATCGTCGACCCGGCAGCCAACCGGCAAGAACAGATCTTGTAGGGAGTTTTGGCTCTACCAAGCGGTTCTGCGGGGGGCGATAAACTTCCGCGCCGAATGTTCTCGAAGGTTCTAGTTGCGAATCGCGGGGAGATCGCGATCCGCGTCTTCCGTGCGCTGAAAGAGTTGGATGTCGCTTCGGTCGCGGTCTACTCCGAGGCCGATGCCGAGGCGTTGTTCGTCGACTTTGCGGATGAGGCTTACTCGCTTGGCGAGGGCGCGTCGGACCAGACGTACTTGGTCGTCAACAAGATCATCGACATTGCGAAGCGCGCCGGTGCCGATGCGATCCACCCTGGCTACGGCTTCCTGGCGGAGAACAGCGCGTTTGCGCAGGCCTGTCAGGACGAAGGCATCGTCTTCATCGGCCCGCCGGCGAGCGCGATCGACGCGATGGGATCCAAGACCAAGGCCCGCGACCTGATGAAGGCCGCGGGCGTTCCGATCGTTCCCGGTACCACCGAGGCGGTCGAGACCGTCGACGACGCGCGCAAGATCATCGACGGCGAGATCGGCTACCCGATCGCCGTCAAGGCGGCCGGTGGCGGTGGCGGCAAAGGCTTCCGCGTCGCGCTGACCGCCGACGAGCTGGAGGAGGCCTTCGAGGGCGCGGCCCGCGAGGGCGAGAAGTTTTTCGGTGACGCCACGGTCTACCTGGAGCGTTACCTGCCGAACCCGCGCCACGTCGAAGTGCAGATCCTCGCCGACAACGAAGGCAACGTGATCCACCTCGGTGAGCGCGACTGCTCGGTGCAGCGCCGCCACCAGAAGCTGGTCGAAGAGGCGCCGGCGCCGGCCGTCGACGCCGAGCTGCGCGAGCGCATGGGCCAGATCGGCATCGACGCCGCGAAGGCCGTCGGTTACCGCAGCGCCGGCACGATCGAAGGCCTGCTGCAGGACGGCGAGTACTTCTTCCTGGAGATGAACACGCGCGTCCAGGTCGAGCACTGCGTGACCGAAGAGGTCACCGGCATCGACATCGTGAAGGAGCAGATCCGGATCGCAGCGGGCGCGCCGCTGAGCATCAAGCAGGAAGACTTGACGATCACCGGCCACTCGATCGAGTGCCGCATCAACTTTGAGGACGCCGGCAAGAACTTCGCGCCGGCGCCGGGCAAGATCGCCGACACGACCGGCGCCTACCGCGAGCCCTCTGGCCCCGGCATCCGCGTCGATTCCGGCGTACGCGCGGGTTCCGAGATCTCGCCGCTCTACGACCCGATGGCGGCGAAGCTGATCGTCTGGGCCGAGAACCGCGAAGAGGCGACCAAGCGGATGATCCGCGCGCTCAACGAGTACAAGATTGAAGCCACGACACTGATCCCGTTCCACATCGGCCTGCTCGAGAGCGAGCAGTGGGGCAAGGGCGAGACATGCAAGGACCTCACCGAGGACAAGAAGTGGCTCAAGCAGTTTGCCAAGCCGAAGGCGGCCAAGCCTGCCGAAGGCGAGGAAGAGACCGAGAAGGTCGAGAAGAAGTACCTCGTCGAGGTCTCCGGCAAGCGCTACGACGTAAAGGTCGTCGGCGAGGCCAGCGGCTTCGGCGGCGGCGCGGCAGCACCGGCCGCGGCGAAGAAGCCGAAGCGCGCCGAGCGCACCGGCGGCAGCAGCAACGGCGCCTCCAGCGAGGCCCTCACTTCACCGCTTCAGGGAACCGTCTTCAAGGTGACGACCGAGGTCGGCGCCGAGGTCAGCGAGGGCGACGTGCTCTTCATCATCGAAGCGATGAAGATGGAAAATGAGATCACCGCCCACCGCAGCGGCAAGGTCGAAGCACTCAGCGCCGGCGAAGGCGCGTCGGTCTCGGCCGGCGACACGCTGGCAATCATCAAGTAGTACTGCACCAAGTAGCGCGCTCTACAGCTGCGGCGGCGCGAACGGATCGCGCGGCGGCGGACCGGGCGGCGCAGGTGCCACGTAGCCAGGCGGCACTGAGACAGCTACGCCATGGCTGTTGTAGA
This sequence comes from Solirubrobacterales bacterium, assembly GCA_050696815.1. Classification (GTDB taxonomy): domain Bacteria; phylum Actinomycetota; class Thermoleophilia; order Solirubrobacterales; family JACPNS01; genus JACPNS01. Next base: position 4,596 of record JBOGYW010000010.1, on the reverse strand, counting down.
ACTGCGGCGCCGCGGGCACGTAGCTGCCGCTGACGAACATCGGTGCGGAGGGGGATGCCAACTGTGGCGACTCCTCGGCCAGCTCGTCCTGCCGTGTAGCCCAGTCGGCTATCTGTCTCTGCTCCTCGATCTGTTCTCTGCTCAGCAGGATGTACACCAGCAGTGCGCCCATCGCGAACCCGCCGAGGTGCGCGAAGACCGCAACTCCCCCGGCCGCCCCGCTGATCTGCATTTCCTTGAGGATCACCGCTTGCTCGAAAAGCCACGTCAGCAGCACCCAGATCGCGCGCACGTCGCATGGGAAGACGAAGAGCAGCAACGACATCATCTTCGCTCTCGGGAAGAGCACGAGATAGGCGCCCATGACGCCGGCGATCGCCCCGGAAGCACCGATCCCGGGAAACTGCTCGCCGGTGTTGTAGAGGATCTGCCCAAAGTCGGCCGCGATGCCCGAAAGGAGATACAGCCCGAGAAAGCGTGGAATTCCGAGCGCCCCTTCGAGCGCCCAGCCGAACACGAATAGGAACAGCATGTTTCCGACGAGGTGCAGGATGCCCGCGTGGAGGAACATCGAGGAGAAGAGCGTCATCCACGCCGGTGGGAGGTAGCCGCCGTACTCCGCCTCGGCCTTGGCCCGCGACTCGCAGACGGGCGTGTCGTCCGTCTCGGAACGCGGCATGCACTTCTGGTCGGGATGGACAATCTCGTGTGGAACGGCGCCGTATCCCGCGATCGTGTGCATCGCCTGCTTGTCGGAGCCCTCGAACATCACAAAGACGAGGCAGTTGATGACGATCAGGGCGATCGTGAGCACGGGCGTGCCGAGCTTCGGAATGTTGTCCCTTAGAGGTATGAACATGGGGTCACCCTCTGTAATCGGCGCGTCAGAGAGTTGACTGAAACCGCAGCAGAATCGCCGCGTGCGCCAGACTCTGCCGGTGCGCCCCTCGGCCAATCGCGACATCCGGCTGCTGTTTCCACTGCCGCTGGCGACGATCGCTTCGCAGTCGAGCATGGCGAGCGTGCCGCCGTTGTTCGTGGAGATCGGCAACGAATTCGGCATGTCGGTCGGTTCGGTCGGGCAGGTGCGCAGCGTCAGCGCGGCCGGCGCCGTGCTCACCACGTTGCTGGTCGGCGGCTGGATCCACCGGCACGGCGCCCGGCCGGTGATGGTCATCGGCGGCCTGCTCGCCGCGATTGGAGCTTTGATCAGTGGAATCGCACCTGAGTTCGCGGTACTCGCGGCTGGGCAGCTCGTCGTCGGCGTGGGAATCTGCTGCCTGCTCGCAAGTGGTTTCGCCGGCGCGGGCGAGTTCTTCGCGCCGGAGACGCGTGACTGGGCGATCGGCTGGGTGGTCGCGCTGCAGTCGCTCGCCTGGATCGTCGGCGTGCCGCTCGTCGGCCTGCTCGCCGATGCATTCAGCTGGCGTGCCGGATTCATAGTGCCGGCAACGTTCGCTCTGATCGCGGCCGGCAGCGCGATCCTGTTCGCACCGAAGATCGAGCGCGACCCACTGGCGATGGACGAGCGCACCGGCCTGCTCGCGGCGCTCGCCGACAAGGATGCGCGGCGCTGGACGATCGGTGAGTTCATCGCCTTCGCGGTCTGGAGCGGCGAGATCACCTACGTCGCGGCGTACTACATCCAGACCTACGACCTCAGCGAGGCCGTCGTCGGCATTCTGCTGCCGACCGGCTCGCTCGCCTTCCTGATCGGCTCCGCAGCGACCGAGCGAGCCGCAAAGATCTGGCCACGCTCGACGATCCTCACGGTCGGCGCGATCGGGATGGGCGTCGTCGCGACGATCATCTTCAACATCCACCCTGCGGTCGCGTTCACCGTGGGCGTTGGCTTCGTGATGGGCATCTTCGCCGGCCTGCGCGCGGCGTCCTCGAGCACGCTTGCGCTCGACCAGCTGCCCGACAAGCCCGGCGCGATGATGGCCGCCCGCACGGCAGCCGTGCAGATCGGCTACCTGATCGGCGCGTCGGTCGGCGGCATCGCGGTCGACGTCGCCGGCTACGGCTCGCTCGGCATCCTGATGATCGTCGGTATGTGCGCCAGCGCCGCGGTGATGGCGACGGTGCCGGCTGGACGACGCGCCCCGGCCTAGCCCGGCAGCGAGTCGCGGTACTTCACGAAGCCTTCGCGCCAGCTCGCGATCTGCGGCTGCCAGCCGAGTTCGGTCTTCGCCTTCGCATTGCTGGCGCCGCGCAGCTGGGTTGCCATCTGCGCGATCAGCTTGCCGGCGACGATCCGGGCGAGCCACAGCGGCACCTTGCGCGGCGGCTTCGCGCCGATCGCGGCGGCGTAGACAGGCGCCCAGGCGCGGATCTCAGCGGGCTCGTCGTCGACGATGTTGTAGATGCCGGCGTCGCCCTGAGTTAGCGCCGCGACCGTCGCGGCCGCCGCGTCGGCGACGTGCACGAACGAGTTGACGCCGTGGCCGCCCCCCGCGATCGGGAACTGGCGCTTCTCGACCATCTTGGCGCTCGAGCCATCGCTCGCGTACCAGGTGCCCGGCCCGTAGAAGAAGCCGTAGCGCAGCACGATGCCGGTGAATTCGCTCGCGGTCGTGACCTTGCGCTCGTTCTCCACGAGCACGCGGACCGAATTGGTGAACGGCTCGGGCGCAGCGATCCAGGCGGCGTCGTCCTCGCTCTTCAGGCCTTCGCCGCTGGGCGCGTAGATGAACGCGATCGACTGCACGATGTAGCGCTTCACGCCGTGTTTCTTCGCGGCGCTGACGAGCGCTTCCGTGCCAAGCGAGCGGACCTTGTCATTGACCGCATACGCCTCGGCCATCTTGCGCGGATCGAGCTCCTGCGGCAGGCTGGTGAGTTGGTCGATCACGGCGTCCGGCCGCGACTCATTCATTGCGACGTCGACGGCCGTCGCGTCGAAGACGTCACAGACGACGGCCTGTGCGCCCGACTCGCGCAGCTTCGTCGCGCTCGGCTCGCTGCGGGTCAAGGCCACGACCTCGTGGCCGGCGACGAGCAGCTGCGAAACCAACGGCTGGCCGATCGCGCCTGTGGCGCCGGCTACCAAGACCTTCATACGGCCTCCTCCTGCTCTTTGACGACGCAGCGCAAGAGATACGCGACCAGCACGAACAGCGCGCTGATCGTGAGCACATCGAGCCAGCCCGCGCTGGACCCGGCGTGCGCGTCGCTGATGTCGACGACGTGATTGATCACGTGCAGCCCGACTGCGCTGAGCATCGCGAACAGCGCGCCCAGGCGTAACGCCGGCACCCAGTACGAAGCGAGCAGCGCCAGACCGATGCCGGCCTGGAACGCCGCCACGTCACCGACGTAGTGGCTGTTGTACGTGCCGAACGGTCCGACGTGCTCGAAAAACGAGTGCGGCGCCGCGACCATCCACAACGAAATCAGGATCTGTGAAACACCGAGCGCGGCGATCGTCAAAGGGACCGCGCGCCGCACCGGGCTAAGCCTTCAGCTTGTCCGCCAGCTCTCGAAGATTCTTGACTTCGAGGTCCGGCTTCTTGGCCTTCGCGTCCGGCAGCTTCTCCTTCTTGCGGTTGACCCACACGGTCGGCAGCTTCGCCTTCAGCGACGGGCCGACGTCGTAGTAGTAAGAACTGCCGACGTGCATCCAGCCCTTCTTGCCACCGATCCGGCGCGCGGTCTCGGTGAAGTGAGCGGCCTCCGGCTTGTAGCTGCGCACCTGCTGTGCGGTGACGACGATGTCGAAGTCACTGCGGATGTGGCGGCGGCTGGCGACCAGCAGCTTGTCGTCGATGTTCACGACCAGCCCGACTTGGTACTTCTTGGCGATCCGGTCGAGCGCGGCGTTAGCCTCGCGGAACGGCTTCCAGCGCACGACGCTGTCGGGCAGGAAGTTGCTGCGAGAAGGCTCGAGGTCCCACTCCATGTCCTCGGCGATCTTCAAGGCGATGCGGCGCAGCACCTCGGCGTACAGCTCGTAAGAGCCGGACTTGATGTCCTCTTGGTGCTTGTTGAACAGTTCGATCACGGTCGCCTTGTCGCCGACGTCGAAACCTGTGCGCTCAGCCTCGGCCTGAAATGCCTCGTAAACGCCGGTTTCCCAGTCGATCAGCGTGCCGTAAACGTCGAATGTGACCCAGTTGATGTCTTTTGGTATTGCCATAAATCCTTTGATTGTCTGGCGCCTTGACTGCCGAAATTCCCGTGATACGGTTCTGCGCGCGCCCACGCAGCTAGACATAGTACGAATCGCGTGCGGCCTACCACATTTGAGTAACCCCTAATCGCAGTACCCACGGAATGGATCTTCTCGAATACCAAGGCAAACAACTGTTCGCTAAGCACGGCCTGTCTGTTTCTGACGGCAAGGCAGTGACCACGGTCGACGACGCCGTCGCAGCCGCAAACGAGGTCGGTTACCCGGTCGTAGTCAAGGCTCAGGTCTTGATCGGCGGCCGCGGCAAGGCCGGCGGCGTCAAGCTCGCCGCCAACGAGGAAGCGGCGCGCGAACACGCGACGAACATCCTCGGACTCGACATCAAGGGCCACGTCACCCGCACGCTCTGGATCGAGCACGCGTCCGACATCGCGACCGAGTACTACGCCTCCGTGCTGCTGGAC
>JBOGYW010000009.1:0-45224 GCA_050696815.1 Solirubrobacterales bacterium | reverse complement strand
GAGCACCTCGACCTGGCCGAAACCGGCCTTCTCGACGTGCCGCGTGTAGATCGGCAGCGTGAACAGGGCGATCAGCTTCGCCAGCACGCTTGAGGCGGTGTACGCCGCGCCGGTGCGGCCGAGGCGCCTCAGGTACTCGATCACGCCGAACTCTCCGTGGATTCAGTCTCGGTCTCTGCGGGTTCGGTCCCCGGCCGCGGGATCACCGCCAGCGAGACCGCCGCGCCGAGCATCACCCACGTCAATGGGTCCTCGATGAAGGCCGCGTAGGCGAGCGAGTGCACGAACAGCGCGGTGAACGCGGCGGCGACGGCGATTCGCGCCACCACCCCCGGCCGGGTCGTTGCCAGGCCGACACGGCGGTAGACCGCCGCGAAGCCAGCGATCAACAGCGCTATGAACGCGGCCAGGCCGACCAGCCCCTGCTCGGCGGCGACGGTCAGCGGCGCGGTGTGCGACTTCGTCGTCGACGCCGAGCCGAACGGTGTGTCCTTCGCGAGCCGGTTTTTCTCGAACGCCGACGCGAAGCCGCCGGAGCCGTAGCCGAAGACCGGCTTGTTTGACCACAGGTCGATGCCGCCGTTGACCAGGTCAAAGCGCCCGCTCGTCGACTTCTCGAGGCCGCGGTCGCTGGAGATGTCGACGCCGGACGCCGACGGGAAGGCGAGCACGAACACCGCGCCGAGCACCAACGCGGCGCCGGTCAGACCAAGCACCCACTTCGGCTGCCAGCGCATGCAAGCAAGCGCGACCAGCCCGGCGAGCAGCGCCGCGAAGCTCGACTGCGACTCCGACAGCACGAGGCCGACCCAGAGCAACGCGAGCACGACAGCGCTCACCAATACGCGGGCAGTCTTCTGCGTGAACAGCAGCAACGCCGTCACCGCGATCATCACGATCGCGACGAAGCGGCCGTAGATGTTCGGGTCGAAGAACAGCGACTGCACGCGGAAGTACGGGTCGAAGTCGCTCGGCTTGATGCCGCCAGGACTGATCAGGTACTGGCGGCGCGCGAACTCGATGTAACCGGCGAAGACCAACGGCAGTGCGACGAGCACGAGCGTCGCGAGGCAGCTGCGCAGCAGCTTGGCGTCCCAGCGCTGGTCCTTGGCCAGCCCGTAGAGCAGAGCGAACGGCGCGTAGAAAAAGCAGAGGTTCTGCGTCGCCACCGACGGATCGGGCGAGTATGCGCTCTGCACCGCGTAGAGGCCGAGAAAGACCGCCAGCGTCAGATCGAGCAGGCGAACGGCGCGCGGCGCCGGCGCGCGATCGCGGACCACGGAGTACGCGTACGCGAATACCGCGCCGGCGATCACCAGATACAGCGGCAGCAGCAACTTGATCGACTGGCCGCCGATCTCCAGCGGCACGCGGAACGGCAGCGTCGCCAGCGCCGCCGGCAGCACTGCGCGCGGCCAGCGCATGAAGAGCGCGGTGACGCCGCCCACGCCGATCAACCCCGCGATGGCGGCAGCGGCGGCCAGCGGGATCGAGACGTGCGGCAGGCTCGACTCGTTGTCCCCGGTGACTGACGTAAGCAGCGCCAGCGGCGCGAGCACGAGCACTGCAACGCCGGCCGCGGCCCGCAGACGCGCGTCGCGCGCGAGCAGGCCGGCGATCACCGCGGCAGTCGTGACGACCATGCCGAGGGTCATCAAGTCGTGTGATGTCGCGAGCGGCGTCATTTAGCTGGGTTGGCGGTGTCGAGGATCTGCAGGATGCGGCGCGTCGAATACTTGACGTTCGGATCGGCCGTTGCACCGGCCGCTTGGGCCAGCCAGCCGCGTACGCCGACGCGGATGATCAAGCCGCCGGCGTCGTCGTAGTCATACGCGTCGAACGCTGGATGGTCGGCGACGCGGCCGCCGTCGGTCCGCTGGTTCGTGAGCTTGCCGCCGAGGCGGCGCTGCTCGAAGTCGGTGAAGAGGCCGGTCGCGGGCTGCAGCAGCCCGAGATCGTCGCTGAAGCGCACAACCGGCGCGGGAGCTTCCTCGACGATCGCGGCCGACTCGCCGAAGATGTCGCGCGCGCGGCGCTCCGAGGGGCCGGCCATCGCGCCGCCCGCGAGCGAGACCGTTCGGCGGAAAGCGTCCAGCGAGAAGTAGCCGATGTGACCGCCGCCCTCTGCGAAGTGGCGCAGCGCCGACCCGAGCCGCGGCGTGATCCAGCGCTCGTCGCCTGCGAACAACACTGCCCGGCGGTGTGCCAGCACCGCGTCGGGGTTGCCTGCAATCGCTGCGTCGGTTGTCACCTCAGCGGGGGCGCTCTGCTCGGCCGTGAGGAAGCGCGCCAGCGCGCCCTCCTGCGCGGCGAAGCCTGGTGGCAGCGCCGGCGTCGCCAGCTTGCGGTCGAGCCGCACGCGCAGCTGCTGTCCCGGGGAGAGCGCGGGATATGGATCGCCGAAGCCGTCACCGTTCACGTCGACCGGGTTGGTCGCCTGCCAGGAGATCGACGGATACACCAGCAGCATCGGCGCGCGGTGGCGGTTGGTGATCACGACCGGCGCCTGCGCCGAGTCATTGGCGCCGCTCAGCGCTTCGACCGTCATCACATACAGCCCGCTGGGCGTTCGCGGGACCCTGAAACGCAGGTGCGACCCGCGCGCACGACCGCGCGCAACCGTTTCGCCGCCGACCTTGCGCAGCCGGTAGGCATAGCCGCCGGGTGGCGGCAACACTGGGACGCGGGCGATCCGGCCGACGACGAGCGGCGCGGACGCCGGAGCGACTTCGATGCCGCGCAGCGAAACGCCTGAGCGCCCCCGGGTGGTGCCGCGACTCGGCGGCAGCTGCGAGCTCGAGCCGACGTTGCCGGCTGCGTCGCAGGCGCTCGCGACGATCACGTAGTTGCCGCGCGGAGCCGGCCGCAGTCTGCCCTTGACGACGATCTCTTTGTCACATGCCTGCTTGCGCAGGCGGAACTGGCCGAGCGTCTGGTTCCACTCGCCATACGGCTTGCCACGCACGGCCATGAACGCCGCGACCGGGTGGGGAACGGTTCGCTGCCCGATCACCCGGTAGACCCGGAACTCGGCCGCACGCGAATCGGACACGCCACCGAAAGCGACGCGGATCTTTCGCCGGTGGCCGGTAAAGACGACTGCGCTGTGCGCGCCGACGACGTCTGCGGAAAGCTTCGGCGGCACGGTGTCAACGACGAAGAACTTGTCCGGAACGAACGTGCGGCCGTTGCGCTTCATCGCAATCCGCACGCGGTAGCCACCGTCCGGGACAGGGTCGCCCGGCCGGTTGCCGACCGCCGCATAGCGACCGTTCCACTGGAATTTGTGCACTCCCGGCGCCAGGTGCTTCTCGTCGGCGAGCACACGTACGACCTCGCCGTTGCGGTCGATCACCTCGACGGTCACGACGTCGGCCTTCTTGGTGCGGAAGCGCAGCCGGGCGCGATCGCGCACCCCGTCGTAGTTCGGCGAGACGTACTTCTTGATGTTGACCGCGTAGACGAGCGAGTCGGTGCGCTTGAGCTTCTGGGCGACGAAGAACGCAGTGAACGTCGCCATCACCAGCAGCGCGAAGACGATCCGCGAGATCAGCGTCGCCCGGCTCACGGTCGTCGGCAGGGTCGCTACTGCTCGATGTCGGCGCCGAGCACGACGATCACCGGCACCGAGCCGCCGGCTGCGAGGGTGTTCTCGTCGGCTTCCTTGACCTGCTTGATCTTCAGTTCCTTTGCGACCTCTTGGGCCTCGAGCTTGTTGCCCGGCGAGTAGTAGACCGTGCTCGTCGCGTGTTTGATGCCGTCGTTGCGGTTGCCGGTCGTCGTACTCGTGAAACCGGCCTGGTTGAGCTGGTCGCTGACGACCTTCGCCAGACCCGAGGTGGGCGTGCCGTTGAGCACGCTGATGTTGACCGCCGGCCGGTTGATCTCAGGGTTGCGCTTGCCGGTCGAGGTCTGGTTGTCGCGGGCGGCGCGCTGGGCGGCCTTGTCCTTCGCGGCGTTGGCGTTGGAGTTGTCGCTGCTGCCGCCGATCTGCGTCGCGATCAACACGACCGCGAAGATCGCCACGAGCACGCCGGCGACGGCGAACGGCACGCGGCTGCGGCGGCCTTCGTCCTCGCGCTCGATCGCGTCGAAGCTGCCCGATGCGGAAGTGTGCTCGCCGGTCAGGTAGTAGTCGGGGATCGGCGGCGTAGCCGGACGATTGGCGGCCTGGAACTCCGAGGTGTCGAGCGGCGGCAGCGGCGGCAGCGGGGCGGCTGCGCGCGCGGCGGCAGGGGTCGACGGGGCGAGCAGGCTCTGGCGTTCGTCTTCGGCGGCCGGCGCCTCGGCGGCCTCGGCGGCGCCTTCGGCTGCGGCATCCTCGGCGGGCTGCTCGGTAGACGCGGCTTCGGCTTCTTCGGCCGGCGCGTCGGGCGCGGCCGCGTGCTCGGCGACCTGCTCCTCGCTCAGCACGTCGTAGGCCTCGGTCTCCTGACCCACCGCGACCGCTTCGGCTTCTTCGGCCGGCGGTGCGGTTTCGACGTGCGCCTCCGCAAGGCCCGCGGCTTCCGCCGCGACGACCGGTTGTGGCACTTCGACGCCCTGCTCCTCGGCGATGCCCGCGGCGGCGTCCGCTTCCGACTGGCGCAGCGCCATCGATTCGTAGGCCTGGGCGATCGCCTGCGACGCGATCTGCTGCGCGCGCAGTTCTACCTCGGCGGCGCGCTCCGGCTCACGGCCGGCCCATTCGCGCAGACGGCGGACGTCACGCGCCTGCGAGAAGTAGAGCATCGCCAGAACCGCAAGCCCGACGATTCCCGCGAAGCCCGCGATCGCGCCTGTGTTGACGAGTATGTCTTTGAGAGAGTTCAAGTCTGGGGGTCGCCTGCTGTCGGCGATCCGTGCAGTCTAGATACGCCGCTGGGCGCAAAAGCGGCCCTTATGGCGCGGTTAATAGTTCTACTCGGTCTGCAGCTCGTCGAGCGCGGCCGCTGCCGAAAGCCCGGCCGCGGCCTGCACCAGCTTCGCAAGCGCCTGCGGGTTGCCGTTCGTGATCAGCCGTTCGACCTCGTCGAAGATCTCCTCGACGCGTTCAGGGTCCTTGTTCTCGCGCTCCGCGCGCACAATCTTGTCCGCCGGCGTCGGCTGCGGACGCTCGTCGGGATTGAAGAGGTCCTCGTGCAACTTCTCGCCCTGCGAGGGCGCCGTCAGCACGATCGGAATGTCAACGTCGGGCTCCAGTCCGGCGAGTGTGATCATGTTGCGCGCGAGATCGATGATCTTCACCGGCTCGCCCATCTCGAGCACGAAGACCTCGCCGCCGCGACCGAGGTCGCCCGAGCGGATGATCAGCTGCACGGCCTCGGGAATCGTCATGAAGTAGCGCGACATCTCGGCGTGCGTGACCGTGACCGGGCCGCCGGCCGCGATCTGGCGACGGAAGATCGGTACAACGCTGCCGCTCGAACCGAGCACGTTGCCGAAGCGCACGGAGCAGTAGGCGGTTCCCTCGTGGCGCGCCTGCGCCGACTCGATCGCCCACTCGGCAAGCGCCTTGCTGGCGCCCATCGTGGTCGCCGGCTTGACCGCCTTGTCGGTGCTGACCAGCACGAAGCGGCCGACGCCGTGGTCGCCGGCGAGCTCGGCGACGGTGCGCGTGGCGATCGCGTTGTTGCGGATCGCCTCGACCGGGTTCTCCTGCATCAGCGCGACGTGCTTGTAGGCCGCCGCGTGGAACACGATGTCGGGCTTGAACTGCTCGAAGATCTCCTGCATCCGCGGGAACTCCTTGCAGTCGCCGAGCACCGCCTCGACGCTGCCGAAGTGGCGGTCTTCGTCCAGCTCGCGGCGGATGTTGAAGAGGTTGTCCTCGGCGTGGTCGACGAGGATGATTTTGCGCGGGCGCACGCGGGCGATCTGGCGGCACAGTTCGGAACCGATCGAGCCACCGGCGCCGGTCACCATCACGACCTGGCCGGCGAGGTAGGCCCCGACGCGATCGAGCTGCATCACCACGGGGTCGCGGCCGAGGATGTCTTCCACCTGCACCTCACGCAGCTGCTTTGCGAGGTTGACGCCGCCGCGCAGCAGCTCGAAGACGGTCGGCAGTGTGCGCACCGGGATGTTGCGCTCGCGACAGGCCGAGACGACGGTCGCGCGCAGCGTGCCGGGCGCGGACGGGATCGCGATGATCACCTCGTCCGGCTCTGCGTCCTCGAGGATGCGCGGCAGGTTGCGGGTGGTACCGAGCACCTTCAGGCCGAGCATCCGCGTGCGGGACTTGCGCGGGTCGTCGTCGACGAAGCCGATCGGCGCCTCGCCGAGCTCGGGGTTGCGCAGCATCTCGCGCGCAACCATCTGGCCGCCTTCGCCGGCTCCGATGATCAGGATCTCGCGGCCCTTCGGCAGCCGGTAGCCGCGCGCCGGCCGTTCGACGACGGTGCGCACCATGAAGCGCGAGCCGGCGACCAGCACGAGGGCCAGCAGGAAATCGAGCGCGACGATGCCGCGCGGCAGATCCACCGCCAGGCTGCCACCGTGCGCCAGGTGGATCCGCACCGGCTTGATCAGCCAGACGGAGGTCAGCAGTACGAGCGAGGAAACCGCGACGGCCTCGATGATCCTGCGGAAGTCGTGTGCGTCGGTGTAGCGCCACCACTTCTGGTACATCCGGAACAGCGCGAAGATCACGACCTTGCCGACGATCACGAACGGCAGCACCGTCAGCAGCAGGTCGCGGTACTTGTCCGGAATGCCGTTGTCGAAGCGCAGCAGGAACGCGCCGTAGAACGCGATCGCCACGAGCAGCGCGTCGGTCAGCACCTGCTGCATCCGGTGCAGCAGGACGGACCGCTTAAAGGGGCGGGCGGGCATGCGGATGATTTTACGGGTCCGGTCCCCGACCTGGCCGGTTTCCGGTCTACCGCGCAACCGACCTCTCAGTCGTCGCGCATCCGTAGCTGCAGCAGCCCGACGCCGAGGATCGCGAGCGCGATGACCAGCGCAACCAGCGAACCGGTCGCGTGCGAGTACTCCAGACTGACCGCGCGGCCGCTCTTGCCGCCGAGGATCTCGTTCGTATTCGCGATGAAGTAGAGCGTCAGCGCCGCAAGCACGCCGCCGATCACGATGTTGGCGATCACCGGCACCAGCCGGTCGATCGATGCCGGCATCGCGATGTAGAGCACGTTCGCGCCGATCAGCGCCGCGCCGCAGAGCATCAGCGGCGTCGAAAGCGCGCCCCACTGGGTGCCCGCGACCGAGCTGACCGTCGAGCCCGCGCTTGCGCTTGACTGGCCCGCCGGAACGGCGGCCAGTTCGGCCCAGGCGGAGCCGCGGCTGACGACGTACGCGCCGAACAGCAGGATCGCGGCAGCACTCGCGAACCGGAACAGACCGATCGACTGCCCCTCCTCAGGCATCGCGCGCTCCCAGCGCGAGTTCCGCCAAGAAGCGCGGATCGCGCCGCACGCGGTCTGAGCCGGTTGCGCCACGCTTTTCGATCTCCAACGAGTCGAGGTCCTCGAGCCTGTTCAGCCGGCCCTCCGCAAGCAGCTGCTCATCGACGGCACCGAGCCGGCCGGCAAACGTGGTCCAAACCGGCGTGCCGAGCGCGACGGCCTCGCGGTTCATCGTGCCGCCGGCGCCGATCACGGCATCGACCAGCGCGACCAGTGACGGCCCGTCGATCGCACCATCGGGGATCACGATGTTGTCGTGCGCCAGCTTGACCAGCTCCGCGCGCTGCTCAGGCGTCCGCGGCAACGCGACGACCTGTACGCCTTGATCGGCCGCGAGCCGGTCGATCAGCTGCGGGAAGAGGTCGTTCTCGAGCCGGTGGTAGAGCGAGACATCGGGCGGCGTGCGCAGCAGCACGAGCTTCTTGGCGCGATCGAGACCGAGCTCGTCGAGCACCGCAGTGTCGGGCTCGAAATCGCTCAGGTAGTACTCCTCTTTGAGGCCCGGGTACGCGTGGATCTTGCCTTTGGCGCCGTACCCGTAGAGCCGCTCCGGCGGGATCGCGTCGGGCACGATTGTGCGCCGCGTCAGCCGGCAGTTGACGTTGTGCTGCACCTTCGCCCACTCGTAGTCGAACATCGTCACGGCCGGGATCCGCCGCGCGGCGGCGGCAACACTGATGTCGTTCGAGCCGTGGCCGACCGCAAGATCGAAGCCCTTGCCGTGTGACCAGCGCCAGAGCGCGAACGAACGGTCGAACAGACCGACCGCCTTGCTCGCCGCGCGGCCGCCACGATGGCGGCCGATGGCCTCGTGCTCCATGCCGTAGCGGTCGAGCAGCGCCAGCGTCTGGGCGAAGTCGCGCGCGGTGATCGTGACCTCGTGGCCGTCGGCGCGCAGCGCGGCGATCACCGGCCGCAGCACCAGCACGTGCGGGCTGTTGGTCATGTCGACCCAGATCTTCAACGGGGACATCTGCTGCGATGGTGGCCCGTCAGGCGGACGCGGGCGATCCGGCGGTGGCCTTCGCCAACGCCTCGACGACCTGGCCGACCTGGTCGGGTGTGATCGCCGGGCTGATCGGCAGCGCGATGTTCGTGGCCGACGCTCGCTCGGTGCCCGGCAGCTCGACGCCTTCGCCGAACTCACTCATCGCCGACTGGCGGTGGATCGGCGTGCGGTAGTAGCCGCGCGCCTCCACCCCGGCGTCACCGAGCGCCGCGGTCACCGCGTCGGCGTGGTCGTGCGCGATCACGTAGAGGTGGAAGACGGGGTCGGCATTCACGGGTATCGCCTGCGACCGCGCGAACTCCCCGATGCCGACGGCGGCGTACGCCTCGGCCGCCGCGCGACGGGCGTTGTTCCACTCGTCGAGGTGTGGCAACAGCACGCGCAGCATCGCCGCCTGCATCGCATCGAGCCGCGAGTTGTAACCGACGAGGCTGTGCTCCTGCTTGTTCGTCGTGCCGTGGTGGCGCAGCAGCCGCGCGGTCTCCGCCACGGCTGCGTCGTTCGTAGTGATCACGCCCGCGTCGCCGAAGGCGCCGAGGTTCTTTGACGGGAAGAAGCTGAAGGTGGCGGCATCGCCCAGCGAGCCGGCGGGCAGGCCGTCGAGCTTCGCTCCGGCGGCCTGCGCGGCGTCCTCGATGATCTTGAAGTCGTGCTCGACCGCCAGCGCGCGCAGCTCGCCGATCGGCGCCGGCAGACCGAACAGGTGCACCGCGACGACCGCGGTCGTGTCCGGCGTCAGCGCCGCCGCGACGGTCTCGGCAGTGACGTTGAATGTGTGCGGGTCGACGTCGCAGAAGACAGGCCGGGCGCCGATCGCCGCGATCGCCTCGGCGCTGGCGTAAAAGCTGAAAGAAGGCACGACGACGTCGTCGCCGGGCAGCACGCCCACGGCGCGCAGAGCCAGCATCAACGCGTCAGTACCGTTGCCGACCCCGACGGCGTGCTCGGCATCGACGTACGTGGCGAACTCCTCCTCAAAGGCGCTGACTTCGGGACCAAGGATGTAGCGGCCGGAATCGAGCACGCGAGCGACCGCGCGGTCGAGTTCGCCGCGCAGCGGCAGTAGTTGGGATGCAGTGTCGAAAAGGGGGATCTGGCTCATCGTGAACGCAATCTGAACGCCGCGCCGATTCGGCGTTCGGGCGCCGATCGACTGTCATACTCCGCGACCAATGCTGATCGCAGCAGTCACAGACCGGATCGTTGACTTCGCCGTAAACGTAGTCGGAGACCTCGGTCTCTGGGGAATCTTCATCCTAATGGTGCCCGAGAGCGCCCTGATCCCGATCCCCAGCGAGGCGACGATGTTGTTCGCCGGATTCAACGTCTACGAGGGCACTTACTCGCTCTGGGCGGCGGTGCTTGTCGGCACGCTCGCGAACGTCGTCGGCTCGTCGATCGCCTACGCCATCGGCTACTACGGCCGCACCGATCTGATCGAGAAGCACGGCAAGAAACTCCACATCAGCCCGCACCACCTGGAGCTCGTCGACGGCTGGTTCCAGAAGTACGGCCCCGCGACGGTGTTCTTTACGCGCATGATGCCGATCGTGCGCACGTTCGTGTCGCTGCCGGCCGGCGTCGCGAAGATGCCTTACTGGAAGTTCATCGCCTACACCGCGGCGGGCTGCCTGCCGTGGATCCTCGGCCTGACGCTGGTCGGCCGCGAAGCCGGCGCCAACTGGACCGACTGGAAGGACAAGCTGCACTACGTGGACTACGCGTTCGCGGTGTTGATCCTGATGGCGATCGCCTACTTCGTCGTGCGCTGGTGGCGCGGCCGCAGCGCCGGCGACGCGGAGCCGACGCCTGAGTCCTAACCTCGGATCGCAATGAGCGATCCACCCCCGAAGCTCGGACTCGGCGAAGCCCTCGGCTACGGCCTCCTGCAGGGACCCACGGAACTGCTCCCGGTCTCGAGTTCCGGGCATCTCGTGCTTGCGCCGTGGGTGCTCGGCAGCGACTACGTCGAGCTCGACGCCGAACTGCGCAAATCGTTCGAGGTGGCGCTGCACGTCGGCACGGCGGTGGCGCTGGTGATCGTGCTGCACGACGAGGTGTTTGAGGCAATGCGCGATCTCGACGGCCGGCGGATCGGTGTGATCGCGACCTCGTTGGCCCCGGCGGCCGCGGCCGCGCTGGGCTTTGAGCGCGTGATCGAGGGCAAGCTCAGCCGGCCCGAGATCGTCGTCGTCGGCCTCGTCGCCGGTTCGGTCGCGATGGCCTGGGCCGACGGCCTCGGCGGGCGGCGCGAGCGCGCCGACGCCGGCTGGCGCGACGGGCTGGCACTCGGCTTCGCGCAGGCGCTGGCGCTGATCCCGGGCGTCTCGCGAAGCGGCTCCACGATCGTCGCTGCCCGCGCGCGCGGGTTCACGCCGCTGGCCGCGACCGAGCTTTCGATGCACGCTGCGCTGCCGGTGATCGGCGGCGCGACGATCCTCAAAGGCGTGCGCCTGAGCAAGCGCGGCCTGCCGCGCGAGATGCGCGCACCGTTCGCCGTCGGCGTGCTGGGAGCCTTCGTCTCGTCGTTCGCCAGCGCCCGGCTGATCTCCCGCCGCAACCGCGGGCGCGGCCTGCTGAAGTACGTGATCTACCGGCTCGGCTTGGCGACGGCAGTGGCTGTCGCCGCGCGTCGTCGTCGCCCCCGAGGCGTCGTCTAGATTCCATGCCGTGAGCGAGCAGGACGCATACGCGCGAGCCGGTGTCAGCACCACCGGCGCAGAGTCGGCAACCGACGCGCTGGTTGGGATCCTCGGAACGATCGACGTTCCCTCACGCGCCCAGCTTCGCAACGGCCACTACGCCAACGTCTTGAAGGTCGCCGAGAACCTCGGCATCGCGATCAGCACCGACGGCGTCGGCAGCAAGGTGATCGTCGCCGAGCAGATGGGCAAGTTCGACACCGTCGGCATCGACTGTATGGCGATGAGCGTCAACGACTTGATTTGTGTCGGTGCCACACCGATCGCGCTGGTGGACTACATCGCCGTCGAACAGGCCGACGCCGAGATGCTCGCAGCGATCGCCACCGGCCTGAAGGCGGGCGCGGAACAGGCCGGCGTTGAGATCCCGGGCGGTGAACTCGCCCAACTGCCTGAGCTGATCAAGGGCCATCCCTCACCGAACGGCTTCGACCTCGTCGGCGCGGCGTTCGGCACAATCGCGCTCGACGCGATCGTCAGCGGCGACAAGATCACGCCGGGCGACGTGATCATCGGCCTGCCGTCGAGCGGCATCCACAGCAACGGCCTGACCTTGGCCCGCAAGGCGCTGCTGGAAGACGCGGGCCTCGCGCTCGCGGACACGCCGCCCGAGTTCGGCGGCAAGAGCGTCGGCGAAGAGCTGCTCACCCCCACCGAGATCTACGTCAAGCCGATCCTCGAGCTGCTGCACTCGCCGGTCGAGGTCCGCGGCCTCGCGCACCTGACCAGCGGCGGCGTCCTCAACCTGCTGCGCCTGAACAGCGACGTCGGCTACGAGTTCAGCCGCCCGCTCGCCCCGCAGCCGGTCTTCGAGCTGATCCAGAGGTCCGCGAGCGTCAGCGACGCCGAGATGCACGAGGTCTTCAACATGGGCTGCGGCTTCACCGTCGTTGTGCCGCCGGAGCACGCCGACGCCGCCGACACGCTGCTGCGCAGCCACTACACCGGCGCGCACGTGATCGGCGAAGTGACGGACGCCGCCGGGCAGGTGGCGGTCACACCGAACGGTCTCGTCGGCGACAAAGACGGCCTGCGCGCCGGCTGAGCGGGAAAGTACAGAGAAACATTCACCCGGCACGGCTGTTTGATCTGTTGCGTGCTCGGCAAACAATCCATTCGGTCCGGCGCGGATAGGCGTAACTTTCTTCTGAACGCAACCAGCTATGGCCATCTCAGCGACACATGACGGATCCGAGCTGATCGGCGAGGTGATCGGCGAGCGCTACCGGATCGACGAGATCGTCGGCGCCGGCGGGATGGCGACCGTCTTCAAGGCCTTCGACCAGACGCTTGAACGACCGGTCGCCGTCAAGGTGATGCGCCGCGAGGTCGTCAGCGAGCCTGACCAGCTCGAGCGCTTCCGCCGTGAGGCGCGCGCCGCCGCCAAGCTCAGCCACGCGCACATCGTCACGGTGATCGA
This sequence comes from Solirubrobacterales bacterium, assembly GCA_050696815.1. Lineage (GTDB taxonomy): Bacteria > Actinomycetota > Thermoleophilia > Solirubrobacterales > JACPNS01 > JACPNS01. The sequence goes on along the minus strand of JBOGYW010000009.1, from coordinate 32,693 downwards.
CGCCGGCGAAGAGAACGGCCGCCCCTACATCGTCTTCGAGTACGTGCCGGGCGAGACGCTGAAGCAACGCATCAAGAGTAAGGGGCCGCTGCCGGTCACCGAAGCTGTCGCTTACGCGATCGAGATCGGCAGCGCACTGGTCGCCGCGCACGCCGCCGGACTGGTGCACCGCGATGTCAAGCCGCAGAACGTGCTGCTCGACAGCGCCGGGCACGCGAAGGTTGCTGACTTCGGCATCGCGCGCGAGCTCGACGCCTCCGACGGCCTCACGAAGACCGGCCGCGTGCTGGGCACGACCGACTACGTCTCGCCGGAACAGGCGATGGGCGAAGACGTGACCGGGCAGTCCGACGTCTACTCGCTCGGCATCGTGCTCTACGAGATGCTCACCGGTGAGGTGCCGTTCAAGGGCGAGAACCACGTGGCCGTGGCGATGAAGCACGTCAAGGATCAGCTGCCGGACATCCAGCAGCAGCGCCCGGAGGTCTCGAACGCGCTCGCTGCAGTGATCGAGAAGATGACCGCCAAGGAGCCGGTCGACCGCTACCTGACCGCAGCTTCGGCCGAGTCGGATCTGGAAGACGTGCTCGCCTTCGAATCGGCGCGCGCCGGCGGGCTGACCGGCGAGGCGACGGTCGTTTTCGACTCCCTGCCCAAGCACTCGCGGCGCCTCGCCCCGGCCGGCATCAGCCATCCGGTGCGCCAGCGCGTCGCCTGGCTGGTCGCGGCACTCGCCGCCGTCGGTATCGCTCTGCTGCTGGTCTCGCAACTCGAACGCGGCAACACCGGCGAGAAGCCGGGCTCGAAGGCCGCGCTCGGCACGCCGATCGCGTTGAAGGACGCTCGTTCGTTCGACCCACAGGGCACCGACAAGACCGAGCACGACGAAGAGGCGCACAACGCGATCGACCAGAACCCGCAGACCGACTGGACGACCGAGAGCTACCAGAACGGAGTCTTCGCCAGCGACAAGACCGGCGTCGGCGTCTACGCGCGTACCTACGCCCCGGCAACGGCTGCGACAGCAAAGATCCGCACGCCCAACAGCGACCTCGGAGTCGAGATCTACGGCGCGAAGACGCTGCCCAGCGATCTCTCCGGCTGGACCAAGCTCGGCAGCGCGGAGGGCGACATCGACAACAAGACGATCCAGCTGACCAAGGCGCCCGACCTGCGCTACTACATGGTCTGGATCGTCAAGCTGCCGCCGCCCGCCGGCGGCAACAGCAACGCCGCGATCTCGGAATTCTCGCTGCGGCGCTAGCCGTGGCCGCTTGAAGTCCTTGTTAAGACGCTCCCGCGTTTGCGCTTTGTGCTGCAAATGTGGTTATCTTCAAGACCGATTTTTGTCGAACCGGGGGAGTTGACACGTGAGCTCACGTAAAGAACAGAAGGAACAAGCGCGGCTCGATCGCGAAGCCAAGGAGCAGCAGCTCGCCGCACAGACCGCGCGCCGTCGCCGGGTGACGATCATCGGCGGCGTGCTCGGCATCGCTTTGATCGCGGTCGTCGCGGCCGTGGTGGTCAGCTCGGGCGTCTTTAAGAGCAAGGACATCAAGGGCGGCACCGAGGTCAGCGCGCGGCTCGACGGCATCCCGCAGAAGGGCATCGAGCTCGGCAAGCCGGACGCACCGGCGACGATCGTCGAGTTCGCCGACCTGAAGTGCCCGTTCTGCCGCGAGTTCGCCGTCAACGGCCTGCCCGACTTGATTGAGACCTACATCAAGACCGGCAAGGCGAAGATCATCTTCCGCAACCTGACGATCCTCGACGGCTCGGCGCCGGGCCAGGACTCGACCGACGCCGCAACGATGGCCGGCGCCGTCGGCCTGCAGAACAAGATGTGGAACTTCATCGACCTCTGGTACGTCAACCAGAAGGACGAGAACACTGTCTACGCGACCGACAGCTACGTGAAGGAGATCGCTTCACAGATCCCTGGCGTCGACGTGAACAAGGCCTTCGACGCGCGTGAAAGCGCACCGGTCAAAGCCCAGCTCGACGCCGCGCAGGCGGCGGCCGACGCTCGCGGCATCACCGGCACTCCGACGTTCCTTGTGGGACCGACCAACGGCAAGCTGGTCCAGGTCGAGATGAACAACGACCTCGGTGACATCAGCCCGCTGACTGCCGCGGTCGACGCGGCATCTCCGTAATGGGCTCGGCAGTCGACAAGACGGATCGCCGTCTGGGTATCGCGATCGCGATCATCAGCGTGATCGGGATGGGTATCGCGATCTACCTGACGTACATCCACTACGCGCACATCAAGCCCGTCTGCTTCGCGCACGGCGGCTGCGAGACCGTGCAGGCCTCGCGCTACGCCAAGTTCGTCGGCGCGCCCGTGCCGGTGCTCGGTCTCCTCGGCTACATCGGCATCCTCTTGTCACTGCTCGTGCCTGGCGACATCGGCCGCGCGATCACCGCGCTGATGGCGCTGTTCGGCTTCGGCTTCAGCATGTACCTAACCTGGCTGGAGCTGTTCCGGATCAAGGCGATCTGCCAGTGGTGCGTCGGCAGCGCGACGCTGATGACGATCCTCGCCGTGCTCACCGTCTGGCGGCTCTGGCGGTATCAACCGCCCGCCGCGGCGACGCTGCAGCAACCGACCTGATGCCGAGCCGATTGAGGGCCCTGCTCGTCGTCGCCTGTGCGGCGCTCGTTTTCGCGGCGCTCGCACCCGCGGCGCAGGCCGATGTGGTCGGCGGTCCCGAGACCGCGGCACGCTTCGACGGCATCGCGCAGCACGGCCGCGCGCTCGGCAGCCCGCAGGCGCCGGTCACGCTGACGATTTTCATCGAGCTGAAGTGCCCTTTCTGTCGCCAGTTCGACCGCAACGTGCTGCCGAGCGTGATCAGCCGCTACGTGCGCTCCGGAAAGGTCCGCGTCGTCGCCGAGCCGCTGGCGTTCATCCCAACGGATTCGAAGCAGGCCGCGACGATGGCGATCGCGCTGGGGCTGCAGAACAAGTTCTGGAACTTCACCGACCTGTTCTACGCCAACCAGCTGGACGAGTCGACCGACTACATCACCGATGAATACCTGCTCGGCATCGCCGCCGCGATCCCCGGCGCCGACGGCCCGGCCGCGCTGGCGGCGCGCAGCGGTGCGAAGGTGCAGAAGTCGTTCGCCGGCAGCAAGCGCCGCATGACGAAGCTCGGCGTCAACGGCACGCCGACGATCTTCATCAACCGCACCGGCAAGCGGCTGCAGCGCGTCGCGGTGTTCTACCGCGGCGAGACACTGCGGGCACTAAGAAACGCGCTGCGTAGCAAGTAATGCCGCGACCGCATCACGGATCGATCTTTCTGCTTGCCGCCTTCGTGGTGGCTCTCGTCCCTGCCACGGCCTCTGCCGCGGCCGTCAAGGGAACGCCAAACGCAAGCGTCGTGAGCGTGGCGGTCTCGGGCAAGAACGTCAAGTTCGAACTCGATGTCACGGTCGGACTGCCTACGGGAGCCGACTCCAGAAAGACCTGCGCCGGCAAGGTGGTGGCGAGCCACAAGCTGAGCAGGAAGGTCACGAAGTCGTGGAGCGCCAAGCTAAAGCCGAATCTGCTCGCATGCATCGCGAAGGTCAAGGGCAAGCTGCCGAAGGCCAAGTACGGCAAGACCCTGAAGTTCAAATACGTCTTTCCCGGCACCAAGCAGCTGAAGAAGTTCGCGAAGTCCGGTTCGTTCAAGCTGCGGCCGCCGGGGCCGCCGACTGTGCCGAACACGACCATCGGACCGCCGGTCGCGATCAATCACGTCTTCGCGAAAGGCACTTGGGGCAGCGACCCGCCGACAACGGGACTCGACAACGAGTTCGGCTTCACCTTCGGCTACGACTACTCGATGAGCGGCTTCACTGTCTTCGGCAGCACGATCAAATGACTTTGTGACGGCGACGGTCAGCTGGACCAGCAGATGTACGCGGTGATCAACACCTCGATGCCGTTCGTCGTCAGCTCGGTCGGGGCGACCGGCAGCTCACACGTCTTCGACGCGAACCACGACTACAGCGTCGACATCGCCCTGAGCTTCGGATCCAAGTACGCCGGCACGGGAACATTTTCCGCCCACGGCACGTTCCCATATGCGGTCTGGAACGACCCCTTGGATCACAGCGCCGGAACGCACGAAGTTGCCTTCGCGTGCCACATGAGCAACAGCTTCACGACCTACCACTACGGCGCGGTCGAGTAGTCCCTAGAAGGTGAACGTCCGCTCGCTCGCGTGGCGTTCGATCGCCAGCTCGAGCAGCCGGTCGAGCAGCTCGCCGTAGGCCAGTCCCGAGGCTTCGAAGAGCTTCGCGAAGACGCTCGTCTGCGTAAAGCCGGGGATCGTGTTCAGTTCGTTGACAAGCACCTTGTTGCCCGCTTCGACGAAGAAGTCGACGCGCGCCATGCCGCTGCAGCCGACGAGCTTGTAGACCTTCGCGGCCATCGCGCAGATCTCGATCTCGAGGCTCTCCGAGATCGGCGCCGGCGCGATCAGGCGCATGCCGCCGGCTTCGTATTTCGCGTCCATGTCGTACCAGTCCGCGTCGAACTCGATCTTGCCGGGCTGCGACACGTCGAGCTCGCCGTTGCCGATCACCGAGCATTCGATCTCGTCACCGGGCGATCCGGCCTCGACGATCACGCGCGGGTCGTAGCCGAGCGCCAGCTCGATCGCCGATTCGAGACCGTCGCGCTCGCCGACCCGCGAGATGCCGACGCTCGAGCCGAGCCGGGCCGGCTTGACGAAACAGGGAAATCCCAGCGCGGCCACGTCGTCGAGCAACGCGGCGCGCCTGCGCTCGTCGCCGTGCCAGTCGGCGGCGTGGATCGCGACGTAGTGGACCTGCGGAACATCCGCGCGCGCGGCAAGATCCTTGAACAGCAGCTTGTCGAGGCAGATCGCCGACGCCGCGACGCCTGCGCCGACGTAGGGCACGTCGAGTGCTTCAAGCATCCCCTGGATCACGCCGTCCTCGCCGAACGGACCGTGCAAAACCGGGAACACGACGTCTACGTCGAACGCGCCCGCTCCAGGCGTGACTACCAGCGGGTCGCCGGCCGGCTCTTTGCCGGGCGCGAAGGCGACGGTCTCGTACCAGCGGCCGTCATGCGCGATCTCGACCGCGAAGACGTCGTGCCCGAGATCCGTCAGTCCGTTGCGTACGGCCTCGCCCGACGCCAGCGACACCGCTCGCTCGCTCGAGCGGCCGCCGGCGAGCAGCAGTACGCGTTTGGCATTCGTCATGCCCGTATTAAATACGGTCGCTGCGCTACTAGGGAGCGGTGAAGACGCCGACTTCGATCGTCACGGTCGAGCCGACGTCGGAGTTGCCGTTCGGCGGCGTCTGCGTCTGCACGAGGCCGTCCTGATCCTGATCGGTCACATCGACTTCCTTGACCTTCACCTTGAAGCCCTCGTCCTCGAGATCGTTCGTCGCCTGCGATTCGGTCTCGCCGGTCACATCGGGAACCTCGTTCTGACCACTCGCGACAGTGAGCTTCACCGTCGAGCCGTCGTCGGCCTTGCCGCCGGCCGACGGCGACTGCTCCATCACCTGGTCCTTCGGATCCGATCCGTCTTTTTCGGTCGAGCTGACCTTGAAGCCAGCCGCTTCCAAAGTCTTCGTCGCGGCGTCGAGGTCCTGGCCGACGACGTTCGGCACCGCGACCTGCTTTGCGCCCTTGCTCACGTAAAGATCGACTTCGCTGCCCTTCTCGGCTTTGTCGCCGCTGGCGGGAACGGTGCGCACGGCAGCGCCCTTGTCCTGGGCAGACGAGAACTCCTTGTTGACCGTGACCTTCAGGCCAAGTGACTCCAGTTGATTGACGGCTTCGCTTTGGGTCAGCCCGGCCACGTCCGGCATCGTCACCTCCCCGGGACCGCTGCTCACGTTGAGGATGATCGTCGAGCCCTTCTTCGCCTTCTGGCCGCCGTCGGGGCTCTGACTGAAGACTTCGTCGACCGGGGCTTCATTCGTCTGGTGGAACACCTCGCTCTTGAAGCCGGCCTGCGCGAGTCGTGACTGCGCGTCGCCCAGCGAGCGTCCGACGACGTTCGGCACCGCCTCCTTGTTGCCGATCAGCAGGAAGTACAGGAGCGCCGCAATCACGATCGCCGCGATCGTGCAGCCGGCGATGATCCAGTTGCGGCGGCGCTTCTTCGCCGCCTCGTCGTCCGGCGTCGTCGCCGCGGCGGCCGCGACGGTCGGTGCCGAGCGGATTTCAGTCTTGCCCGGCGCCTCGCCGAGGCCGTCGCGCGCGTTCTCCAGCGCGGAGGCGAACTCGTCGGCGCTGGCGTAGCGCTCAACCGGCGACTTCGCCATCGCCTTCATCACGACGGCGTCGTAGGCGGGTGGCACCGTCGGCACGACACTGCTCGGGCGCGGCGGCTGTTCGTTGATGTGTTTGAGTGCGATCGCGACCGACGACTCGCCGTCGAACGGCACCTTGCCCGTAAGCATCTCGAACAGCACGACGCCGACCGAGTAGAGGTCGCTGGCGCTGCTGACCGGCTTGCCCTGAGCCTGTTCCGGCGAGATGTACTGCGCGGTGCCGACCATCTGGCCGGTCTGCGTGATGTCGCCCGCGACGGGATTGTGGGCGATCCCGAAGTCGGTCACCTTCACGTTCCACTCGTCGTCGATCATCACGTTCTGCGGCTTGATGTCGCGATGCACGATGCCGCGCGTGTGCGCGAACTTCGCCGCGGCGAGGATCTGCATGCAGATGTGGGTGGCGAGCTTCGGGTCAAGCGCGCCCATCGCGTTGATCACGTCCTTCAGCGAGCGCCCCTGCAGGTACTCCATCGCGATGTAGTAGGTGTTGCCGACCTGGCCGCGGTCGAAGACGTTTACGACGTTCTTGTGCTGCAGCCCGGCGGCGGCCTGCGCCTCGCGCTCGAAGCGCTGCACGAACGAGGCGTCCTGCGCGAAGCGCTCATGCATCACCTTCAGCGCGACCGGGCGCCCGAGGTGCTGGTCGTCGCAGAGGTACACGTCGGCCATTCCGCCCGAGCCGATGCGGCCGTTCACCTCGTAACGATTGTCGATCAGTGTTCCGTTGGCCAAAACGCTCATTTTGCTTTTTCTTTCGCGAAGGGCGGCGCGGTCCTGCCGAGCGTGCCTAACCGCCGTCTTTCTGTAGGAGATCTTTCAGAACGCTGGCGGCGATCGGTGCGGCGACGGTACCACCGAATCCATCCGTCTTTTCGATCGTCACGGCAATCGCGTAGCGCGGCTTCTCGGCCGGCGCGAAGCCGATGAACCAAGCTTGGTTGCCGCCGGGCACCTCGGCGGTGCCGGTCTTGCCGGCCAGGTTGAGGCCGGCGATGTTCGCCGGGTTGCCGGTGCCCTCCTCGACCACGTCGCGCATCATCACGTTGAGTTCCTTCGCGGTCTGCTCCGACATCACGCGGCGCACGGTCGTGGTGCCGATCGTCTTCTTCACGCGGCCGTAGCGATCCTCGAACGTATGCGCGATCCGCGGCGCCACGCGCACGCCGCCGTTGGCGACGGTCGAGGCCACCTCGGCCATCTGGATCGGCGTGACCTTCAGCCGCTCCTGGCCGATCGCCACGCGCGCGAGGTCGACCGGCGCGTCGGGCGGCAACAGCCGATTGGTGTTCGAGTTGTAGACACCGCTGGAGAGCAGCGCGTCGCCGGGCATGTCGACCGGCGGCGGCGAGTAGAAGCCGTAGCGCTTCATGTACTCGGTCAACGTGTCCTTGCCGAGATCCACGCCGATCTGGCCGAACACCGTGTTGACCGACTGCACGAGCGCGTGCGTCAGCGTGATCTGGCCGAAGCTGGTGTTGAAGTCGTTCTGCAGCGGCTTGCCGCTGAAGGTCTTCGGCGAGTCGCCGTCGACGAGGCTGTCGGGCTTGAGCACGCCGGTGTCCAGCGCGGCCGTCGCGGCGATCACCTTGAAGGTCGAGCCCGGCGGGTAGCCGGCGCCGGAGACGCGGTCGAAGAGCGGCGAGTTGGAGTCTTTGTTGAGCACGTTGAAGCCGGCGTCGGTGCGCATCAACGACGGGTTGTACGGCGGGATGCTCACATACACCGGCACCTGTCCGGTCTTCGGGTCGATCACGACAATCGCGCCCTTGCGGCCCTGCATCTCGCTCTCGGCGAGCTGTTGCGTGCCGCGATCGAGGTTGGTGACCATGGTCTGCTCGTCGCCGCCGCGGCCAAGCAGCGAATCGAGCACGGAGGTCACGGCGACGGTGCGGCCGGTCAGGCGGTCGTCGTAGTACTTCTCCAGCCCCGCGGAGCCGCGGCGTGCGTACGAGTAGCCGCCGGGGTGTCCGAAGAGCGAGCCCAGCGGGTAACGCCGCGAGTAGAACGCGTCGCCGCCACCGCCGATCTTCACGCTGCGCGCGATCGTCGAACCGCTCGCGGCCAAAATCGAGCCACGCGGCTTCTTCAGTCCGCGGATCGTCGGGATCTGGTTGAGGCTGTTCTGGCGCAGCGACTTGGCGTCGATCACGGTCCAGCGCGCCGTGTAGAACGCGAGCAGCGCAAACAGCGCGACGACGACCCAGAAGACCCGCCGGATCGGCTTGTTCATCGAGCGCATCAAGGCGTCAGATCACGCCCCCGCTGCCGACGTTCTGCAGCCCTTCCGGCTCGCTGCGTGCCTGGTTGGAGACGATCATCAGCAGCGCGACGAGAACGAAGTTTGCGACGATCGAGCTGCCGCCGTACGACACGAACGGCAGCGTCACACCGGTCAGCGGGATCACTTTGGTTACGCCGCCGACGATCACGAATACCTGCAGCGCGAAGACCGCCGTCAGACCCGTCGCCAGCAGCTTGCTGAAGGTGTCCTGCGCGAGGATCGCCGTCTTGAATCCACGCTCGGCGAACAGCAGGTACACCAGCAGCAGGGCGATCGCGCCGACCAGGCCGGCCTCGCTCACGAACACCGCATAGATCGAGTCGGTCTGCGCGGCCGGCAGTACCGGCTTGCCGCCGACGCTAAGCAGCGACTGGCCGAAGCCGCTGCCCAGCACTCCGCCGTCGGCCTGGGCGAACATGCCCTGGGCGATCTGGTACGAGTCGCCGCCGTAGTAGAGCTTCGGATCCAGCGGGTGGTGCCAGGTGTCGACACGCGCCTGCACGTGGCCGACCGTGTGCGAGAAGAACTCGAAGCCGAAGATGAACATCGCCAGGCCGATCACCACGTAGCTGATCCGCCCGGTCGCCACGTAGAGCAGCGCGAGGAAGCCACCGAAGAACATCACCGCGCTGCCGAGGTCGCGGATGAAGACGAGCATCACCATCGCCACCGCCCAGACGACGACCATCGGGCCGAAGTAGCGGGCCGGCGGCAGCGAGATGCCGAGAAAACGGCGCTCCTGCGTGACCAGGATCTCGCGCGTCTCCGCGAGATACGCGGCGATGAAGATCACCACGGCGATCTTCGCGAGTTCGGTCGGCTGGAACGCCAGCGGCCCGAGCTTGACCTGCAGGTACGCGCCGTTGACGACCCCGCCGGTCAGGCGCGGCAGCAGGAGCAACACGACGGCGCCGGCCGCGATCGTGTAGCGGTAGCGCTCGAGGATGTTGATGTCTTTGACGAAGACGACGATCCCCGCAAACAGTGCCAGCGCGAGTACGAACCACTGCGCCTGGTTGCGCGCGAGCTCCGGGTCGATGCGATACACGACAACGATTCCGATTCCGGCCAGCGCGGCCGTCAGCGGGTAGATGTACGGATCGGCGTTGGGCAGCCGGATGCGGATCAAGATGTGCCCGATCAGGCAGAGCACGAGGAAGGCGATGCCGTAGGTCAGCGTCAGGTCGTTGACCTGCGCGTCCTGGGCGATCAGCACCGCGGCGAAGCCGGCCGCGACGGCCAGCGCCACCGGGATCAGCCCGAACAGTTCGCGGTTGCGCGCGCTCAGCATCTGCTCGTGGAAACCCGCCGGTTACGGCGCGGTTGCGCCGTCGGACGAGCCGCTCGCCGACCCTCGGTCGGGCGAAGTCGCCGCCTTCAGCTCGCCGCGCTCGATCTGGCCGGCAAGATCCAGCGCGTCGCTGCGCGTGCGCAGTTTGTGGTCCAGCAGTACCGCGCGCTGCTGCGGCGTCAGGGACTCGGCCGGCACCGTCGTCACGTAGTCACGCGTGTAGAGACTGAGGCCGAGGTCATAAGGCACCCCGCGGTAGACGGTCACGAGACCCTGCTGGTTGGTGCCGAGGAAGTAGACGTTGAGCGAGCCGATCACCGCGCCGCCGATGCCGACGATGATCACAAGCGCGATCACGATGCCGCCGACCCAGCGGCGCGAGCGCTTGGTCTCGGCGCGGCGCGCGTCGGCGGCCTCTGCCGAGTGTGCGCTTGGCGGCACGTGGCCGTTGCCCCCGGCCGCCGCAGTCTGCGGGGCACGCGACGCCTGCTCTGCTGGAGGCGGCACAACCGCGGGCGCGCCGACGATCGTTTCCTGGCCGGGAGCCGGTTCGACCGGCGCCTCCGACTTCGTGCCGGAGCCCGCAACCTTGAAAGCCACGACCGTGATGTTGTCAACGCCGCCGTTGCCGTTGGCGCGGCGGATCAGCTCCTCGGCGCACTCGCGCATCGCTTTACCGCTGCCGAGCACCTCGGCGATGTCCGCCTCCGAGACCATGCCGGTCAGCCCGTCGCTGCAGAGCATGAAGACGTCGCCGTCCTTCACCGAGTGGCTGAGCGTGTCCACCTCGACCTCGGGTTCCGGGCCGAGCGCGCGCGTCAGGATCGAGCGCTGCGGGTGGTGCTCGGCCTCTTCTTCGGTGATCGCTCCTCGGCGCACCATCTCACCGACAAGCGAGTGGTCGCGCGTAAGCCGCGTCAGTTCGCCCTCGCGCAGGCGGTAGGCGCGGCTATCGCCGACGTGGGCGATCGTGAGCTCGCCGTCGCCGAGCAGCGCGGCCGTCAGCGTCGTGCCCATGCCCTGCATGTTCGGGTCCGAGAGCGACTTGACGTGGATCTCCTCGTTCGCGCGGCGCACGACATTGGCCATCCGCGGCTCTGGCGCGATCGACTCGTCGAGCTCGCCGGAGAACGCGTCCGAGGCGATCTGCGAAGCGACCTCGCCGGCCTGCGCGCCGCCCATCCCGTCGGCGACGACGAACAGCGGCGAGCGCACGAAGTACGCGTCCTCGTTCGCCTTGCGCACACGCCCGACGTCGCTCGCCGAGGCGAAATCAATAACTCGCAGCATCCTCAGACCTATTCCTCGTAGCGGAACTCGGTGTCGCCGATCGTGATCTTGTCGCCGGGTGCCAATCGCTGTGGCGCATCAACTCGCGATCCGTTCAGGTAGGTGCCGTTTGTGGAGCCGAGGTCCTCGAGGAAGTTATAAGGCCCGCGCGCGACGATCCGCGCATGACGGGCCGAGGCGAACGGATCCTCGACGATCACTTCGGCCGGCTTGTCTCGGCCAAGCAGCAGCCCGCCGAACAGATCGAATGAACTGCCCGGCTCGTAGCCGTGGGCGGCAACCACCGTGAGCCGCGGGCGCACGCCGCGCCGCAGGTCGATCGGCGCGTCGCCGCCGTCGGCCAGCAGCGGGTCGAAAGTCGCCTCACCGCTGTCGGCCAGATCGCGGCCGGAGCTGCGCACCACCCACACGATGAACAGGAACAGCAACACGAGAAACGCGAACTTGAGGGCGACTGCGATCGGCTCGTCCATCGGCTACTCCAGCACGAACGTCAGGACGGTGTTGCCGATCTCGATCGCGTCGCCGGAACTGAGCGGGACCGCGCGGTCGATCGTCCGGCCGTCAAGCCTCGTGCCGTTCGTCGAGCCCATGTCGCTGACCGTCCAGCCGCCGCCCTCGACACGGAACTGCACATGCTGCCGCGAGATGTTCGGGTCGTCGAGCCGCACGTCGGCGTCACTCCCGCGGCCGATCACGGTTGACGGCGGCGTCAGCGCAAAACGGCGGTCGCCGGCCTCGAGCACCGCGCGCGGTGCGGCCGAGCCGACACCGGCGCCGATGTCGTGCGCCGGCGCTTCGAGGTCGCGGGCGTTGTAGACCATCGTGTGGCCGGCCTGGGGCGGCTCGGGAATCTGCTCCTCGGGCGGCGCGTCGGCGAGCCGCGCCTGAATTCCGAACAAACCGAACTCCAGGCGTTCCTCCGTCTCGAGGTTGACCGTCGGCCGGCTGATCAGCGAGTAGCCGCGTTTTCGCGCATGCTCGAGCAGGTACAGCGAGAGCTCGCGCTTGAGGCCCTCCTCGTAGTGCGCGAACTGTTCGCGGTCCTGCGGCGACAGGAACACCGTGTACTCGTTCGGCGCATATGTGCGCGAGACCGACGCCGTGCGATGCGCGTCCATCTCGCGCGCAAGCTTGCGCGCGAGTTCGATCGGCTGAACTTCGGATTTGAAGGCGCTCTTGAAGCCGCCCTCGATCAACTGTTCAAGCTTTGATTCGAGGTTTTTGAGGAAGCTCACACTCGGACGTGGTCGCGGGTTCGGTCGGCGGCCCGCAGGCCGCTTGGTGGTGCAAAAACCCTACCGATGCGACGCGCGCTTGCTGCTGCCAAAAGGACCGAGGCGACTGCCAGCGGCACCGCGACGAGCGTCAACGGCGGCACCGGCTGTTCGAATGTCTGACCGAGAAAGAACTGAGCCGCGAAGGCCGCGATCGTCGCGACGCTCCAGACCGGCAGCGAAACGTGCCGGTCGTGCAGGATCACCGCGGCCGCGCCGCAGAGCGCCCAGAGTCCGAACGACGCGAAGTACGCGGGCGTAGCGAACTGCTTCAGCGCGTCGGCGGCGACGTCGGCGTACTGCCGAATCTCCTCAGGAGATCCGAGATCGTGGGGCAACGACAGCGCGAGCGAAGCACCCGACATCGCTTGAACCGCAACTACCCAGGCGAACGCCCCGGCGCCGGCGAGCGCGCCGTCGAGCACGCGCGGCAGCGGCACCATCGCCGCGAAGGCTGCGACGACTGCCGGCAGGACGATGAACATCGCCGAGCCGACCTGACCCTGGCTCGCAAGCGCTACGGCGCCGGCGATCGCCGCAACCGACCAGCCCGCACGTGGCAGCACGAAGACCAGACCACCCGCGATCAGCGGCGGGATCGGCGCGATCGGAATCTGCGCGGCCAGCATCGTGACGATGCAGGTCGCTGCCGCAAGCACGCCGAGCCCGGCGCGCCACAGGCTGCCCGAGGCCTCGTGCCCGTACTGGTCGTCGTAGCGTGGCCGCGGATCAGGCGCCGGCGCGTAGTTCCGCCGGCGCGCAGCCCAGGAGCGCAGCCGTCCGAGGCGACGCGGGTCCGGCAGGTCTTCCGAGAGATACGGCAGCGCGGCACTGATCTGCTGGGCCAGCTCGTCGACGCTTGGGCGCAGCGCGGGATCGGCCTCGAGGCTGCGATCGAGGCAGCCAGCCAGCCCGATCGGCAGGTCGCCGCGCATCCGCACGAGTCGCGCGTGCCGGCCACGGCCTGGTCCCGAGCCGGTGAAGCATTCGAACAGCACGAGCGCCAGCGAGTACACGTCGGTCGCCGGGGTCGCGACGTCGCCGGCGGCCTGCTCGGGAGCGACGTAGCCGCGCGTGCCGGCATGCGGCCCACGGCCGCGCTCGCCGCTGTCGACGATGCTGGCGATCCCGAAGTCCATCAGCTTGGCCGGCTGGGCGCGCCAGCCGCTGACGCCTTCGAGCCACTCGTCGGTGACCATCACGTTGGCCGGCTTGACGTCGCGGTGTACGACGCCCTGGGCGTGGGCGTGGGCGAGGGCCTCGCACAGCGCGTAGCCGATCTTGCCGATGTCGTGGTCCGACATCATCCGCTCGTCGCTCAGTTCGGCGAGCGTGCTGCCGTGTACGAGCTCATTGATCATGTAGATGCGGTCGTGCTCGCTGACGATCTCGTAGAGCGAGACGATCGTCGGGTGGTTCAGCCGCGCCGTCGCGCGCGCCTCACGCAGCGCGTCGCCGACCTCGCTCAAGCCGCCTTCGCCGAGCGCATTGGCAAGCGGGATCTCCTTGATCGCGACCGGTCGCTCGAGCAGCATGTCGAAGCCCTCCCAGACGGTTCCGAAGCCGCCCGAGCCGATCGGCACGAGCAGCTCGAAGCGGTCGCGCAGCCGTGTCCGGCCGCGACTGTGCAGCCGGCCGGTCATCCGGTCGGTCATCCGGGTCTGCAGGCGGATTGCCATAGCTAGTTTGTTCTGCCCAACGCCTTGCAAGCCTGCAATACGGCATGTCCGCCCGCGCCGACCTACATACTTTCGTTACGATCCTCGCCTTCTAGAGGAACCTTTTCTATGGCTTCCACTCCAGGCAATCAAGATCCCCAACGGGCGAATCCGCGGCGTGGCGGAACTGCGCGCGCCGCCGATGGTGACCACCAGGCGGTGATGCAACGTCGCGCGATCGCGGCCGGCGTGATCGTGCTGTTCCTGATCCTGCTGATCCTGCTCGCGAAGGGCTGCCAGACCGCGCGCAAAGAGCGCGGCATCAAGGACTTCATCCAGCAGACCAACGCGATCGTCACGCAGTCGAACCAGAGTTCGAGCGACTTCTTCAACCTGTTGAAGAACCCTGGCGACAAGGGCGCGACCGAGATCGAGACATCGATCAACGAGCAGCGCTCACTCGCCTCGGATCTCGTGCGTCAGGCAAACAACCTGTCGGCCAACGGCGACGTCTCAGACGCCAAGCGATACCTGGTCGAGACGCTCGAGTTCCGACGAGACGGTCTGACGGAGATCTCGAAGGAGATCGGCCAGGCGCTCGGCGATCAGGACCCCGAATCGGCGACCGAGAAGATCGCCGCCAACATGCAGCAGTTCCTCGCCAGCGACGTGATCTATTCGCAGCGCGCTTACGCGTTCATGAAACAGGCGCTCACGAAGAACGACATCCAGGGCGTCTCCGTACCGGCCAGCCAGTTCCTGCCGAGCCTGCAGTGGCTCGATCCGGCGACCGTCGACGACGCGCTCAGCAACGCGCGTGGCGGCACCAGCTCAGATCAGCCGATCGCCCCGGGCACACACGGCACGGGTATCGCCGGCGTCAGCGCCCAGCCGTCCGGCAGCGCGCTGACCGAAGGTGGCTCGAACAACCTCTCCGGCGCGAAGTCGATCGCGGTCGACGTGCAGAACCAAGGCGAGAACGACGAGAAGGACGTCGTCGTTTCGCTCTCGATCACGGGTTCGGGAACGCCGATCCGCCTGCAGGACTCGATCTCCTCGATCAAGGCCGGGCAGACCGTCAAGGTCTCGATTCCGTTGACACGCACGCCGACCAAGGGCCAGAGCGGCACGCTGAAGGTAGAAGTCCGCCGAGTGCCGGGTGAAGAGAACACCGACAACAACCACCAGACCTTCAGCGTCACGTTCTAGTCGCGACCTGCCGGCGGTTCCTACCGCACTTCTGGCGGGTAGGCTCAATTCGATGAGCAGTCCCAGCGGTTTGTACGAATGGCTCGCGCTCGCGGGCGCCGTGGCCGGCGCGGTCGCGGTGGTGCTGCTCGTCTGGAATGCGGTGCTGCTGCATCGCATCCGCCGTAGCCAGAAGGTCGTACTGGGAGCCGGCGAACGCGACATCGTGCAGCACGCCGCAGGCCTGCAGAAAGAGTTCGTCGCGCTGCGCGACTGGCTCGACGAGGCAAGCGGCCAACTCGACGCGCGCATGAGCATCGTCGAGCAGCGGCTCGACGGCGCGGTCGCCCACACAGCGATGCTGCGCTACGACGCGTTCGGCGCGATGTCGGGCCGCCAGTCGAGCAGCGTGGCGCTGCTCGACGAGAAGAAGACCGGCGTCGTCCTCTCGGCGATCGTCCACCGCAGCCACTCTCACCTTTACGTCAAGCAGCTGCACGAAGGCAGCTCCGACATCGAGCTCTCGCCCGAAGAGCAGAAGGTCGTCGACCTCGCCTTCGCCGGTGGCGCGCCGCCGCAGGCCGACCCGGTTGTGCCGCAGCCGCCGCGCGTCGTCACGCAGGCGGCCGCGCCCGAGCCGTCGAATCCGCCGGCCGCCGGAGCCGCAGGCGGGTGAGCAACATCGCTTCCGGCACTGAAACGGCGGCGCGGCCGGTCACAATCGCGTACCTCGGGCCGCCCGGCACATTCGGCGAAGAGGCGCTGCACGCGACGCTTGCGGATGAGGCCGCCGGGCTGCGGCTGATCACCTGCGAGACCAACCGTGAGGTTGTGCTCGCGGTCGAGTCCGGCTCTGCCGATGCCGGCTTCGTGCCGATCGAGAACTCGGTCGAAGGCGCGGTCACCGAGACGCTCGACGCACTCGTGCACGAGGCGCCCGACACGCAGATGGTCGGCGAGCTGGTCTGGCCGATCCACCACTACTTAATCGCCGGCGACGGCACGGCGCTCGATCAGGTGACGCGCGTCTCCTCGCACCCTCAGGCGCTCGCGCAGTGCGCCGGCTGGGTGCACGAGAATCTTTCGGGGGCGCAGCGCGCGAGCGTGGTTTCGACCGCCGAGGCCGTGCGCGAGGCCGTCGACTCCCCCGGTTTCGCCGCGATCGGCTCGCGGATCGCCGCGGAGACCTACGGCGGCACGGTGCTGGCCGAGCAGATCGAGGACGTCAGCGGCAACAAGACGCGCTTCGTGTGGCTCGCCAAACGGCCTCTACCCGCCGACTGGCTCGGACTCGACCCACAGGCGCCCACGAAGACGACGGTCGTCTTCGCCGGCTTCAACGACACATCGCCCGGCGCGCTGGTGAGCATCCTCTCCGAGTTCGCGTACCGCTCGGTGAACATGAGCAAGATCGAGTCGCGGCCTGAGCGCACGCAGCTCGGGCACTATCTGTTTTTCGTCGACCTCGAAGGTTCGATGACTGACGAGCCGGTCGCCAACGCGATCGAGGCGATCCGCGGCAAGGTCCGTGTGCTCCGCGTACTCGGCTCATTTCCCGCGTTCGAGGCTTAGCGCTGCGGATTACACGCCGGTAACAAATGCTTGTAACCGACCTCGGAACGCTCTACACTGCCAATAATTCCGATGGCCAGCAAGGCGGCGCCCAGCCTGCGGGATGATCCCGCTGAGCCCGGGGACCCAACCGGGTTCGATAGGCCGGAAACCAACGGTTTTCCGGCGGTGGTCCCTTTTGCGCCTTCTGCGGCCAGCGACAACACCTCCGGCGCCGCTCTACTGGGTGGCCGAGTCCTCGTTCTGAACGCCTCTTTCGAGCCGATCAACGTCTGCACGGTGCGCCGCGCGATCGTGTTGATCCTCAAGGAGAAGGCCGAGGTGATCGACGAGCACGAGCTGGAGCTGCACGCCGAGAAGCTCTCGATGACCCGGCCCAGCGTGATCCGCCTGCGCACCTATGTGCGCATCCCGTACAAGTCGTTCCGCCGCAAAATCACCCGCCGCGCGGTCTTCGCCCGCGACGGCTGGGAGTGTCAGTACTGCGGCAAGCGTGGCTCGCTGACGATGGACCATGTGATTCCCAGATCGAAGGGCGGCGATACCAGTTGGGAGAACGTTGTGGCCTGCTGCGCGGGTTGCAACCGCCGCAAGGGAGACCGCTCGGTCTCACAGTCCGGGATGCAGCTGCGCACCCATCCGCGGGCGCCGCACGCGACGATCTTCATCCACGTCGCCAGCCCGACGATTCCCGTGGCGTGGCGGCAGTGGGTGCCGGACGCCAACGCTGAATCTGCCGCCGCCTAGAAGCTTTTCGCCGTCGCTGCCGGGAAGCCCGTCAGCAGAGCCGTCTTCGGTCCGCTCGGTGTCTGCCAGTAGGCCCGCATCTTCCCCGTCGCCGGATCCTCGAAGGGTCCCGACTCAAGGGTCGTCCGTCCGGCGCCGTCGTAGGCATCGAGCCGGTGAGCCGAGTCGACGATCACATCGACGACGAGCGACCCGTTGGCCGTCAGCCAGATGGCGTCGAAGTCCTCGCCGTCCGGCGGCTCGAAGTGGCTATGCCGGCGCGCGCGCAGATCGAAGACCTCGGCAAGGTTTCCCCGCTCCACGCCGGTCTGCCAGGTGCCGCGCAGCGCGACGAAGTCGCCGGCGATCGCCGCCTCGACCACCCTGTCGGTTTCCTCGCTCGTGAGCGGCGTCCGCAGCAGATGCAGGACTGCGCGGCCGCCGAGGCGGCAGGCGTAGAAGTCGATTCGGCCGTGTTTGCCACTGCGCTGCAGCGCGAGCCCTGCGCCAGCGTCGTGCCCGGCCGGGCGCTGCAGGAGGTGTGTTTGCGGGCACTCGCCGGCGCCGCAGCCAGCAGGCAGATTCCCAGAACCGCGATCAAAGCCTTCAGTCGCATCACCATCGACTTCTAACAGATCCATACCGCTATAGGATTCGCAACCAAGTTTCTGACTAGTCCCCATTCGGAAGGATCATCCATGGCTTACGAAGTACCCGCACTGCCGTACCCGTACGACTCGCTCGCTCCGACGATCGACGACGAGACCATGCACCTGCACCACGACAAGCACCACCAGGCTTACGTGGACAAGGCCAACGCCGCGCTCGACGGCACGGAGTGGGCCGACAAGCCGATCGAGGAGGTCGTCGCAAACCTCTCCTCGCTGCCGGCCGACAAGCAGGGTCCGGTGCGCAACAACGGCGGCGGCCACTACAACCACACGCTCTTTTGGGAGTCGATGACGCCCGGTGGCAGCGAGCCGAGCGGCGAGCTGGCCGACGCGATCAACGCCAAGTTCGGATCGCTCGACGCCTTCAAGGAGCAGTTTGAGGCAGCCGGCGTGAACCAGTTCGGTTCCGGCTGGGCCTGGCTCGTGCTCGACGGCGGCGAGCTGGCGATCACCAGCACCGCCAACCAGGACAACCCGATCACCGACGGCAAGACGCCGCTGCTGGGTAACGACGTCTGGGAGCACGCCTACTACCTGACCTACAAGAACGTCCGCCCCGAGTACCTCAAGGCCTGGTGGGCCGTGGTCAACTGGGACGTCGTCGCGGAGCGCTACGCCGCCGCGAAGTAAGGACTGAGCTGGGCTGCGCGGCGCCGATTCACGATCATGGCGCCGCGCACGCTCACCAACCTGCAGCTCAACCGCGCGTTGCTCGCGCGGCAGCAGCTGCTCAAGCGCAAGCGCGTCGCGATCCCGCGGCTGCTCGACCAGATCGGCCCCTTGCAGACACAGGAGCCGAAGGATGCGTTTGTCGCGCTGTGGTCGCGGATCGAGGGCTTCGACTCGGCGAAGTTGAAGCGCGCTGCCGAGCAGTGCGAGATCGTGCGCGGCTCAAACCTGCGCTGCACGATCCATACGGTCTCCGCCGCGGACTTCCTCGACTATCGACTGCTGCTCAGCTCGGTGATCGAGCGCGACACCGCCAACTGGCGCGACCGTTACATCGGGCTCGACATCGCCAAGGTCAGCAAGGCCGTCCGCGCGCTGCTGGCCGACGGACAACCCCGCAGCGCCCGCGAAATCCGCGAAGTGCTGGCACCGAAGTTCCCGAAGGTCCACCCCGAGGGCATCTCACACTGCGCGCGGATCCACGTGCCGGTCGTGATGACGCCGACCGAGGACCGTTGGGGTTACTCGCGGCCGCCGAAGCTGATGACCGCCGAGCAGTGGTTCGAAGAGCCGCTGCGTAAGCGCGCACTCGGCGACCTGCTGCTGCGCGGGATCGCGGCGGTCGGGCCGGCGAGCACGGCGGATCTACGAACCTGGTCGGGAATGCCCGGCGTGCGCGAAGCGCTCGAGCCGCATCTGCCGGAGTTGATGGTCTTCCGCGACGAAGTCGGCCGCGAGCTCTACGACCTGCCGGACGCGCCGCGTCCGCGCGCCGACACTCCCGCCCCGGTCCGCTTTCTCGGCGAGTACGACAACTTCGCTCTTTCGCACGCGGACCGCTCGCGCATCGGCGACTCCGCTGACGCGAAGCTGCTCAACTGGAGCAAGAACGGCCGGCGAGCATTCACGCTTTTGATCGACGGCCATGTGCGCGCCACGTGGCAGATCAACGTCACGAAGAGCGAGGCGCGGCTGACGATCATGCCCTTCCGCAAGGAGCCGAAGGCGGCGCTCGACGAACTCGCCGCCGAAGGGCAGCGGTTCATCGAGTACATGGAGCCCGACGCCGCTTCACACGTCGTCGAGTTCGCAAAGACAGACCTGCGGAAGTAGCGCTCTACTCCTCGTCGGAGGCGGCGTCCGCTTCCGGCTCGGCCTCGGTTTCAACTTCGGCTGCCGCTTCGGCATCCGTCACCTCAAGCTCGGGCTGCCCGGCCTCAACCGGTCCGTCACTCTCGGCCTCTGCCGCGGCGGCGCCTTCGACGACCGCGTCCTCGCTCGAACCCTCCATCACCGGCGCGACCGCGCTGACGCTGTCCTCGTCCTTGATGTTCATCACGCGCACGCCCTGTGAGGCACGCTTGTACTGAGAGATCTCGCCGGCGCTGGTGCGCTGCACCATGCCGCCCTGGCTCATGAACAGCAGCTCGTCGCTCTCACGCACGATCAGTGCAGCGGCAAGCTCGCCCTTCTTATCGGTCAGCTTGATCGTCTGCACACCCATCGTGCCACGGCCCTTCACCGGGTACTCGCTGATCTGCGTGCGTTTGCCGTAACCGCCCGCGGTCACGACCAGCAGGTCACACTCGTCGCGCGCGACCTCCATCGCGATCACCTCGTTGTTCACGCCCTTCGTGATCGGGCGCGAGACGTTCATGCCGCGCACGCCGCCGGTCGAGCGGCCCATCGGGCGCGCCTCCTCTTCGTTGAAGCGAACGGCCTGGCCGGACTTCGAGATCATGATGATGTCGTCGGAGCCGGTGGTCAGACGCACGGCGACGAGCTCGTCGTCGTCCTTGACGTTGATCGCAATGATTCCGTCGGCCTTGATCGGCGTGTTGTACTCGAGGAACTCGGTCTTCTTGACCTGGCCCTTCCTCGTCGCGAAGGCGAGGTACTTCGACTCCTTGAAGTCGCGCGTCGCGATCACGGCCTGCACGCGCTCACCGTCGCGCAGCGGCAGCAGGTTCACGAGCGCGCGGCCCTTCGCCGTGCGTGCCATCTCCGGCAGTTCGTAGACCTTCTGGCGGTAGACCTTGCCGCGGTTCGTGAAGAACAGCAGGTAGTCGTGCGTGCTCGTCACGAAGAGGTGCTCGATGTAGTCGTCATCCTTCGTGTCCATGCCCTTGATGCCGACGCCGCCGCGCTTCTGTGAGCGGTAGGTGTCGAGCGGCAGCGACTTGATGTAGCCGGAGTTGGTGATGCTGATCACCATCTGACGGTCGGCGATCAGGTCTTCGAGCGGAATGTCGCCTTCCTGGTCCAGGATCACCGTGCGGCGCTCGTCGGCGTGCGCTTCGCGCACTTCGAGCAGCTCCTCGCGGATCACGCCGTAGATCTTCGTCTCGTCGCCGAGCAGCTCGCGCAGCTCCTTGATCAGCTCGACGAGATCGTCGTACTCCTGCTGGATCTTGTCGGCCTCCATCGCCGTCAGTCGCTGCAGGCGCAGGTCGAGGATCGCCTGGGACTGCTCGCGCGAAAGGTCGAACTTGCTCATCAGGCCTTCGCGTGCTTCATCCGGATCGGAGGAGGCACGAATCAGCGCAACGACCTCGTCGATGTTGCCGACCGCGATCAGCAGTCCCGCCAGGATGTGCGCACGGGCTTCGGCCTTGCGCAGGCGGTACTTGGTGCGGCGGGTGATGACTTCTTTCTGGTGCGAGAGGTAGTAGGTGAGCGCGGACTTCAGTGAAAGCGTCTGCGGCACGCCGTCGACCAGCGCCACCGTGTTCACGCCGAACGTCTGTTGCATCGGCGTGTGCTTGAAGAGCTTGTTCTTGACGACGTCGGGGATCACGTCTCGCTTGAGCTCGATCACAAGGCGCATGCCGTTGCGGTCGGACTCGTCGCGCAGGTCCGAGATCTCCGGGATCTTCTTGTCGCGCGCGAGCGCGGCGATCTTCGTGATCAAGCCGTCCTCGCCGCCCTTGCGCACCATGTACGGGAGCTCGGTGACGATCAGCGCCTCTTTGCCTTGGCCGATCGGCTCGACATGGCAGACGGCCTGCATGCGCACGCGGCCACGGCCGGTCTCGAACGCCTCACGGATTCCGGAGCGGCCGAGAATCGTCGCTCCGGTCGGGAAGTCGGGGCCTTCGATGTGCTGCATCAGACCATCGAGGTCGATCTCCGGATCGTCGATCAACGCGATCGTCGCGTCGACGACTTCGCCGAGGTTGTGCGGCGGGATGTTCGTCGCCATGCCGACGGCGATGCCCGTGGAACCGTTGACGAGCAGGTTCGGGAAGCGGCTCGGCAGAACTTGCGGCTCGATCTCGCGGCCGTCGAAGTTCGGCATGAAGTCGACGGTGTCCTCGTCGATGTCGCGCACCATCTCGGTGGCGATGCGCGCCATGCGCGCCTCCGTGTAACGCATCGCGGCCGGCCGGTCGCCGTCGACCGATCCGAAGTTGCCCTGGCCGTCGACCAGCGGCGCGCGGATCGCGAAGTCCTGAGCAAGACGGGCCAGCGTGTCGTAGATCGACTGGTCGCCGTGCGGGTGGTACTTACCCATGACCTCGCCGACGATCGTCGCGCACTTGCGATAGCTGCGGGTCGGCCCGAGGCCGAGCTCGTTCATCGCGTAGATCACACGGCGGTGCACCGGCTTCAGTCCGTCACGCGCGTCCGGCAGCGCGCGTCCGACGATCACGCTCATCGCGTAATCGATGTACGACGAGCGCATCTCGTCTTCTAGCGAGCGCTCCTCATATGGGCTTTCGAGTGGTCCCTGGCTAGACATCGATGTTCACCGCTTCCTTCGCGTGTTCGTCGATGAACGCCTTACGCGGCTCGACCTTGTCGCCCATCAGCGTGGCGAACATCTCCTCCGCCGCCGCCGCGTCCTCGATCGAGACCTGGGCGAGCGTGCGCGTGTCGCGGTTCATCGTGGTTTCTGCGAGCTGATCGGCGTTCATCTCGCCGAGGCCCTTGAAGCGGGAGATCTGCACACCCTTGGAGACGAGCTTGATGACCTTCTGGCGTAGCTCCTCGTAAGACCGTGCCTTCTCGAACGATTCGTCAAGCTCGACTTCGACCGGCAGGTCGCCGATCAGTTCGGTCAGCGCCGCCTGAACTTTCACGAACTCGCGGAACTCCTTGCTCTCAAAGAGCGTGCGAGAGAGCCGGTGCACCTGCGCGTGGCCGGTCTCCAGCTCGACGCCTCGCAGCGTCAGCTCGACCGGGTCCTCGCGCACGAAGTCGACGGACACGCTTGCAGTGTCGTCCTTGCCGTTCTGGGCAAATTTGATCACGGCTTCCGGGTCGGTCAACCCGTCGGCGACGATGCTCGAGCGCTCGAGGAAGTCGATCGCCTCGTGGCCGTACTCGGCGCGCAGCACCGTCGACCAGCCCTGGTGCTGTTTAAGCAGCTTCGAGAAGCGCTGCCAGCGCGTCTCGGTCAGTTCGAGCGTCTTCGGCTTCTTGCCATTCGTGGTGATCTCGTGGATCTTCAGCTTCTCGTACTTGTTGGTCAGCAGGACCTCTTCGAGTTCGTGCTCCTTCTCGACGTAGCGATCCTTGCCACTGACTTTGAGCTTGTAGAGCGGCGGCTTGGCGATGTAGACGTAGCCGCCCAAGATCAACTCCGGCGTGTGACGGAACAGGAAGGTCAACGCCAGCGTGCGGATGTGGGCGCCATCGACATCGGCGTCGGTCATCAGGATGATCTTGTGGTAGCGCAGGTCGGCGATGTCGAACTCGCCGCCGATGCCAGTGCCGATCGCGGTGATCAGCGCCTGGATCTCGTTGTTGGCGAGCACCTTGTCCACGCGCGCCTTCTCGACGTTGATGATCTTGCCGCGCAACGGCAAGATCGCCTGCGTATTGCGGTCGCGACCCTGCTTGCCGGAGCCACCTGCCGAGTCACCCTCGACGATGAACAGCTCGGCGAGCGCCGGGTCGCGCACGGAACAGTCGGCCAGCTTGCCGGGCAGCGCCGAGTTCTCGAGCGCGCTCTTGCGGCGCGTCAGGTCGCGGGCCTTGCGCGCAGCGAGACGCGCGCGCGACGCTTCGATCGCCTTCGTCAGCACGATCTTCGCCTCTTTAGGATTCTCTTCGAGGAACTCGGCGAGCTTCTCGTTAGTCGCCTTCTGAACGAATCCCTCGATCTGCGGGTTGCCTAGCTTGCCCTTCGTCTGGCCCTCGAACTGCGGGTCCTGCAGCTTCACGGAAACGATCGCGGTGATGCCTTCGCGGATGTCCTCACCCTCGAGGTTCTTGTCCTTCTCCTTCAGCAGGCCCTTGTCACGCGCGTACGCATTCATCGTGCGCGTCAGGGCGCTGCGGAACCCCGAGAGGTGCGTGCCGCCGTCGTGCGTGTTGATGTTGTTGGCGAAGCTGAGCAGCGACTCCTGGTAGCTGTCGCTCCACTGCAGCGCGATCTCGACTTCTTCGTCCTTCGTCTCTTCCGTGAAGTAGACGATCTTCTTGTGAATCGCGTCCTTCGTGCCGGTCGAGTGCAGGTACTCGATGAAGTCCTTGATGCCGTTGTCGTACTTGAAGGTGTCGCTGCGGCCCTCGCCACGCTCGTCGGTGATCGAGATCTTCAGGCCCTTGGTGAGGAAGGCCATTTCACGCAGCCGGGTCTGCAGCGTCGTGTAGTCGAACTCGAGCGTCTCGAAGATCTCGTCGTCCGGCATGAACGTGACCGTGGTGCCGGTGTCATCCACCGAGCCCGAGGCCGTCAGATCCGCACGCGGGATGCCGCGGTCGTACGACTGAGTGTGGATCTTGCCGCCAAGGTGGATCTCCAGATCGACCCACTCGGACAGCGCGTTGACGACCGAGATGCCGACACCGTGCAGACCACCGGAGACCTTGTAGCCGCCGCCGTCGCCGAACTTACCGCCGGCGTGCAACACGGTGAGCACGACCTCGGCCGCCGGACGGCCGGTCTGCTTCTGAATGTCGACCGGGATGCCGCGGCCGTTGTCGGTGACCGTCACTGAATTGTCGGGGTGGATCGCGACGGTGATCTCGTCGCAGAAGCCGGCGAGCGCTTCGTCGACCGAGTTGTCGACCACCTCGTAAACGAGGTGGTGCAGACCGCGCGGCCCGGTCGAGCCGATGTACATTCCCGGACGCTTGCGGACGG
Organism: Solirubrobacterales bacterium; assembly: GCA_050696815.1. Lineage (GTDB taxonomy): Bacteria > Actinomycetota > Thermoleophilia > Solirubrobacterales > JACPNS01 > JACPNS01. The sequence continues at coordinate 7,658 of JBOGYW010000009.1, read as the reverse complement.
CCTCGAGGCCTTCAAGGACTGTGATGTCCTCCGCGCCGTAGTCGGCCGAGCCCTGGTTCTTCTTGAGGTCTTTCTCGTTCGGCGATTCCGCCATCTATCAGTCCTTTTTTGATTCGGGACACCGCACCGAACGAGTCGGAATCAGGCCCAAAATTCGCGCATGATCGCGCCCTGGCTCGCCGCCTTTGCGGCATGAAAAACCCCGGTCCAAATGTCTTTGTAGTGCGACTTCGCCGGGACCGGGGTCTGAACCATTCGAAGTGGACCTAATCCTAGCATTTCGGGCGGCGGATCTAGCCGATCCGGCCACCCGCAAACCCGCATGGTTAAGCCAAATCCATAGTTTCTGCGCGAATTGCGTCGACTTTGTCTCGAAGCGCCCGATTTGGCGTCGAAAAGTGCGCTATTTCACGCGAAATTTGAGGTCCGTCGGCGCGCGATCCGGCAGCGCTTCGGCGAGCTGCGCGAGCACTGTTTCCTTCATCATGTTGAGCTCGTTCGCGACCATTGAATCGCTGCACTCCACGACCACCACGCCGCCGCGTTCTCCCACCGGAGTCGCCCATCGCGCGAGCGTTTCGCCAAGCGCCCCGGCCCACACGCTTTGGACCTGCGCGAGCACGCTCGCCGGCTGTGCGTCGCGTGTGAACTCACCGAGCGCGTCGGCGAGTGGGAATGGGTCGCGTCGGTGCACCATCACGACGAGACTACGCGCGACCGGCGACCGCGGCTTCGCCGTTCGCGACCGCGATCATCGTGTCGGTAGCCGCCGCTGCGGGAATGTGATCGATCTCGGTGGCGGTGATCAGTACTTGGCCGATCTGTTGCACGCGTTCCACCAGCAGTTGGCGGCGTGTGGCGTCGAGCTCGCTCATCACATCGTCGAGCAGGATCAGCGGCGTACGCGAGGTGATCTCGGTGATCGCTTCGCACTCCGCGAGCAGCAGGCCGAGCAACGTCAGCCGCTGCTGCCCTTGCGACGCATAGGTGCGCACGTCCTTGCCGGCGTGGCGGAACACGACGTCGTCGCGATGCGGCCCGAACGTCGAGAAGCCGCGCGCCAGATCGGCATCGCGTCGTTCGCGCAGCGCGACAAGCAGAGCTTCTTCATCCGTCGGGTCGACGTCGGCGACGGTTCGGTAGCGCAGCGTCGGCCCGTCGGTCAGCCCGAGTTCTTCGCCGATCGCGCCGAAGCGTTGCTCGATCGCCTCGACCGCCGCCACCCGGTTGGCGATCAGTTCCATGCCGCTACGCACCAGCTCGACGTCCCAGACGTCAAGCTCCGCACCGCCGCGGCCGCGTGTGAGCAGGGCGTTGCGCTGCGCGAGTGCCTCACTGTACGCGCGGCGCGCCTGCCGGCGTGCCGGCCACAGCGCGGCAACGAGCTGGTCGATGTGGGCACGACGGACTCCGGGGGCGCCTTTTACGAGCTCCAGTCGATCCGGCATGAAGACGGCGCTCGGCGGGCGCCAATCGAAGTGTTCGAGGCTCTCGACGCGAGCCCCGTCCGCAAAGTAGGTCTTGCCCTCCTGTTTGTCGACTGCGACCGCGAGTTCATGTGCTTCGCCCGCCTCTTCGCCTTCAATGTCTACTCGAGCTACAGACTCCCCAAAGCGAATCGCCTGGGTGTCGATGTGCGTGCGACAGGAGCGACCGACGCACCCGAAGTACAGCGCCTCCAGCAGATTCGTCTTGCCGGCGCCGTTGTCGCCGGTCACGACGGTTAGCCGTTCACCCAGCTCCAGGTCCACCCGCTGATAGCTGCGAAAGTCACGCGCCTTGAGTCGCCTGACAATCACAAGCTGTACTTGAGGGTTAGGTGTTCAGCCGGATCGGCATGACGAGGTAGAGAAACTCGTCATCGTCGCCGGCGACGATCAGCCCAGGACGAAACGCGCTGATCAACTTGAAGCGCGCGCGTTCCGTGTGAACGCAGTCGAGGCCTTCGCGCAGGAAGTCCGGGTTGAAGCCGATCTCCAGCTCTTCACCGCTGAAGTCCGGCGCCGGAAGCGTCTCGTGCGCCTCACCGATGTCAGTGGTTTGAGCCGAGACCTCAAGCTCACCTTCAGACAACGCCATCTTCAGTGGCGTGTTGCGCTGCGCAAGCAGACTCACCCGCTTGACCGCGTCGAGCAGTTCGCTGACCTCGATGTCGAGCTCGTGCTCGTAGGTGTCGGGCAGTAGCTGCTCAAAGTCGGGGAACTGGCCGTCGATCAGCCGGGAGACGAGCAGATTCTCACCGACCACGAACGAGATCTGGCGTTCCGCGAGCGTGATCTTCAGCGTGTCAAATCCGTCGGCGATCCTCGCTGTTTCTTGCAGCGCTCGTGCGGGCACGTTCGCTTCGATCTTCTCGGAAACCGGAGCGCCGATCGCCGTCGTCCTCACAGCGAGGCGATAAGAGTCTGTGGCGACCGAACGCAGTTTGTCGCCGTCGACCGAAAGCAGGATTCCGGTCAGGTGCGGCCGCGTCTCGTCGCGTGAGGCCGAGCGCGCCACCTGATCGATCGTCTCCGCGAATTCACTTACGGGAAGCTCCACCGCCGCGCCTTCGATCGGCTGAACCGGCGGGAAGTCGTCGGCAGCGAGTAGCCGTAGTTTGAAAGAAGCACTTCCACACTCGATGTCGAGCACGCCGCCATCGCCGGCGGAAAGGGACACGTCGCCGGCCGGCAGCTGGCGGGCAACGTCGGCGAGCAGGCGCCCGGGAACGACGATCGCGCCGCCCGATTCGACCTCAGCGGAGATCTTCGACCGGATCGAGATGTCGCCGTCGGTCGCCGTCAGCGTCAATGCGCCGGTCTCAGCCAGTAGATGAATTCCCGACAGAGCGGGGATGATCGAACGCGTTGAGACAGCCCGGCCCACCGCGCCGAGCGCGTCAACAAAACTGGAGCGCTCAACGGTCAGACGAAGACCAGATGATCCTCCCGAAGAATTCAAATCAGTTGATTCCTGTTGGTGTTGTTCTGTGAATGCTGTGGACAACTTCTTAGATCTGGCTTGATTATGGGCTATTCGGGCCTAATTCAGTGCAAATAACCGGTGCCGAAGCGCCGGATACATGCGGATATTTCTACGCCGCGGGGCGGTCGGACAGCGAGTTGTGGATAACGCGTTTGAGCCTATCTGCCGCCGCAGCAAGTTCGGGGTCTTCACCACACCCACGCTCGAGCTTGTCGCGGGCGTGGACGACGGTCGAGTGGTCGCGTTCGAAGGCGCCGGCGATCATCGGCAGTGTGTCACGGGTGAGCTCGCAGCAGAGGTACATAGCCATCTGGCGCGGCAGCGACAGGCGGCGTTCGCGGCCGGCGCTGAGAAGCTCGTCGACGCTGAGGCCGTAGAAATCGGCGACCTTGGACTGCACGTGTTTGACGGATACGTCGCGGCGACGCTCGCCATGCGGGTGTAGAGCGTCGAGCAGTTCGTCGACGAGTTCAGGAGTCAGGTCGGTGCGCCGCATCGAGGCGAAGGCGCTGACGCGGATCAAGGCGCCCTCCAACGAGCGCACGTTGGCCGGGACACGTTCGGCGATGCGTTCAAGCGCATTTTCGTCGTCGATCGGGATGTTGTCGACCTGCACGCGCTTGCGCAGGATCGTCATCCGCAGGCGCTCGTCCGGTGGCTCGATCTCGACGACCAGACCCGCTTCGAAGCGCTCACGTAGCCGCAGGGCGACCTTTTCGAGCTCGCGCGGTGTGCGGTCGCAGGTGATGACCAGCTGGCGCCCGGATTCGTGCAGCGCGTTGAAGGTATGGAAAAACTCTTCTTCGGTCTTCAACTTGTTCTGAAGAAACTGGACATCGTCGATCAGCAGCACGTCGGTGCGGCGCAGATCCTCTTTGAACTCGCCGATCGAGCCGTCACGCACCACAGAGCGGAAGGTTGAGGCGAAGTCCTCGGCGGTCATGTAGCGCACGCTCAGTTCAGGCGCCCGCGACCCGAGGTAGTTGCCGATCGCGTGCAGTAGGTGCGTCTTGCCGACTCCCGGCGCGCCGTAGATGAACAGCGGATTGAAGGCCTGCGCCGGCTGTTCCGCGACGGCCAGCGACGCGGCGTGACCGACGTGGTTGGTGGAGCCGATCACGAACTGCTCGAAGGTGTAGCGCGGGTTCAATGGCGTGCTGGCGAAGCCGCGCTTGGTCTCGCGCTGGGCCGCGCCGGCCGGGCCGGGTACCTCGCTTTCGCCGACCAGGCGCACCGCGATATCCGTTCCGGCGGCTCGCGCGGCGCAGTCGGAGAGCGCGCGGCGGTAACGCAGATCGATCCAGCCGCGGACTCGGTCGTCGCCCGTCAAGTAGAGGCAATCACCTTCAATTGCAGCTGGTTTCAGCTGGGCGAGCCAGAGATCGGCGACGTCTTCCGAGACATCGGCGCGAAAAACGGCACAGGTTTTCAGCCACAGCTGGTCCAGCTCCATCGGGAGTTCCAAGCGTCCTTATAGGTTGAGGAGGCGGGGCCCCACCGCGCGTCAGGAGTCAACTCGAATCGCGGCTCGGTGGCGAGAATCGGGCCCCGGTAGGCCAGTTTCAAGCTCCGCGGTTCGGACTATATCCGACGCCAATAGACGCGACCAGTGATTCGCGCAGGCGCGATTTCAGAAGCTCGCAAACTCGCACAAAAACGTTACGGGATAGCTGCTGGGCAGAAGCACGGCCTATACTGACCCCCGATCTAACGATGAAACGCACCTATCAGCCAAAGAAACGCAAGCGCGCTCGTGTCCACGGGTTCCGCTCGCGCATGCGCACGACGGCCGGCCGCAACGTACTCAAGCGCCGCCGCTCCAAGGGCCGCAAACGGCTTACGCCGTAGCGATGACGGCGTTGGCACCTGCTCGCACGAAAGGTAGGCGTCTTTCGCGCAGCACCGAGTTCCAGCGCGTCTACCGCCAGGGACGCTCGAAAGCGAACCGCCACCTTGTGCTCTATTCCTTCGCCCGGGGCGAGGACGATGAAGCTCGTCCGCGCTTCGGCGTATCGGTCGGCCGAAAGGTCGGCAATGCGGTCATCCGCAACCGGGTGAAGCGAACGATCCGCGAGGCGGTCGCCGAACTGGAGCCAAACCTTCCGGACGGCCTAGACTACGTCGTGCTCGCGCGCCCGGACGCGGCCGACTTGGTCGAGCGGGATGGGATGCGCGGCGTGAAGGCCGCTCTGAGTGAGCTGATCGATCCGAGTACGCCGGCCACCGGCGAGGACGATTGACCACCCGGCGCCGCCCGCCTACTTTCAAGCTTTTCAATCATCTCCACCCGTGCAACCTCTTCGTTCCAGCGCCCGCGCGATCGCTCTCGCGCCGATTCACGTCTATCGCCGTGTCGTGTCGCCGTTCATCGCGCCGCGCTGCCGGTACTACCCGACCTGCTCGACGTACGGGCTTGAGGCAATCCGCACATACGGTGTGATCCGTGGCTCGGTGCTTGCGGCGTGGCGTCTAGTGCGCTGCAACCCCCTCAGCGACGGCGGTTTTGACTACCTCGACGATCAGAAGATCTTCAAGCACCGCTGCGACCACGACCACTCGCGTAAGGCGACGGCACGATGACGATTCTCTACGCCAACGCGATCGCGAATCTGGTCAGCCCGATCAGCGGCGTCTTCGACAGTGTCCTTCGCTGGTTTTACTACGACGTAGGCATCCCCTGGGGTTGGGCGATCATTCTCTTGACGGTGCTCGTGCGCTTGGCGCTCGTGCCGCTCACCTACAAGCAGATCACGAGCATGCTGCACATGCAGCAGTACCAGCCGCAGATCAAGGCGCTGAACGAGAAGTACAAGGAAGACCCGCAGCGCAAACAGCAGGAGTTGATGAAGTTTTTCAAGGAGCACGGGATCAACCCGCTCGCCTCCTGCCTACCGCTGCTGTTCCAGTTGCCGTTCTTCATCGCGATGTTCTATGCGCTGCGCGATCCCTCGCTGCAGCACGCGATTCAGTCGACCGACCCGAGTTGGTTCTTCATTCCAGATCTCGTGGCGAAGCCGCACGGCGCCGAGCTCGTGGTGCTGCTCGTGTTTTACGTCGGATCACAGCTCGGATCAACGCTCGTCTCACTTTCGACCGCGACCGACGAGACGCAGCGACGCCTGATGCTTGCGCTGCCTTTCATCTTCGTCCCGTTCGTAGTCAGCTTCCCGTCGGGCTTGATCCTGTACTGGATCACGACCAACTTCTGGACGCTCGGTCAGTCGTTCTTCGTCAAGTGGCTGCGGATCCGCCAGGGTGATCCGGTGCTGGTCGGTGACGCCGCGGATCTCGTGGTCGACGAGAAGCCGAGCAAGAAGAAGGCCAAGGGTGACGACGCGGACGAAGGCGATACGGTTGACGGTGCGGACGAATCGTCCAGCAATGGAGCGGAGCCGAAGGCGAAAGCGCCGGCAAAGACCCCACCACCACCCCCGCGTCAGAAGAAGAAGCGTTCCGGACGGAGGCGATAGGCAGATCATGAGTGACGTAGAGACAAAGCGCGAATTGCGTGAAGACGACACCCGGCAGGCGGAGATCGCGACGACGATCGTCAGCGACATCCTTGCGGGCGCGGGCTTGGACGCCGACGTCTCCTACTCGCAAGAGGGCCACGACATCTTGATCGACGTCGCCGGCGACGACCTGGGCTTTGCGATCGGCCGTCGTGCTCAAACTTTGGACGCTATTCAACTGATCGCGTATCTGGTCTCGGCCAAAGCCGTTGACCCCGATGAGCGTCGTCGCGTCTCGGTCGACATCGATGAGTACCGCGCTGCTCGTGAAGAGGAACTGTTTGACCTCGCCGATCGCGCCGTTCGCGATGCAATTTCGTCGGGCCAGCCCGTGGAGCTCAAGCCGATGACCTCAAATGAGCGTCGCAGCGTGCACCATTACCTGCTCGACAACGCAGAGGTCGACACACACAGTGTCGGCGAAGATCCGGATCGTCGGATCGTCGTCACGCCGGCCGGCGCTTAGCGCGCGGGCAATCCGCCGACCGTTTCACGTTTTACGGTTGCCCCGCGAGCATGAATACTGCAAGCGGGATTTCGGAACTGGCCACACGCTTCGCTCTGGAGCAGGCGCAGCTCGCTCGACTTGATCGGCTCGCGCAGCTAAGCGTCGAACTCGAGATCTCCGGAACGGCGATCAAGTCCGCCGATGAAGCTCGCGATCTGCACATCGCGGATAGCCTCGCCGGACTGGAGGTGTCGTCGATCCGCGAGGCTTCTCAGATCGTCGACATCGGCTCAGGCGTTGGTTTTCCCGGCATCGTCCTGGCGATCGCCCTTCCCAACGCCCAGATCACGCTGGTGGACAGTGTTCGCAAGAAGATGGAAGCGGCAGCGGGCCTTGTTCGTGAACTCGGAATCGAAAACGTCGAGTGCGTGTGGGCACGGGTGGAAGAGTTCGCCGCAGAGGGCGCGCCGGCCAGAGAAGCTTTCGACGTCGTCACGGCGCGTGCGCTCGCGTCGCTCACGGCACTGGTCGAGTACGCGGCGCCACTGCTGAAAGTCGGCGGCAGCCTCGTCGCCTGGAAGGGCGTTCCCGAAGCCGGCGAGCTCGCGGATGCCGCCGCCGCGGAGGCCGAACTCGGCTTCGGCGCCGGCGCGCTGACACCTACGAAGCCTTTTCCGGGCAGCCGCAGTCGCCACTTCTTCGTGAGCACGAAGCTTGACCCGACCCCGAGT
>JBOGYW010000008.1:0-45344 GCA_050696815.1 Solirubrobacterales bacterium | reverse complement strand
GCGCACTGACCCCGTGGTCTGGTTCGGTGAAGAACCTGAACAGCGCCCTGAGCGTGACCAACTGTGTCGCGCACCCGTTTGCGCCGAGCGTCGACGTCGACCTCAGCACGCACGTTGCGGGCGCGCACCCGGACGCCGAGTTCACGATCAGCCGTGACGACAGCGACCAGGACCTGAAGACGGTCAACATGTCGCTGCCGGCCGGCTTCCTCGGAAGCGCAGCCGCGGTGCCGCAGTGCAGCATTGCGAACGCTGCCGCGGGCAACTGCTCGTCGGCGAGCGCGGTCGGCACGGTCGTCGCGAAGATCGGCCAGGCCGGCCAGGTGCTGACCCTGCCGGGTACGGCCTACCTGACCGACGGTTCCGGCGGCGACATCGCCGGCATGTCGATCAAGGTCCCGGCGATCGCCGGTCCGTACAACCTGGGCGACTACATCACCCAGGGCCGGATCGTGCTGCGTCCGAGCGACCACGGCATCGACGTCTTCTTCGACAACGTCCCGCAGCTGTTCAAGGGCGTCCCGACGAAGATCCAGGAACTGAAGATCACGATGCCGGGTACGGCGTCGAGCGGCAAGCCGTTCCTCTACAACGCGTCCTCGTGTGACCCGATGAACATCACCGGCACGATGACGTCTTACGGCAGCCTGACGGCGAGCAACGACGTCGCTTACCAGGCGACCAACTGCCCGTCGCGCTCGTTCCAGCCGACGATGTCGTTCACGGCTTCGGGCGGCGACTTCACGATCGCCCCCTCGTGGACGATCAAGATGGCGCTGGCCGACGGAAACTCGACGATGAAGAGCGTCAACGTCTTGCTGCCGTCGATCGTGACCGTCAACATCGGCGGCCTCGGCAACTACTGCGAAGCCGCCGCCGCCGGTGCGCACAACTGCCCGGCGAACACGCGGATCGGTGACGTCTCGATCACGACGCCGCTGCTGCCTGCGCCGGTCACCGGCACGGTCTACGTGGCCCGTTCGATCAGCGGCTCGACGCTGCCGGACCTCCTGATCGAGCTGCCGGCTCCGATCAACATGCAGATCCGCGGCGCCAACAGCTTCTTCAACAACATCCAGATTCAGAGCTCGTTCGCGAACCTGCCGGACCTGGTGTGGGGCGACATCACGATGCACATCGACGGCGGGGCCAAGGGCATCCTGGGCCTGCGCTCGAACGGCAAGTGCGGCAACGCGTCGACCAACTTCGCGAGCCACTCCGGCCAGGCGTCGTCCGGGGCCAGCCCGATCGACGGCATCGGCCTGTGCGAGAACTCCGGCAGCTTCTGCGACAACCCGACAGTCACGGCTTCGACCAAGGGCGGCGTGAAGAAGAAGAAGAACAAGAAGCTGAAGACCGCGATCACGTTCACGACGCCGGCCAACTGTGAGGCGATCAAGAACTTCACGGTGCTGTACCCGACCGGTACGAAGATCAACAAGAAGCAGCTGAAATACAACAAAAAGAAGAAGAAGACGAAGAAGAACCTGAAGAACCTGACCGGCAAGGTCGGCTCGAAGAGCCTGAAGGCCACCGACTTCCAGATCTCGGGCAAGAACGGCGTGAAGGTCAAGACCGCGCTGCCGGATGGCGTGCACACGGTCTCGATCAACTCGCAGCTCTCGACGGTTCTGCTTCCGTACAAGAACTTCTGCGGCGCGGTCAAGGGCAAGGGCAAGACCTTCAAGGCGAAGCTCAAGAAGTGCCAGAAGAAGACCGTGACGTTCACCTTCGTGATCACGCGTGCCGACGGCAGCGTGCTGCGCTTCCCCTACAAGGTGACGGTCGGCGACAAGAAGTTCAAGTAAGGCTTGATTTGACCCGGCGTTCGCGCCGGCGTCACGCGGGGAGTTAGTGCGAGCGGCCACCGGAGACGGTGGCCGTTTTCGCGTTGTAAGCCGCCGCCGCCTCGCGTAGGCCATCGCCCCACTTCGGCGCGATGGCCGCGCGGGCGTGCCAGAGGAATCGCTGTGGGCTGTGCCGCCGCGTGATCGCGGCGGCCAGCGCGCGCTCCAGGTAGGTGAGGCTGACGAGCAGGCGCACGATCGCCGCGTCGAGTCCGCCGTGGTGCTTTTTCATGTAGAGGTCGCGGCCGCGGTGGAACTCGACGATCCGGCGCCTGGCCGAGTCGCCGTGTGAGAGGCCCTCGCGGTGGTAGGCGTGCGCCGTCGGCACGTACAGGCTGTGGCCGCCGTTGTCGGCCATTCGCTTGGCGAAGTCGACCTCGTCGCCATACACGAAGAAGTCCTCGTCCAGGAAGTCAACTGCCGCCGCGGCGTCGCGGCGCACCAGCAGCGCAGCCGACTGCGCCCAGTCGACCTCACGGATCTTGTCGCCCTTGCTCTGCACGGTGAACAGCCGGTGCAGCCACAAAAGACCAGCGAAAGCAGTGCCGACGCTGGTGAAGCGCCAGGCGCACGGCTGCGGCTCGCCCTCTTCGTTCAACAGCTGTGCGCCGGCGGCGAAGGCTTCGGGATCGACCTCCAGCGCCGCCATCATCGCCGCGGTTGCGCCTGGCAGCAGCTCGGCATCCTCGTTCAGCAGCATGCAGTAGCGGCCCTGCGCCTCGCGCATCAGCTGCGAGTCGTTGGCGGCCTTGCCGGTGCGGCGGTCGAGCCGGATCAGGCGCACGCCGAAGCGCTCGGCGAACTGCGGCGAGCCGTCGTCGGAGGCGTTGTCGAGCACCAGCGTTTCGAACTCGATCTCATCCGGCGTCGTTCGCTCGATCGCGTCGAGGCAGTGCCCGAGCAGTTCGCCGCCGTTGGTATTGACGATGCAGTACGTCAGATCCACTGCCATCAGCCTACCGCTGTGCGCATAGTGTGTATAATGCCCACTATGGCATACATCGCCAAGGCAAGAGGCGACAACTGGGAGCTGCGCGAATCGCACGCGACCGCGAGCGGGCCGCGCAGCCGTACGCTGGCGTCGTTCAAAGTGCTCGATGACGAAGTCTTTGCCCGCGCTGAGCAGGCGGCGAGCGGTCCGCTCGATCGCGAGGCTGTTGAACGCGTCGCTCGTCGCGTCGGCGCACCGGTTCAGGCGCAGCCTGCGGATAGCGCTGTTCGAGCGTTGCTACGCGCGCTCGACGCCGGCGAGAAGCCACGTGCCGGGCTGCTCAACGCGCTCGCGGCAGGTCTCGCAAGTGCCGTGGGTCAAGCCAGCGATGCCGCGCGCGCGGCTGCTGCCTGGGCCGGTGCGAGCAACGACGACCGCTCAGCCGCGCTGTTCGACCTGCTCCTACTCGCCGATGCGCTGCCGGCGCCACGTGCCGAGCGAGCGCTTATCTTCCCGCGACTTCAGGGCTGACATTGGCCGCAGCTACAGAACCTTCCCTCCCCGAGAAGCTACTGGCCACCGACCGGGCGCTGACCGAGGCGAAGCTGGCTCACGCCTTCGGGGGCGCGATCGCGCTCGCCTACTACGCAGAGCCGCGCGCGACGATCGACATCGACATCAACGTCTTTGCCGCAGCGTCTGAGTTCGAACGGATTGCGGCCGCGCTGGAGCCGCTGGGGGTCGATACCGCGACCGACCGCCTCGCCCTCGAACGCGACGGCCAGTGTCGGCTGCGCTGGGGCCGCACGCCGATCGACCTCTTCTTCTCCTACGCCGACCTGCACGCCGCAATGATCGCGGCGACGCGACGCGTGCCGTTCGCCGACAGCCAGATCGACATTCTCTCGCCGGACCACCTGATCGTCTGCAAGGCGGTCTTCGACCGTCCAAAGGACTGGCTCGACATCGAGCAGATGCTCGTCGTGGCCGACGGACTGCATCGCGACGAGATCGAGCGTTGGATCGCCGAGATCGTCGGCGAAGACAGTGAGAATCTCCGCCGCTTCTCGGCGCTCGCAGACGAGCTGCTGGGCTAGATCGCGATAATCCCGCAATGCGCATCCGCGTAATCGATCCGCCTGCCTATACGCCGCCGTACGACCACGCGCTCTGCAGCGCGCTAGCCGCGCAGGGCGACGACGTCGAACTGGTCACGTCGCCGTTTCGCCACGGCGCCCGCCCGACGCCCGACGGTTACGAGCTGAACGACCACTTCTACCGCGTCGCGGGGCCACTGCCGCTGCGCGTCGCTCAGCATCCGCTCGACATGCTGCGACTGCGCCGGCTGCCGCCGGCCGACGTCACGCACTTCCAGTGGCTGCCGATCCAGGCGATCGACCGCCATCTGCTGCCGCCCGGGCCGACTGTGCTGACGGCGCACGACGTGGTGCCGCGCGAGCCGCGGCCCGGCCAGCTCGGCGCGTTGGCGAAGACCTACCGCGCCGTCGACGCTGTCGTCGTGCACAGCGAGCACGGCCGCGGCGTGCTGACCGAAACGCTCGACGTGCCGGCCGATCGCGTACACGTGATCCCGCACGGCGTCTTCGACTACCTGACGCGGGTGCGGGACCCCCAGCCGCTGCCGGCCGAGCTCGCAGCGGTCGACAAGCCGGTGGTGCTGCAGTTCGGCTTGATGCGGCCGTACAAGGGGATCGACGTGATGCTCGAGGCCTTCACCGCCGCCGACCCAGACGCCGAGCTTTGGATTGTCGGCATGCCACGAATGCCGATCGAGCCGCTTCAGCAGCTGGCGCGCGACCTCGGCATCGCCGAGCGCGTGCGCTGGGTGCCGCGTTTCATCAACGACCGCGAGATTGGCGCCTACTTCGAGCGCGCCGACATCGTTGCGCTGCCCTACCGGCAGATCGACCAGTCAGGCGTGCTCTTCACCGCGCTCGCATTCGGCAAGCCGCTGCTGCTGACGCGCGTCGGCGGCTTCACCGAACTGGCCGAAAAGCACAGCGCGGCGGTGACGGCCGAGCCCGGCGATCTCAGATCGCTGGCCCAGGGTCTGACGACGCTGCTCGGCGACGGCGCGCGCCGCGCAGAGCTGGCTGCGGCGGCCGAGACGTTGGGCGACGGGGAGTTCTCCTGGCAGTCGATCGCGTCCAAAACTCGCGCGCTCTATGCAGAGATCGCTGCCGCTTAAGCGATAATCCCGCGCGATGCGCTCCGCGCTTGAAATCGCCTTCTGGGTTGCGGCCGGGCTGCTTGTCTACAGCCAGTTCGTGTACCCGCTGCTCGTCGCAGCGCTCTCGCAGAGACCGCGGCCGATGCTGCGCGTGCTCGTCGGCGAAAAGCCGACAGTCAGCTTGATCGTCGCCGCGTACCAAGAGGCGAGCGTGATCGCAGACAAGGTCGCGAACGTGCGAGCGCTCGACTACCCGGCCGACAAGCTGCAGCTGATCATCGCCTGCGATGGGTCTCCCGACGACACACCGCGGCTCGCGCGCGAGGCGGGGGCCGACCTCGTTCTCGACCTGCCGCACGGCGGCAAGATGGCGGCGCAGAACGCCGCCGTCGCACAGGCGACGGGAGAACTGCTGGCCTTCTCAGATGCCAACACGATGTGGGAATCAGATGCGCTTCAGACGTTGGTCGCCGCGACCGTGGCAGAGGAGGCCGACTATGTCTGCGGCAACGTCAAGTTCGTGAATGAATCGGGCACAAACCAAGAAGGCCTGTACTGGCGCTACGAGATGTGGCTGCGCCTTCGCGAGTCGGCCTTGCGCTCCGTGACGGCCGGCAACGGCGCCATCTATATGGTCAGGCCCGCGATGTATGCGGCGATCGCACCGACAACCGGCCACGACCTGACGCTGCCGTTCCAGACCGTCAAGCACGGTGGCCGCGCGCTCTACGAGCCGGCCGCGCGCGCGACCGAGGCGATGGTGCCGACGGTCGAAGGTGAGTTCAAGCGCAAGCGCAGGATGATGAGCTTCGCGTGGCCGATCGTGCTGCGCGGCGGCATGCTCTCACCGCGCGGCTACGGCGTGACCTACGCGTGGATGATCTTCTCCCATCGGTTCTTGCGGTATTTGGCGCCGCTGCTGCACCTGGTCGCGCTCGTCACGAGCGCGATCCTCGCCGCGGACTCGACGCTGTTTCTCGCGCTGCTGATCCTGCAGCTGGCACTGCTCGCGGCGGCCGCGATCGCGCGCGTGGTCAAGCTGAAGCCGCTGCTGATCGCGCGCTACTACGTGCTGACGACCAGCTCGGTAGCGCTTGGGCTGTGGGATTACCTACGCAGCGGCGACGCGCTGTTCGACGAGGGCTGGACGCCGCCCGAGGGCACGCGCTGATGCGCCGCCTGTTCGACATCGCGGTCAGCGCCACCGCCCTGCTGCTCACGAGTCCGCTGCTGCTTGTCGCCGTGCTGATGATCGTGATCGAGTCACCCGGCTCGCCGATCTTTCGCCAGCGCCGGGTCGGCAAGAACGGCGTCGAGTTCATGTTGATCAAGCTGCGCACGATGGTCAAGAACGCGGAGCGCCTCGGCGCCGGCCTTGCGGTCGACGAGAACGACCCGCGGATTCTGCGCTGCGGCAACTGGCTGCGCCGCTTCTCGATCGACGAGCTGCCGAATCTGCTGAACGTGCTGAAGGGCGACATGAGCATCATCGGCCCGCGTCCGACAGTGTTGGCCCAGGTCGAGAAGTACGACGAGCGCCAGCGCGGGCGGCTTGCGGTCAAGCCGGGGATCACCGGCTGGGCGCAGGTCAACGGCCGCGCGTCGCTGCCGTGGAGCGAGCGCATCGAGCTCGACCTCTGGTATGTCGAGCACCGCGGCCTGCGGGTCGACGCAAAAATCCTCGTGCTGACCGTGCGCCTGCTGTTCTCGGGCGACGGGCTTTACCGCGGCGAGACCGGCGGCTGGCGCTAGCGCTTGAGCTTCGGCGAGTAGAGCCAGAGCGAGCGGCCGGCGCGGTAGCCGTCGTCGCCGGCGAAAGTGCCCCGCAGGTAGTAGCGGCCCTTCGGGGCGATCTGCGTCTGCCAGATCCCACCTTCGCCGGACTGCGCCGTCGCGATCGGCTTCCAGCCGTCCGGCATGTAGGCCTCGATCGAAATGGTTTTTCCGGCGATTCCGCTGCCGCCGCTACGCAGCCTCCCGGAGACCGCAACGACCTGTCCGCCGCCCTCCGTCTTAGTGCGCCGCAGTCGCAGCGACAGCTTCGTCGCCGGTCGCGAGCCGCCGGTCAGGAATGACGCCAGCGACGGCAGCTGCGCGTAGAGCGAGCCGCCGGGGCAGTCGGTCGAGTCGAGGTCGCGGTGGCCCGCGATCGGGCGCGTGAATACGGTCTTGCCCCACTTGTACCTGTTGTAGCCGCCGCCGGTCGAGATCAACGCGACGCGTTCGTTGCGCGTGACACCGGCGAGCCCCAGCTTCCATTCGAGCGCGCGGCGCAGGGAGTCGATCGTCGCCTGCGGCGGCGCGGTGTTTGAGAACGTGCCGACCAACGCGATTCCGGTCGTCTGGCTGTTGTAACCCTGTGCATGGGCGCCGATCACTGCCTTGTCGACGCCGCCGGCGCGGCCTTCGTAGATCGTGCCGAAGCGGTCGATCAGCAAGTTGTAGCCGATGTCGTTCCAGCCCTTCGAGTTGCGGTGGTAGCGGCAGATGCCGAGTACGACGCTCGGCGCCTCGGCCTGCGAGTAGGTGTTGGTGCTGTCCGTGTGGTGCACGACCGAGGCGAGCACTTCGCCGTAGCCAGGCGAGTGGCGTGGCTTGCACGACTTCGCGCCCCACTGGGCGCGCTGCACGATCGGCGGCGCGTCGGTCGCGCTCTTGCCGCCCGCGGAAGGCACCGATGCTCCTGGCTTGACGCCGCCGGTTGAGGCCGGTGTCACGGCGGCACCGCCGCTCACGTGCACGAAGTGAGCGCGGAAGCCGCGAACCCGCGCGCCTCGCACGCGCACCTCCAGCCGCCAGGAAGGACCTGTCCAGACCGGGTCCGACGCCGTTCGTGAAGACTCTGGAGTCAATGGGGCGACGTCGGGCCCGTCCTTGTCGTTCGCTTCCAAGGCGGTCCACGGACTCCAGCCGCCGGTTCCGTAAGAGCGCAACGAGATACGCGGCGCGTCGCCGCGCCAGCGAAAACCAACCAGCTCGAACTGCCGGCCGGGATCGATCGTCAGGCTGCGTACACCGGCGGCGCGCGCAGCACCGCTCGGCGCCGGCACTGCAACCGCGCGTTCAAAGTCGCTCGCCTGCGGCACGGCCCAGGCGCTTCCGGTGAAAAAGAGCAACGTGCAGAGGCAGGCCAGTGCTGTTCGAGTAGCACTCACCATCATCATTTGAACACTTCAAAGCGCGGCGCGATGCGCCTTCACTCTGCAGGCTGGATTACGGGATCTGTTCGAGTCCCTGGTCTATCCAGTTGAGCTTGAACAGGCGTAGCGCCGGGTAGACGTCGTCGTTCATCTCGGGGCAGGTCAGCGAGTGGTTCCAGCTGGTTGCCGCAATCGCGTAAGGCATCTCGGTCGTGGTCGGGTGCAGCAGCAGGTGGTAGCTGTCGTCGTCGTACAGCTTCTTCAGCGTGCCGAGCTGCTGCTTGCTGACCTTCGCGGGATCCCAGAGGTACTCGACGCGGCCGTGCTCGAGCGCGTGCACGAGGTACGGCGTGGAGTAGGTGACGTCGGCGTAGGCGCCGTCCTGCGCCCAGGTCGGCGTGTGGTCGCCGGAAGTCGGCGGGTTCGCCTTGAACTTGAAGTCGTAGCTCGGGTCGTGGTGGGTGTGACCCTCTTCCGGGTTCTCCTGGAACTTGCAGCCGGCCTTCTTCGCGGCGGCGAGCAGCTCGGCCTGGGTGCCGTCGCTGATCGCGATCGCATTGGCGGGCGCGGGCGCGTCGACGAACGTCGCCGCGGAGTCTTTCGAGTCCTTCGAGCTCTTCGAACCGCCGCCGGCGACTACTACGCCTACAACGATGGCGATCACGACGACAACGCCGACACCGATCGCCGCGAAGGTGCGCGCCTTCGCCTGCTTCGCCTTGCGCGCCTGCTCCTCGGCTTCGCGTTGGATGCGCTCTTGGCGGAGCTGCTCTTTTTCTTCCCTACGGCTTGCCATCAGACGGCAACCCTATCCGGAAATGCACCTTTTTTTGGCGCTTCAGCGCTCGGCGGAACGCGACTTGCGCACGCGCTTAATGGCGCCCTTCGGTACCTTGCCGTTGCCGGAAGCGACGGCGCGCGGCCGCCAGCAGGCGTCGACGTGGTCGACGATCGCCTTCGTCAGCCGTTTCGGCATCAGCCGTAGTTCGGCTACCGAGCGCGCCTCGATGAAGGTGGCGTGCGGCATGTCTTCGGCAAGCTCGCGCGCGTCCTCGAACGGGTGCACAGGGTCCCAGCGGTGGCCGATCACCAGCGCCGGCGCCTCGATGTCCATGCGCTCGACGCGCGGCGGCGCCAGGCGTCCGAAGTACAGGCCCTGCAGCACCTCGGCGGTCGTCTTCGGATCGCGCTTGATCACGTCGAGCAAGAGGTTCGCCGAGTACGGCATCGACCAGCGGGGCACGAGCCGCGCGATGCGCGAGGTCACCTGCGCGACCGGCGCCAGATACTTCGCGCTCAGCATGATCGGTGTGAAGATCGCGGAACCGCCGACGATCGCGCGCTCCAGCGCGGGCATGTCGGTGATCAGGCCGCGCACGCGCTCGGGATAGTGCACCGCGGCCTCGAGGCCGATGTTGGCGCCGAGCGAGGTGCCGCCGATCACGGCCTCGTCGATCTCGAGCTTGTCGAGCAGCACGCGCACCGCATGGGCGTAGCGCGGCATGTCGAAGCGGTCGATCGGATCGTCGGAGCCACCGTGGCCGACCATGTCGATCGTGACGACGAAGTTGCCGTGCTCGGCCAGCGTCTTCGCGAGCGGAGCATGCATCTCCTGGTTGAACAGCAGGCTGTGCACAAGCACGACTGCTCGCTTACCGCTGCCGTAGGTCTTGTAGGCGATGCGGTGGCCTTCGAACTGAAAATGCTGAACGTCCATGATGTCCCTTTCCCGATGCGCTCGGAACCGCTAAGCCAGTGTAAGGGCGCAGGCCGAGAGATTCCCGGTTTCTTCAATCGAGAAGTAAGTAACTTCGCTTGATACCGAAATGAGGCTAGATCGGCCAGCTGAAGCCGGCGCGATCGCTCGGCTCGGGCACCGGCAGCGGGCTGCTCGGGGCGTCGTCGACCGGATCGTTGCCGTGGTACTGCACCGGCGAGGCGTCGTTCGGAGTGTCCGGGAAGAACACGCTGGCGATCACATGCAGGTGGGTTCGGCCGATCGACAACTCGAACTGGCCGCCGGAGTACATCTCGATGTCGTTCGCGGCGCAGTACTCGATCGCCTCGAGCAGCTTGCGCAGCGACCCGAAGCGAGAAGGCTTGATGTTCATTCCCTTGGGCGGGAACTCGAGCGCCTGGATGTCGCCGACCGAGTGGATCGGCGCGTCCCAGGTCAACCGGTCGAGCGCGGTCTCGAGGATCGGCCGCGTTTCGTCGGTGAAGGCCGGGTCTTCGATCCAGGCGTCCGCGAACAGCTCCACGACGTCGCCGTAGAGCCGCGCCGTCGGCGGGTTGTCGACGACGGTGCCGGTGTAAAGGCCCTTCAGGTCGACTGAGCCGACCTTGCCCGTCGCGGCAAGCTGTTCGATCAGCTCGCGCGGCCAGGAGTTCTCCGCGTCGAGCTTGAACTCGAGCCACGGTGCGACCGCGAGCCAGTCGTTGACGCGCGCCGCGTCGGGCGGGTCGCCGAGCCGTAGCGAAAGCACGAAGCGAACCGGCTGCGGCTCGATGCCGAGAGCTTCGTCGAAGCGCAGCCCGTTCTGGCGCAGCGCCAGGTCGAGCGCGGCGCTCTCGAAAGCCCAGATCCGGTAGCCCTCGGACACGTCGCGCACCGGCGGCGCGGCCCATAGGGGCAGCGTCGCGAGACGCTGAGAGAACTCGTCGAACGTGCCGTCGAACGTGAGATCGAGCTCGGCGTCGAGCTGCAGCACGTCGTGGTCGAGCGTGTCGTAGGTCACGTCTTCGCCGCGTCCGGTCTCGCCGCTGCCGTGCAGCACGATTTCGGTCGTCACGCGGTCGAATCCGCTGGACACCGCCAGCTCGTGGCGCAGCAGCTCGTGCGACTCGATTTTCAGGGGCAGATCCTTGAAGGCGTCGTAGTAACTCATGAGCGCAATCTTCGCAGTGATTTCGTGCGAAGATGCCGCCATGAAGCTCGAGGGCATCCACCACATCACGGCGATCACCGGCGATGCGCCGCAGAACGTCGAGTTCTATGTCGGCGTGCTCGGCCTGCGGATGGTCAAGAAGACTGTCAACCAGGACGACCCGTCGGTCTACCACCTTTTTTACGGCGACGAGCGCGGCGACCCAGGCGCCGATCTCACGTTCTTCGAGTACCCCGGCGTCGTGCCGGGCCGCGCCGGCGCCGGCATGGTGCACACGGTCGGCTGGCGCGTCGGATCCGAGGACACGCTCGACTTCTGGGAGCAGCGCTTCGCGGCCGAGGGCGTGACGCATGCGCGAACCGAGCACGGCCTGGGCTTCAGCGATCGTGAGGGACTACAGCACGAGCTGCGCGTCTACCGCGGCGACCAGCCGGCGCTGGCCGCGAGCGCGCCGGACATTCCCGCCGAACACGCGCTGCAGGGCTTCGACGCCGCCCGCGCGTACGCAACCGATCCCGCGCGCAGCGCCGAGCTGCTCGGCGAGTCGCTCGGCTTCAAGCCGGTCAACGACAGCGAATGGCAGGTCGGCGGCGACCAGCGCTCGTCGTACTACGTCTACGACCCGGCGCCGGCCGAGCCCGGCATCCAGGGTGCCGGCAGCGTGCACCACATCGCCTTCGCGACCTATCCCGACGACCAAGACGCCTGGCAGAAGCGGATGCGCGATGCCGGCACGCACGCGACGCCGGTGATCGACCGCTTCTACTTCCGCTCGATCTACTTCCGCGAGCCGGCCGGCGTGCTGTTCGAGCTGGCGACGATGGGTCCCGGCTTCACGGCCGACGAACCGCTCGAGGAACTCGGCCAGAACCTATCGCTGCCGCCCGATTTCGAGCACCTGCGCGACAGTCTCGGCGGCGTCCTGACGCCGCTTCCGGACCCACGCACGGAGCGCGCGAACACGGTCTGAGCAGGCCCTTTCCCGATTCATCCAAGTACGAGAAAAGCCGACTCGTCTGTCTCCAGAGACGAGCCGGCTTTTTCGCGTTCGATCAGGGGTGAACGATCTGCCTGCGGGCTGTCTGCCCGTACCTCAAGCCGCGAGTTGCACCATCGCACGGCCGCTGGGTGCGGCCGCTTGCGCGGTCCCGCCGTCCAGGTATTCCCTGATGAAGATCTTCATCGCCTCGACGCTCTCGGCGCAGAGTGCGGTTCCGGCGTCGGCCTCGATGATCTCGATCGCCTGCTCCGGCGTCATCGACTCGCGGTACGGCCGCTCGGCGAGCAGTGCCTCGCAGACGTCGGCGACGGCGAGGATCCGCGCCGGGCGTGCGAGTTGGTCGCCGGCCAGGCCAAGGTGGTAGCCGCTGCCATCGAGCCGCTCGTGGTGAGCGCCTGCGATCGGAGCGATCGGGCGGAACGCGCTGATCCGCTCGAGAATCTCGACGCTGTAGCGCGGATGTGCGCGCATCATCGTCCACTCGTCGGGGGTCAGCTTGCCGGGCTTGTCGAGGATCGAGTTCGAGATGCCGAGCTTGCCGATGTCGTGCAGCATGCCGGCCCGCCAGAGGTCGCGCAGCTCGGCCTCGCCGCCGCCGCGCACGCGGCCGATGCCGACGGCGATCGTCGCGACGCCGACCGAGTGGCTGGCGGTGTAAGGGCTTTTGGCGTCGATCACTTGGGCGAAAGCTTCGGCGACCTGATCGAGCCGGTCGTCGTCTGCGATCAGCGTGCGGTCCTCAGGCTCCAGCGGGCGCACCAGCGAGCCGATGCTCGCGATCTCGAGGTTGCGCCAGAACCCCGAGTCGATACGCAGCTTCAGCGCCGCCTGCACGAGCTCGGGGTCGAACCAGCTGCCGCTGCGCTCCTCGATCGTGTCGAGCGCCGCGTCGACGCCGCTGAGGCGGAAGAAGATCTCGATCGTCTGAGCGAGATTCAGGATCCGGGCGAACAGCGGGATGCGATCGCCGCTCAGCCCGTCGGGGTAGCCCTTGCCGTTCCAGTGCTCGTCGAGCGAGTGGATCGCCCGAGCGGTGTCCTCGTCGAAGCCCAGCATGCGCGCGATGTTGGCGCCGCGCTCGCAGCGCGTTTGGTCAAGGCACGAGAACCGTCGGTGCCGTGGCGGACGATGTCCTTCAGGTACATCGCGCGCTTGAACGGCGAGCCGCCCGGCTGGATGTTGCGCGTGATGTAGCCGAGCGCTTCCTTCAGGTGGTGGTAGTTGACCGTCTTCAGATCGGTCTTGATCGCGATGTCGTCGTGGCCGAACATCGCGCAGACACGCGCGGAGTTGCTGGAGCAGCCGGCGTCCTTCAAAAGCAGGGCGTAGAACAGCGAAGAGCGCTGCGCCGGGTCGTCGATGCCGATCTCGTCGGCGATGCGCATGCCGATCGCACAGGCGCGTGCGGTGTGGCCCATCGGCTGGCCCTCGGTCAGGTCGAGCGCCTGCGAGAGCGCGCCGAGCACCTCTGAAAGCCGTACGTTGCTGTGATCCATCGTGCTGTCCTTAGCGTCGGTGAGCATCGAGCGGCAAGCGACCCCGCCTGCATGTAGTCAATTCGCGCGTTACCCGCCGTTGGATCTGCGAATCGCCGAATTTGGACGCCTGTTCGAGGGTCGCCTGGCGAAAATCGGCCAAAAACTCAAGCACTCCCTACAAATAGGCCGTTGGCGCATGTAGATTGCAGTAGTTGTCGTTTGACCCCACACGAGGAGAACGCGAATGGGCCTTTTCAAGCAGATGAAAGACATGAAGAACGTCGTCGAGCAGGCGCCGGACATGATCGACCAGGCGCAGCAGCTTGGTGCGCAGGCGCAGGAGATGGCCGCCGCACAGCAGGCAGCCGCGATGCAGGCCAACCAGCAGGCGATGGCCGCCAACACGCAGGCCGCCACGGCAGCCGAGGGTGACTTCGAGCCGATCAACGGCGTGTCGATTGAGCAGTACGCGTCCGTATGCAAATCGCTCGGTCCGGCCGCGGCCGACCCGGCGAAGGCGCACGAGGCAGCTGCGGCCGCCGGCATCAGCGCCGAGGACTGGGACGCAGCCGCAGCCGGCTGGGCAGCGCGCATGCAGGGCGGCACCGCCGTCGGCCAGCGCTTCAACCAGCTCTACATGGGAGGCTGACGGATGGGCTTCTTCAAAAGCATGAATGACCTGAACAAGCAGGCGAAGGAGATCAACAAGAACTTCGACCCAGGTCAGCAGATGAAGGACGGCATGTCGCGGATGCAGGAGGCCAACCAGATGATGGCCCAGCAGACGCAGGCGGCCAACCTCGCGATGAGCGGTACCGACGGCACCGCGTCGATCACCAGCGCCGCCCAGACCGGTGCGATGGTGAACTTCCAGCCGACGATGGCGATTGAGCTGACGGTCTTCCCGGCCGGCGGCGCGCCATACCCGGTCAGCGTCACGCAGGTCGTCGAACAGCCGTTCCTCGCGAAGGCCGCGCCTGGTCAACAGGTGAAGGTGAAGATCGACCAGGCGGATCCGAACACGATCTGGATCGACTGGGCGAACTCGCTCAACATGTAGCGCCGGCCGCCAAGGTGGGTATCGACATCGAGATGGGTGGCGGCTTCGGCGCCACCGAACCGGCGAAGGGTGGCGGCAAGATCGTCGCCCTGATCGGTGTGTTCATCGGCGCGGCGGGCTTCGCCGCGTCGCTGACCGCCGTCTACGAAGGCATGCGCAGCGTGATGATCGACAACGGCGGCTTCTGCGCGAGCGGCGGCCCCTACGAGATCGCGGCCGGCCACCAGTGCGATAACGGCGCGGCAACACTGCTGTTCGTCGGCATCTTCGCGATGCTGCTGTTCGGCGGCCTGCTGCTCGGCGCCACCGGCTGGTGGGGCGGCGGCTCGATCATGGGCGTCGGACTGTTCATGTGGGCGGCGCTGTTCGGCGCGCTCGGCTTCAACTTCCTGCAGCTCGGCTTCGATCCGCCCGCGCACATGAACGGCACGGGCTGGGTCATCTGCGGCGTGATCTTCGAGCTGATGGCGCTCGGTGGATTGATACCCGGGATCATGGCCTTCGCCGACTCGGCGAAGGACGAGGCCGATCCCTCGCGCACCACATTCGCGGCGCCGATCGTGCGCGCGAACGTCAACTTCCAGCGCAACATGCCTGGCGATCCGGCCTTCGGGATGACCGATCCCGCGGCCGCTGCCGCGGCCGGGCACCCGAAGTCACCAGACCAGGCGCCGCCGACCGAGGCCGGCACTTCGGGAGACTTCGTCGATCCCGTGACGGGCGAAGAAGTAAAGGGAACGGACTGATGGGCCGCACGCTCGCCTGGGCCGTTGCGACGCTGCTCGGCAGCGCTGTTGGCATCGTGATTGGGATTCAGATTTCTAACTCAGTGCTGAGTTAGCTCAGTTTCACCGGCCTTTCACCGGCGGGTCACAGCAACGCAACACGGTTTTCAGGTTCGCTACTTAGCGTCAGAGGGGAAGCCATTCAACTTCCACTTCTGCCTAAGGAGCAACACCGGAATGACCCCCGCACGCAGGATTCTCTTCGCGCTCGCGACCGCCTTGGTCGCCTTCGCGGCAATCGTCTCGACCGCTTCGGCCAACATCCACCACGACGACGGCTACACGATGGCGATCATCGGCGACACGCCGTACAGCGCGACCCAGATCGCGAACTTCCACTACGACATCGACGACCTGAACGCCGACCCGAGGGTCCGGTTCGTTGTGCACCTTGGCGACATCAAGAGCGGCTCGACGCAGTGCACGGACACGCTGTTCCAGTCGATCCGTGACCAGTTCGACCGGCTCAAGGACTCGCTCGTCTACACCCCGGGCGACAACGAGTGGACCGACTGCCACCGCACCAACAACGGTTCGTACAACCCGCTCGAGCGGTTGGCGAAGCTGCGCCAGGTGTTCTTCAACAACCCCAACCACACGCTCGGCCAGCGCTCGGTGTACGTGCCGTCGCAGAACTCGCTGGGGCTTCCGGAGAACGTGCGCTGGAAGCGGCTCGGCGTGGAGTTCGGCGTGATCAACCTGCCGGGTTCCAACGACTCGCTGGCACCGTGGGTTGCGCCTCAGGGCGACGGCGTGCACGTCACCGCCGCTCAACAGGCCGAGCACGACGCCCGTCTGGCCGGCAACCTGAAGTGGCTTGACAGCATCTTCCTGCGCGCCAAGCGTGCCCACGCGCGAGCGATCGCCATCGGTATCCAGGCAGACATGTTCGACCCGGCCGCCGTAGCGGCGAACCAGGTGTCGGCGTACACACCGATCATCCACAAGCTCGCCACCAAGGCGGCTGCTTGGGACAAGCCCGTGCTGTTGCTCAACGGCGACTCGCACGTCTTCGAGGTCGATCACCCGTTCGCGTCGGGCCAGCTGGCCAACTCGATCTACGGCGAGTCGGTCGCGGCGCCGAACATCACGCGCCTGACCGTCAACGGCAGCACTTCGGTGCCGCATGAATGGCTGAAGCTGCACCTCTCGCTGACGGACCCGAACGTCTTCTCGTGGACGCGAGTTTCGTTCTCGCACCAGTAAGCGATTCAGCTGCGGTCAAGACAGCCGCCGCCCGGGCTCCGGGCGGCGGCTAGGCCGCACGCGAAACGACCAGCTCAGGCGAGTTCGCCAGCGTCTGCAACACGACGCAGTAGCGCTCGGTGATCGCAATGAGTTCGTCGAGCTGCTCGTCGTCGGCGTCGCTGTCGAGTTCGAACGCGAGGCGGATCGCGCGGAAGCCGACCGGCGTGTCGCGGTCGACCGCCATTGTGCCGCGGAAGTCGAGGTCGCCGGACGCGCGGACGGTGCCGCCACGCACTTCGATGCCGCGGTTCACCGCGACCGAACGCAGCGTCACGCCGGCGCAGGCGACGAGCGCCTGCAGCAGCATGTCGCCGGAGCACGCGAGTGAGCCGTCACCGCCACTGGCGGGGTGCAGACCGGCTTCCACCAGAGCGCGCCCGGTCTGTACGGAACACGCGACGGCCTCGCCGTTGAGCTGCGCGTCGGCGTTCAGAGTCACGAGCGCACGCGCGGCGTCCTCGCGGTAACTGTCTTTCAGCGGGCTTTGAATTGCTTTCAGCTGTTGACTATCCATCGCTGAAGCCTACGGCAGCCGTTACGCTGGTGCGGATGAACGCTGCTGCAGCTGCGGATTTCCGGCCACGCGTGCTCGGCCACGCCACGCGTCCTCGCCGGCGTGCTCCCAAAGGGCTGCGCCGCGTGCTGATCGCCTGCGTCCTGTTGGGCGTGCTCGCCTGCGCCTGCGTGGCGATCGTCAACCTATACATGAGCTGGTCCGTGCGCGGAGAGGTCACGTCGGTGGCGGCGGCCCCGCACGCGCAGGCCGCCGTTGTGCTGGGCGCGCTCGTCAACGACGACGGCTCGATGAGCCCGATGCTCGCCGACCGCGTGCAGCAGGGCGCCGCGCTCTACAAGGCCGGCAAGGTCGATCGCGTGATCGTTTCCGGAGACCACCACACTTGGGCCTACGACGAGCCCGGCACGATGCGCAAGGCGCTACGGGCGGCCGGCGTGCCGGCGCACGCAATCTTCACCGACCACGCCGGCTTCGACACTTGGGCGAGCATGCGCCGCGCTCGCGAGGTCTTCAAGGTCAACAGCGCGATCGTCGTGACGCAGGGCTTCCACATGACGCGCGCGCTGTACCTGGCGAAGGCGGCCGGACTGCACGCGACCGGCGTGACCGCCGACCTTCAACCGTACGGACGCCAGACGGCGCGCAGCGAAGTGCGCGAAGTACCCGCGCGCGTGAAGGCCTTCTTCTCAGCGACTCGGCACGCACCGGTGCTGCTCGGGCCGGTACTGCCGATCAGCGGCGACGGCCGCGTCAGCTGGGGTCCTGCGCCGCCGAAGTAACCGGCGGACCGCCGATCGCCCGCCAGATTCCCGACGCCACCGAACCGGCGGCGAAGTACAGGCACGGCAGCCACGCTGCGACACCGAACAGTCCATCGGCGTCGGTCGCGTAGTGCGCCGCGCCGATCTCCACGATCACGATCTCGGCGAGCGGCCCCAGCACAGCCGCACCTGCCGCAATCGCAAACGCGCCGGGCGACGGATCCCACCACGCCCAGATCGCGAACGCGATCGCCGAGCAGAGCACGACGGAGACGGTTTCAGGTTGGTTCCGTAGAGCCGCGGTCGTGGCGTAGAGCGCAACCACCAGCGCGATGCCGATCGCAGCCTCGAGCCGGCCGCGCGAGCGAGCGGCCGGAAGTCCAAGCCTGCGACCGGCGAGGGCGGCGCCAAGCACTGCGCCACCGACGAGGAACGGGAACCAGATCGCGCTGCGCCAGATCGCCGGCACGCCGTCCCAGTCGTAGACGGTCGTGCCCGACGCGACGTGGCAGGCGTCGCCCGCGAGGCTCGCGAAAAATCCAATCGCGAAGACGATCGCAACGCTGGCCGCAGTGCTGTTGGCCGATTGGCTCAGGCTGCGCATGTTTTCGGCCGATCCAGTATTCATTGGAGTAGTCCCCGGCGACAAACGCTAACCGGTGGCTCTTAACATCATTTCGTGTTACACTGATTCATGTAATGGTTCCCCCATCTGTTACTCACGCTGAGCCTGCGCTCAACGGCGGCGAGCCGCCCGTGGCAGCGAATCCGCTGATCGGCACCGCGCCGCCCTCTCAGGCCGGCCCGCTCGACGAGAGCGAGCTGAAGAACTTCCCGCTGCCGCCGCACGTGCCGCTGCCGCGGCTCGCGCAGGTGCTGCGCTTCAGCCAGCGCCAGACCGAGTTCGTCTTCAAGTCCCGCCGCGTGCTCGGCGAGGTCTTCCGCTTCACCGGCATCGTCCCGGGCCATCCCGTGATCACGAGCCACCCCGACCACGTCAAATCGCTGTTTACAGCCAAGCCGGCGCTGGCTCCGTCGCTGACCGAGGAGTCGCCGCTGCGGCCGATCGTCGGCAAGGACTCCGTACTGACCGCTCAAGGCGACCGACACATGCGCCAGCGCAAGCTGCTGCTGCCGCCGTTCCATGGCGAGGCGATCGCCGAGTACGCGCAGCTGATCGAGGACGCCGCCAACAGCGAGATCGACAAGTGGCCGGTCGGCCGCGAGATCGAGCTCGGCCCGCGTATGCAGGCGATCACGCTCGACGTGATCATGGCCGGCATCTTCGGCATCGAAGGCGAGCCGCGGCGCGGCACTCCGGAGTGGGGTCTGCGCAACGCCACCAAATCGTTGGTTGAGGCCTCGACCTGGCCGATCGCGCAGGTTGCTGAGTTCATGAACATCGGCAGAGCCGAGCCGGTCGGCTTTCTCAAGGTCGCAATGCAGGCGCTCGACCGCCCGACCTACGCGGTGATCCGCCAACGCCGCAAGGCGACCGACCTCGATCAGCGCCACGACATTCTTTCCCTGCTGCTGCAGGCGCGCACCGAAGACGGCGAGGCGCTGACCGACCAGGAGCTGCGCGACGAGCTGCTGACGCTGGTGCTCGCCGGCCACGAGACCACGGCGAACTCGCTCGCCTGGGCGTGGGAGCGTCTCACGCGCACGCCCGACGCCTACGACCGTCTCTACGACGCCGTGCGCAACGACAAAGACAAGGAAATGTGGGTCGAGAACGTGATCACCGAGTCGATGCGCTCACGCCCGGTGATTCCGATCATCGGTCGCCGCACGACGGTGCCGTGGCAGCTCGGCGAGTACGCCGTACCGGCCGGCACCGCGATCGCGATGAGCATCATGCTGGTGCATCACCGCGAAGACCTCTACCCCGAGCCGTACGACTTCAAGCCCGAGCGCTGGGTCGGCCACAAGCCGGGAACCTACGAGTGGATCCCGTTCGGCGGCGGCACACGCCGCTGCCTCGGCGCCGCCTTGGCGATGGCCGAGCAGCGGGTCGTGCTCGAAGCGATGGTGAAGCGCCTCGACATCGCGGCCGACCGCCCCGAGCCGGAACACGTCACGCACAGAAACGTGACGATGATCCCGGCCCGAGGCGCGCGCGTCGTGATTCGCGCGAAACGCGCGGCCTAGTTGTAGTTCTCCTTCGCGCCGTCGATCGTGACGCCGCAACGCTGTCTCAGGCGACGGCGGCGAACTCACCGCCGCCGGCGAGCTCAGGCGGCAGCGGCAGCGGAGGCGGCGGCTTCGGTAGGGCGTCTTCCGCCGAGGCCGGCAGAGAGCGGATGTCCGAGGTCGGGCGACCCAGCAGATAGCCCTGTGCGCCGGTGATCGGCGGGTCGCGCAGCATGTCGAGGTGATGCGCGTTTTGAACGAACGAGAAGACTTCCTGCGTTTCGATGCCCTCCGCGATCACGTACGCGTCGACGCGGTATGCGAACAGTGCGACCGCGATCAGTACCGCGCGCGCCTGCACGCTCGTCAGCACCTTCGAGATCACCGAGCGGTCGAGCTTGACGTAGTCGACCGGCAGTTCGCACATCAGCTCGATGCCGGCGTTGCCGACACCGACGTCGTCGAGCGCGATCTTGAAGCCGCGCGCATGCAGCTCGTTGGCGCGAGCGACCACGACATCGAGGCGGGCATCGGACTGTTCTGTGATTTCGATGACGATGCGCTGTGGCGACAGGCCCGTGCCTTCCAACCGCTTCGCGAGTAGGTC
The DNA here is from genome assembly GCA_050696815.1 of Solirubrobacterales bacterium. GTDB lineage: Bacteria > Actinomycetota > Thermoleophilia > Solirubrobacterales > JACPNS01 > JACPNS01. The sequence continues at coordinate 24,758 of JBOGYW010000008.1, read as the reverse complement.
GGCGTGGACGGTCCCGTGCGCCAGCGACTGCGGGTTGACGTTGAGGAACAGCAAGGCGCCGGGGGGCAGCTCGCGCGCTCGCGCGAGCGTCGCCGAGACACAGATCGCGTCGAGGTCGTGTGCACGACCGATCTTCTCGGCGATGTGGAACATCTCGGCCGGACCCTCGAAGCCGTAGCCGCTCCACGGGCGTGCCAGCGCTTCGAGTCCGAGCAGGCAGTCGTTCTCGAGATCCCAGATCGGCTGGAAGACGATCTCCAGCCGCGGGTCCTCCAGCAGCGAACAGAGTGCCGTGACCTTGCCGGGTGTTACGACGGTGACGATCTGCTCGATCGATTCGAAGCTCACCACCGCGCCGCGGCTCGAACGCTTGCCTTCCTGCAGCGCCGTCGTCGCGCGCTCGGACAGCACCGCGGGGTCGCAGATCTCGCCGGCGGCCAGGGTTGCCACACCGACGGTGATCGAGACTCCGGAGCTGCCGCGTCGCGTCTGCTCGAGACAGCCCTTCAGCAGCCGTTCGGCGGTCGCCGCGTCGACGCCGGGCAGCAGCAGGGCGAACTCGTCGCCGCCGACGCGAAAGGCGGTGCCGTTGGCGCTGGCTCCCACCAGCGACTCGGCGAGCAGATTCAGCGCGGCGTCGCCGCTGCGGTGCCCGAAGCAGTCGTTCAAGAACTTCAGCCGGTCGATGTCGAGCATCGCCAGCGAGAGCGGCGCGGTGATCGAGCTAGCCCTGCCGACGGCCTGTGTGAGCTGCTCATGCATCGCGCGGTGATCGCCGAGCGTCGAAAGCAGGTCGGGTGTTGCCGTCTCTGAGATTTCGGGGGCCCTTTCGCAGTCCGGTGTCAAAACTTGCGCGACGCTCCACAGCGTCGTGCGAAACACCCGGTCTGCGCGGGCAATTGAGTAATCGGCAGTCCGCCCTACCTCATTCGAGCGTCGTTGCGATTAGTAGTACGGAAGTCCAGGGCTGGGCGCCCTTATGCGAGCCAGGCCGGGTCGACTTCGTCTGCGCCGAAAGAAATTCGCCGCAGCTCGTGGATCTGCGGCTTGATCGCCGCGACGGCGTTGCCGCCGGTGTGGCGCGCAAGCGCCGGCAGGTACTCGCTCTGCAACGCCAGCCGTGCGCTCGTGGCGTCTGACCAGACCTGCGTCTCGAGAAAGTCTTCCTCGCCGCGTTCGACGCACTGCATGATCATCCCCTGCGGGATCACCACGTCGTAGCCGATCTGCTGCATCGTCATGTCGAAATCGCCCGGCGGGATCCCCGTGTGATCGAACTCGATGACCACTGGCTGGTTCCCGAGCGCGTGGATCGCCGAGGCATCGATGTCTTCACCGATGCCCACAAAGGCGGCGAAGTCGCGTCCGAGCGTCAGCCGGTGCAGCGCGCGCGGAACCGGCTCGAAATCGCCGGCGCCGGAGTCGGTCTGCGGCGGCCCGATCTCGTTGACCGAGTTGGTGATCACTTCGGCCGCGATGTTGTTGAAGTACTCGGCCTCGGCCTCACGAGTCGTCCAGATCCCGCGCGAGACGATTCCGGTCTCGTTTGGCCCCGTGAAGTGGCAGAGCATCCCCGCCGGCCATTCGAGGTCGAAACGGTACGAGTGATGCAGCTCATTGACATACGCCCAGTCCATGCCGCGCAGATCGAAGGTCACGCATAGCTCGAAGCCCGCAGGGCGAATCGCGGGAATCCGCGGAACGGAGGACGAGAAGGTTTGATCAGAAGTCAACGCGTGAAAAGCCATGGGGACTGCGTCTCATAACAAGTATTTGGTACCAGATCTGAGAATACTTGGATAATCGGCAGTGCGCCCCGCCCCTTGAACCTGGCAGCAAGCAAATGAACGAGTATTCAACCCACCATCATGAGGCGTTGAATCGTGCGAGATTGTCGAAGCGCAGGACGAAGGCGGAGAGGGAGCGATCTGTAGATCGTGACCGACCCGCCAAGCTCCGAGCATCGGCGAGATCGCGCGAGTCAACGCCTCATGGAGCTAGCCAGGTTCGAACTGGCGACCTTTCGATTGCGAACCGAACGCTCTACCAACTGAGCTATAGCCCCGTAAGGCTGAGATTCTAGCTCCGGCTCGCGGCTCCGATGGTCTCCTTATGATGGACGCGATGAGTACCTATGACGAAGAGACAACTTCAGGCGATCCAGAAGACGACCGTGGCTCGCTCGCCGACGCGATCGCCGCGCACCTTGAGCTGAAGAAAGAACACGGAGCCGATCCGGACGAGGTTGCGATCGAGGAGGCCTCCGCGCTCGGCCCGGCCGACCGCGACGCGGACGACTCCGTCGATCTGCACCCTGCTTCCGAGGCTCCCGAACCCGAGGCTGCCGAGCCCGAACCGGAGCCCGCGCCGGAACCCGAGCCCGAACCGGCGCCGGAGGCGGCGTCAGAGCCCGAACCGGAGCCAGAACCAGCGCCCGCTCCCGAGCAGGCGACCGGCACCTTCGAGTTCGAGTTCGGCAAAGGCGAAGAATCAGCGTCCGAGCCAGAGCCGGAGCCCGCGGCCGCGCAGGCCGAGCACGACCTGCTCGAGGACACCCCCGACTTCTTCGAGGAGACGCCAGAGCACGACAAGCTCTGGTTCGACGAAAAGCCGCCGAAGAAGTTCGACTTCTAGACCGGCCGGGCGCGCAGCCGGCTGAGCACGGCCCCGCAGAGGCCGCCGCCGACGAGGCCGCCGACCAGCGTCCAGATACTTGCCTCGTTGGTCGCGATCGGCAGCGCTAACAGCACACCGCCCACCGCCGCGAGTCCGATCCCGTCGTAGTCGCGCAGGTCCTCGCGCGAGACGACCACGATCAGCCACGCCGTCAGCATTCCGACCGCCACCGCGAGTGCGCCGTTAGAGAACGGCACCGGTGCCAGCAGGCTCTCGGCAAGGATGCCGAACGCGCCGCAGACCAGCCAGGTCAGCACCACGGCGACCGGGCCGTAGCGCGCTTCGATGCCGGCGCCGAACATCGCCACGCCGGCCAGGCAGGCGAAGGCGAAGGCCGCTCCACCCTGCACGAACGGCGCCGTCACCAGCACCCACGGCTTGTCGGCGAGGTCGCCGAGGAAGACGAGATTCAGGCCGACCCAGCCGGATCCACGCGAGACCAGTGAGACGGCAACCGCGAGCACGATCAACGCGGTCGTGGCGATCGGTAGGCCACCGGCGCTGCGCAGATATGCGCCGCGCTCCGGCTCGCCGCCGCCCTCGAACTGTGAACGCAGCCGTGCGCGCTTCTTCTCGGCGCGCTTCTCCTCTTTTTCTTCCTGCTTCTTCGCCTTCTTCAGGTCCGGCGCGCGTTTGCGCAGGCGGTGCCCGCAGTACGGGCATTCGGTCACATACGGGCTGACTTCCTCGCCGCAGTTGTTGCAGACTACGAACAGTTCGCGCTCGGCCATGGTTGCCGCAGCGTACCTGTCGCCCCGCCCGTCGCGGCTGGCTGGACTAGGCTCTGGGCCTCAACTTTCCCGCTCGTCAAGCGGAATATTCGACCCAGGAGTCAATTCCCATAATGGCCAAGCAGTCCTCACCTCAGAAATCTCTTCTCGACGTAGTCTCGCCCGGTAAGAAGGCGCGCCTCTACGACATGCTCTACAACCACGGTCCCGGCAACGGAACACTGATGTTCCTGCCGATCGACCAGGGCATCGAGCACGGTCCGCGAGACTTCTTCCCGAACCCCGCCTCGAAGGACCCTGACTATGAGTTCGCACTGGCCGCGGGCGCTTCCTACAGTGGAATCGCCTGCCAGATCGGCTTCGCGACGAAGTACTGGCCCGACTGGGCCGGCCAGGTGCCGCTGCTGCTGAAGGTCAACGGCAAGACGGACATCCCATCCAGCGCCGACGCATTCAGCGCGGTCAACGCCTCGGTCGAGGACGGCGTGCGTCTCGGCGCGACCGCGATCGGCTACACGCTCTACGTCGGTTCGCCGCGCCAGGACGAGGACCTCAAGCAGCTCGGCGAAGTGCGCGCCGACTGCGAGAAGTACGGCCTACCGCTCGTCGTCTGGTCGTACCCGCGCGGTAGCGCGGTCGCGGCCAAGGGCGGCCAGGACAGCTTCTACGCGATCGACTACGCCGCGCGCATGGCGATGGAGATGGGCGCGGACATCGTGAAGATCAACATGCCGAAGGTCGGACTCGAGAGCGACGTGGACGCGCCGGCGCCGTACAACAAGCTGCAGGTCACTCAGCAGGAAGCGATCCGCCAGTGCGTCGAGAGTGCCGGCCGCTCGCTCGTCGTGCTGTCGGGCGGTTCGAAGGCCAGTGACCAGCAGGTCCTCGACATGACGAAGATGGTCGTGAAGGCCGGTGGCTCGGGCGTGATCTACGGCCGCAACATCTGGCAGCGCAAGCCCGCGGCGGCCAAGCGCATGGTGAACGCGATCAGCGAGACGCTGGTCAAGAACGTCATCCGCACGCCGTAGCGCGAGCACACGGCGAAGCAGTTTCATGAGCACGCGCCGCGCTGCGGGGTGGGTCGCCCTGTTTGGCGCGCTCGTGCTCGTCGCGTTTCAGGTGATTGACAGCGGCGGTTCAAGCGCGCCGCAGTCGCCCGCCGCCGCGGGCGAGGCGCGTACGGCGCGGGTGTTGCGCGTCGTCGACGGCGACACGATCCTCGTGAAAGACACCGGCGGCCGCACTGAACGTGTGCGCTACATCGGCGTCGACACGCCTGAGTCGGTCAAACCGAACGCACCCGTCGACTGCTTCGGTCACGAGGCCAGCGACTTCAACCGGCGCCTCGTGCAGGGCCGCACGGTCAAGCTGATTCCCGATCGTGAGGCGACCGACAAGTACGGCCGCTCGCTCGCGTTCGTGTACGTCGGCGACACGCTGGTGCAGGCTCAGCTACTCGAAAACGGCTATGCCCGAACGCTCGAGATCGAACCGAACACGTCGAAGGCAGAGTACTTCGCAAAGCTCGAGCGCGTGGCAATCAGCACAAACAAGGGCCTTTGGCGGGCCTGTGACCGCTAGGATGAGTGCTCCATGAAGATGAGGCAATCAGTCGCCGAGTTCGAGCGCGCCTTTCATGAGCACACCCACGTGGACCGCAAGCGGCGCCACGAAGTGCGCGTCGAGGCGATTCAGCGCACCAAGGTGCGCCACCGCGAACGTCACGTCCAGAGCCAGTTCCGGCGCTTCGTGACGCTGATGGTCGCCCTTGTGGCGACCGTGATCCTGGTCAGCTATGCGATGTTCGAGACACTCGCATGGCTGATGTCTTAGATCTTCAAATCTGAGAGGCGGCTGAGCTCCGCCCGATGTACTTGACCGGTTGTGGTCGGGTTCAGCCGTTTTCGGCGATGCGCCCGAGCGCTGCGTCAACAGCTTCCGGCGTCGCATCCGGCGAGCCGGCCTGCTCCTCAGCGCGTTCGCGCTGAATCTGCAGGTAAACCTCTTTACGGAAGATCGGAATCGACTTCGGAGCATCAATGCCGATACGGACTTTGTCGCCGACAATCGAGAGGACCGAAATCTCGACGTCATCAGCGATCATGATGCTCTGGTTCGATTTCCTAGTTAGCACGAGCATAAAAAGCGCCTCCAAGCACTTAGGTCGGCGGTGAGCGACCGATCCTACCGGAAGACCCTACTGAAAATTAGTGTCAATTTTCCGGGTCGAGCGGAATGTCCAGATTCCGAGTAACTAACCATACTGGATACTTGGCCAATTTGTCTATACCTACCCCCCTCACCCGAGCGACCTTTTTCCGGGCGTTCAAGGGGGCGCTGATAGTGTCATGAGCTATGTCAAATAGACCCCTCAGACCACATCTGAACCAGATCCGCGTATGGGTGCGACAGGGTCGCACCGACGCATGGATCGCGCATCAGCTTGAGGTGTCGGCCGACGAAATCGCAGCGTTCAAGAAGGAACAATCGCTTGACGCTGACGCTCCGTCCACGGCCGAAACCACCTCCGCTTCGCCAGGTGTCGAAGAAGAACTTGATTTACGAGCAGAAGACGACGCGTTGATCGCGGCGGACCTCGAGGCTGCGCTGGCAAAGCGCGAAGCCGAGGCAGCCGCGCAAAACGAAGACGGCGACGGCACAGGCCGACGCCGCCGGCGCGGTCGTCGCGGCGGCCGAGGCCGTCGCCGTCCTGCATTCGAGGCGACCTTCGACCACGGCGAAGAAGGCTACGGCCTTTGGCTGGACCCGGCGATCGTTGAAGACGCCGTCTACGCCGAACACTGGGCCGGCCACCGACCGATCACCGTCACCGTGACGGCCGATCAGATCATCATCAATCGCGCCAGCGAGGCGGGCGACGAGACCGGTACGGATTCCGAATCCGAGTCCGGCGAATCGTCTGCCGACGAAGCGCAACAAGCTGCGTAAGAGTTCACGCCAATCCCGGTTCGCCCGCTTTTTAGCGGCGGACCGGGGCTAGGCGCTCAGCGCAAGATCACGTAGGGCCGCTCGTCGGCCTTGACCATTCCGAGCTTGCGGGCTTCCCTCTCGATCGTCGAGTTGCGCTTCAGCGAGCGTGCACGCGCCTTCAAGCCGCGGTTCTCCTTGCCGAGCTGCTGCAGCTGTGCCTTCGCGGCCGTCGTCTCTTTGCGCTGGTTCCAGTAGGAGTGCAGCGGCGGCAGGTAGAGCACCGCCATGATCAAAACGATCGCGACCAGCCAGTTGCCGGGCAGACGGTCCCAGCGAATGCCGCGCCGGATCGGCGTGCCGGCCGAGCGATGTGCGACGCGCGGTCGCGCTGGGCGCTTCTTGGCAGGCGGCTTCCTCCGTGAGGCGGGCATGCAGGTAGGTTTCGCCGCTTGGCGCGGCGGTCCCTGCTGTCGCGGTGGTCAGTTGGTGGCTAGCTTGCGACGAGCGCGCTGAATGCCGAGCGGCCCGGGTAGCTCGCGCGGTCGCCGAGCGCCTCTTCGATGCGCAGCAGCTGGTTGTACTTGGCGACGCGGTCCGATCGCGACGGTGCACCGGTCTTGATCTGGCCGCAGCCGGTGGCGACGGCGAGGTCGGCGATCGTGACGTCCTCGGTTTCGCCTGAGCGGTGGCTCATGACCGCGGTGTAGCCGGCGTCGCGCGCGATGCGCACTGCTTCCAGGGTCTCGCTGAGCGTGCCGATCTGGTTGACTTTGATCAGGATCGAGTTGCCGACACCGCGCTCGATGCCGTCGGTCAGGCGCGACGGGTTGGTGACGAAGAGGTCGTCGCCGACCAGCTGCGTGCGGCCGCCGATGCGGTCGGTCAGCAGCTTCCAGCCGTCCCAGTCGTTCTCGTCGAGGCCGTCCTCGATCGAGACCACCGGGTACTTGCCAGTGATCTCGTCCCAGTAGCCGACCATCTCCTCAGAGCTGAGCTTGCGGCCCTCGTGGTGCAGGTCGTAGACGCCGTCCTTGTAGATCTCGGAGGTCGCCGGGTCGAGCGCGATCGCGACGTCGTCGCCCGGCTTGTAGCCGGCCGCCTCGATACCGGCCACCAGCGCCTCAAGCGCGGCTTCGTTCGAAGCCAGGTCCGGGGCGTATCCGCCTTCGTCTCCAACGGTCGTCGAGAGGCCCTGCGACTTCAAGCTCTTGGCCAGCGAGTGGAAGACTTCGGTGCCGATCCGCAGACCCTCGGAGAAGCTGGGCGCACCGAGCGGCACGACCATGAACTCCTGGAAGTCGATTGCGTTGTCGGCGTGCGATCCACCGTTGAGCACGTTCATCATCGGCACCGGCAGCACGTGTGCGTCCTCGCCGCCGAGATAGCGCCAGAGCGGCAGCTCGCGCTCGGCGGCGGCGGCCTTGGCGGCAGCCAGTGAAACACCGAGCAGCGCGTTTGCGCCGAGACGGCCCTTGTTCGGCGTGCCGTCGAGGTCGATCAGGCGCGCGTCGAGCTCCTCCTGCTCGGCCGGGTCGATGCCGAGGATCGCCTCGGCGATCTCGCCGTTGACGTTGGCCACGGCCTGGCCCACGCCCTTGCCGAGCCAGGCGCTGCCGCCGTCGCGCAGTTCCACCGCTTCGAACTCTCCCGTCGAGGCACCGCTCGGCACCGCGGCGCGTCCGTGGGCGCCTGATTCGAGCGTGATTTCGACCTCGACGGTCGGGTTTCCGCGACTGTCGAGAATCTGGCGGGCGAAGGTGGATTTAACTGCGGTCATGAAGTTCCTTTCAGGTGCGTAGCGGCGCGAATCTTAGGCGATCAAACGCAAAACGGCCGGAGCTTTCGCCCCGGCCGCCTCGCTCAATTCACTTTGGTCAGCAGTTGCCTACTGTGCCCCGGTCGCGGCGGTTGCGCCCTTCTTCGGCTCCGGACCGTTCTTGCAGAGCTCCATCTTGTAGAGGTCCGCGCAGCGCGTCTTCTTGCGCCACTTTGCGGTGAACTCCTTCTGGAAGTCCTGTGCGGCCTTCTGCTGGTTCTGCTGCTGCAACGTCTGCTTGATCGTCGCCGATGCCTGCGAGAGCGACTGCTGCTTCGCGGGCGTCGCCTTGGTCACAGAGAAGACGTAGTAGCCGTACTGCGTCTTGATCGGACCGACGACTGCGCCCTTCTTGGCGCTGAAGACGGCCTTGTCGAGCGCCGGCTCGAACTGGCCCTTCGTGACGCCCGGGAACTTGCCGCCGCTCGACTTCGAAGCGCTGTCCTGGGAGTACTGCTTGGCGACGGCAGACCAGCTCTGGCCGCTGTCGAGCGCGGCCTTGGCCGCTTCGGCCTTCGCCTTGTTGCTGTTGAAGACCACGTTGAGGTCGCGTGCTGCCGGCTGCGAGTAGCGGTCCTTGTTCTTCTTGTACTCGGACTCGATCGCGCTGGTGCCGGGCGTCGGCGCCGTCGCGGCGGCCTGGCGCACCTGCTCCTGAAGCATGCTCGCCTTGACCAGCTTCAAGATGTCCGGCGTCGTCTGGCCGGTCGTCTTGAGGAACTTCTGGTAGTCGGCTTCCTTCGGGAACGACTGCTGCTTGAGCGGCTCGAAGCGGGCCTTGACCTGGGCGTCGGTGACGGTGATGCCGCGCTCCTTCGCCTCCAGCTCGTACCACTTCTGCGTGATCAGCGTGCCCATGATCTGGTCGCGGGCGGTGTTCCACTCGGTGACGCAGAGCTTCTTCAGGGCCGTCTCGCCGAGCTTGGCGTTCGTCTTTTCACCGCGCTTCGCGGCGATGCAGTTCTTGTAGCTCGGCGGGTCCGGCAGTACCGGCGCTCCACCCGACTGACCTGCGCTCTGCGACGCGAAGATCGCGAGTGTCTTGTTGAACTGCGTTTTCGGGATCGGGTCGCCCTTCACGGACGCGACTGCGTCGTTCGGCACACCTCCGCCGGTCACGGCGAGGATGATTGCGACAACGAGGAAGACGACGAGCGCGAAGCCCGGAATGAAGAATTTGTTTGAGGTGATGTTTTTCACTGCCCTGTGCTCATTTCGTGGTCAAAAGCGGCTCGGAACATATCAGGGAAATGTGACGAAGATCAATCAACGGCTTCGTCACAAAGCGCGCTTAATCCTTGCCGAATCGCGGTTTTTCAGGCCGCGGCGGACACGGGAGTGGTGACACCGATCAGGGTGTCGGCCATGCCCGCGAGCGCTGCAAATTGGTCCTCAGCCTCCCCATCAACGCGCAATGCGATTGTGCGTTGCCCCCGATCGTAGATGGCGGTGGGAAGATCTTCGCGCAGCGTCGCAACTTGCTCTGCATTCAGCTCGATCGGCGCGACCACCAGGCGACCGCCGGTGAAGCCGACCGTGCGCGCGCCGGCGCGGCCGAATTTCAGCCGTGCCTCCTGCAGCTGCAGGAGGCGTTCTAGCGGCTCGGGTACGGGTCCGAAGCGGTCCTCCAGCTCGTCGCGCAGCGCGCCGACGTCGGAAAGTTCGCGCGCTCCCGAGATCCGCCGGTGCAGTTCGATCTTCGCCTGCTCGTAGGTGACGTAGTCGCTCGGAACGTACGCGTCGACCGACGCGTCGAGTCGCACCGGCTCCGCCGGTTCGGCCGCGCCGCTGCCCTCGAGCTCGGCGACCGCGGCGTCGATCATCGCCACGTAAAGGTCAAAACCGACCGCGGCAATGTGCCCCGACTGCTCTTCGCCGAGCAGGTTGCCGGCACCGCGGATCTCCAGGTCGCGCATCGCCACCTTGAAGCCGCTGCCCAGCTCGGTGTAGTCGGCGAGCGTGGAGAGCCGGCTGCCGGCGACCTGGCTGAGTGCGGCGGCGCCGGGGTAGAGGAAGTACGCGAAGGCGCGCTCACGACCGCGGCCGACGCGGCCGCGGATCTGGTACGCCTGGGCGAGTCCCAGCTTGTCGGCGCGCTCGACGATCAGCGTGTTGGCGGCCGGAATGTCCAGGCCCGATTCGACGATCGTGGTGCAGACCAGGCAGTCGAACTCGCCGCGGATGAACGCCATCATCCGCTCTTCGAGTGCGTGCTCGTCGAGCTGTCCGTGTACGACCGCCACCTTCAGCTGCGGCAGCAGCGCGCGGATGCGGTCGGCCGTCTCGTCGATCGAGCTGACGAGGTCGTGCATGTAGAGCGACTGGCCGCCGCGGTCGAGCTCGCGCACCAGCGCCTGCTTGATTACCTCTTCGTCCCACTCGCCGACATGCGTGCGCACCGGCCTGCGGCCTTCGGGCGGCGTCGCGATCACGGCGATCTCGCGCAGCCCGGCCATCGACATCTGCAGCGTGCGCGGAATCGGTGTCGCCGACAGACTGATCACGTCGGTCTTCAGCCGCAGCTGGCGCAGCAGCTCCTTCTGTTTGACGCCGAAGCGCTGTTCCTCGTCGACGATGATCAGGCCGAGGTCCTTCGGCCGGACGTCTGGGCTGAGCAGCCGGTGGGTGCCGATCACGATGTCGACCTTGCCGGCCTCGAAGTCGGCCAGGGTCTGTTTCTGCTCGGCCTTGCTGCGGAAGCGGCTCGCGAAGTCGACACCGATCGGGAAGTCGCGCATGCGCTCGCTGAAGGTGCCGAAGTGCTGCTGCGTGAGGATCGTCGTCGGCGCGAGCACCAGCACCTGTTTGCTGTCTTGCACGGCCTTGAAGGCGGCGCGCAGCGCCACTTCGGTCTTGCCGAAGCCGACGTCGCCGCAGACCAGCACATCCATCGGCCGGGTGCTCTCCATGCCCTCCTTGACGGTCTCGATCGCGTCGAGCTGGTCGCGCGTCTCGGTGTATGGGAAGGCGTCCTCGAACTGCCGCTGCATCTCGGTGTCCGGGCCGAACGCAAAGCCGATTGCCCGTTTGCGCTCGGCGTAGAGGTTGACGAGCTCGCCGGCGAGCTCGTGGGCGGCCTTGCGTGCGCGGCTCTTGAGGTTTTCCCAGGCCTTGCCGCCGAGCTTGCTCAGCGCTACGCCGTCGGGACCGCTGGCGCCGAAGTAGCGGCTGATCTTGTGCAGCTGCTCGGCCGGCAGGAAGACCTTGTCCTCGCCGCGGTATTCGAGCGTCAGGTAGTCGCGGGTGACGTTGGCGACGGTCTTGGTGTCGAAGCCGGCGAACTTCGCGACGCCGTGGTCCTCGTGCACCACGTAGTCGCCGACGGCCAGGTCGGCGAAGCTCGCGATCCTGCCGCGGCCGCCCGGCGCCTTCGCCGCCGTGCGCCCCGGGGCGTGCAGCAAGAGCCGGTCGGGGATCACGGCGAGCTTCAGTGCCGGGCAGACGAAGCCTTCGCGCAGTGACTGCTGCGCGAAGAAGACGCCCTGCCATTCACCGCTGTGTTGATGAGGAATTCGTTCCGCGCGGTCGAGCGGCTCAGGCCGTACGCGCGCCAGGTTGTACTGCGCGCGCTCGAGCTCGGACTGGCGATTCCAGGCGATCACCGTGCGGTAGCCGCTGCGCAGCAGCTTCTCGACCTCGATCTCCGCGGCTTCGAAGCTGCGCGCCATGCTGTGCGGGCGCTCGGCACGCAGCTCGGCCGCGCCGGCCGGAACGCTGACGTTGGAGATCCTCAGGTCGGCGGATTTCTGCAGCTGGTCGAGCAGATCGCCGGGTACGACGTACAGCCCGTGGCCTGCCGGATCGCGGTACGTCGCCTCGACGTCGGCCCACAGCTCGCCGAGCGCCGACTCGACTTCATCATCAGACGCGATTGCCAACCAGACGTCACCCGGGGCGAGCGCGAGCACGTCGTGGAAGCGGTCGATCGGCAGCAGCTCAGCGATGTCGGGCGGGGGCGCGTCGTCCTCCTGCGCGGCCAGCGCCTCGTCGGCGAGCTCGCGGTGTTCTTCGGCGAGTTCGGTCGCCGGCTCGATCTCGATCCGCTCGACGGTTTCCAGCGAACGCTGGGTGAAGGTGGAGAAGCGGCGGATCGACTCGATCTCGATGTCGAACAGCTCGACGCGCGCGGCGTGGTCGGCGGTCGCCGGGAACACGTCCAGGATGTCGCCGCGGGTCGCGAACTGGCCGCGGTCTTCGACGCGGTCGACGCGCTCGTAGCCGGCCGCCGTCAAGTCGCGCGCAAGCTCGTCGAGGTCGGCGACGTCGCCGCGTTCCACGCCGAAGCCGTGCGGGCGCAGCTCGGGGTCCGGCACGCGCTCGGCGAGCGCGCCGGCACTCGCGACGATCACGGCGGTCGAGCCTTCTGCCGTCAGGGCGTCGAGCGCTGCGATGCGCAGGCCGACGAGATGGGTCGGCGGGTCGAGGTGCGACTCGTAGAGCACGCCGCGCGCCGGGTACTGCCTGACCGCGCGCTCCGGCAGGTAGGCCGCGAGATCGTCCGTCAGCACACGGGCGGCCTGGTCGTCGGCCGCTACGACGATCGCTGCGCGCTCCGGCGCGTTGCGTTGCAAGGCGACGGCGAGCGCGAACGGCGTGAAGGCGGCGCTGATGAAGGCCTGCGCGTGCGGCTTGGCGAGTGCGTCGAAATACGCGTCGTCCGCTACCTGCTGGACCGGAAGATTCAGCGCCATCGGCGCTCCGCGCAAAGAGATTTGGGCAGGGGCGAGTGCGCGACCGGCAAGTTGCGGGGGGTGGTCGCGTGCTGAATCACTCCGTGATCAGGCTCGCTCAATACGACTTAGAAGCTATCCAAACCGCAACCCTTTGTTCACAAGATTGTTTGCACAATTGAGAGGCCGGGAAGGAATTCACAACCCGGCGTAGAAAGCGGCCATACGAACATATGTTCTGTCTGGCCGCAGGCGTACATTTGTTCGTATGAACAAGGCGACCAACAAACGCAGCCCCTCCAGGTCAGGACGGGCGTGGTCCGGAGCAGATGTCTCCCGGCTGATCGTGATGGCGGAGCGGCAGATTCCCGCCACCCGGATCGCAGCGAAGCTGCGTCGCTCCGAAGGTGCCGTTCGCGCCGAGGCGGCGCGTCAGCGCGTTCTGCTTGCACCGGCCGATCGCGCTCCGACGGCGAAGCCGCCCTACGGCGGCATCTCTGCTCGCACGGTTCGTGCGCGAACGGCACCGAGTGGCCGTGCACAGCAGCCGAGCCGTGGGCCGGCGAGCCAGCAGGAAACGCTCTTCTAGTCGTTCAGCACGCGCAGCGTTTCGCGCAGCGCGTCGTCGACCAGCGTCGAAACCTCGGCCGGCGACTCGTCGAAACCGCCGAGCACCCACTTGGAGACGATCTCGGGGTCGGTCGAGTCGGGGCGTCCGACGCCGACCCTCACGCGCGTGAAGTCGGCGGTGCCGAGATTGGCCTTCACCGACTTGAGGCCGTTGTGGCCGCCGTGCCCGCCACCGAGCTTGCTCTCGACGCGGCCGAACGGGAAGTCGATCTCGTCGTGGATCACGACTACATGCTCGGGGTCGACCCGCAGTTCGCCGCGCGCCGGGCCGACGGCCTTGCCGCTCTCGTTCATGTAGGTCTCCGGGATCAGCACCGCGACGCGCGGTCCGCCCGGCTCGAGGCGGCCCTCGGCGAAGCGGCCGCGGTAGCGCGACTTCGGTTTGCCGAGGTCGTACTGCTCGATCAGTTTCAGTGCCGCGATCTCACCGATGTTGTGGCGGGTGCCGGCGTAGCGGCGACCGGGGTTGCCGAGTCCGACGATCAGCCAGTCGACCGGCACCGGCTTGCCGCTGCGCTTGAAAATCGCCGCGGCAACTGCCAGCAGCGTGAGAATTCTGATCGTCAGGGTCGCGAGCACGGAGTCTCGCGCGAAGGGGCTACTCGCCGCCTTCGTCGCCGCCCTCGGATGCTTCGCCGGCAGCTTCGCCTTCGGCTGCTTCCTCGCCCTCGCCGACGAGCTCGGTCTCTTCCTCGACCGTCTCGGGCGCCTCGGCCTTCGACGGCGGGGTGATCGTCGCGATGACGGTCTCCTCCGGGTCGTCGAGCACCGTGAGGTTCGACGGGATCGTCGCCTCGGAAAGCATGAACGTGGCGTTCAACTCAAGGCCGGACACGTCGATCACGACGGAGTCCGGGATGTCCGTCGGCAGCGCCTCAATGTTGAGTTCGCGCGTGACGTGGTCGAGAACACCACCCTGAACGACGCCCGGGGCCTCTTCGACGCCGGCGAGTTCGAGCGGAACGACCGACTGGATCGACTGCTTGAGGTCCACCTCGAGCAGGTCCAAGTGTGTGAAGCCGCCGCGCACCGGGTGGTGCTGCTGGTCCTTCACGATCACCGGCACGGTGTCGCTGCCGAGCTTGACGTCGAGCAGCGCGTGGCCGGCCTTCATCGCGGCGCGGAGCTCGAGCTCGTTGACGCTGAATGCCTGCGGTTCGCGGCCGCGGCCGTAGAGGATGCCCGGTACCTGACCCTGCTTGCGCAGGCGGCGTCCTTCGCGTGAACCACGCGAATCGCGGGCGGAAACCTCAATCGTTGCTCGGTCGTCTCCAGACATGAGCGCGGCATTTTAGCGGGTCGGTGGTCCCGGCCCGGGTCTACGCTTGCATCGTGGCCGACAAGGAGGACCGCTCCCTTTCCACCAGCCGGCTCGGTCGAGCCGCTCGCGTTGGCCGCGTGATCGGCGGCCAAGGCGTGAAACTCGGCGGCACGACGGCCTCCAACGTACTGCGCGGCCGCGAGGGCAAACAGGCAGCGCTTGAGAAGCGCCACGCCGAATCCGCCGAGGAGATGGTGAAGACGCTCGGCGGGTTGAAAGGCGTCGCGATCAAGGTTGCGCAGATGGCGTCGATCATCGATGTCGATCTCTTGCCCGAGGAGTACCGCGAGATCTACCAGCGCGAACTCGGCAGCCTGCGGCAGCACGCGCCGCCGATGTCGTGGAAGAAGGTCAAGGCGGTGCTCGACGACCAGTGGGATCGCCCGCTCAACAGAATGTTCAGCGAGTTCGACCACGAGGCCGTCGCGGCGGCGTCGATCGGCCAGGTGCACCGCGCCACGCTGAAGGACGGCCGCGATGTGGCGGTGAAGATCCAGTACCCGGACATCGCCGACGCGCTGCGCGCCGACGTGGAGAATGCCGCGCTGTTCCTGCGGCTCGGGCGGATGGTCGCGCCGGGCCTTGATGCCCGCGCCGTCGCCAAGGAGTTGAAGGAACGCGTACTCGAGGAGCTCGACTACGAGCTCGAGGCTCAGAACCAGCGCCGTTTCGCCCGCGCCTATCGCGACCACCCGTTCATCTGCGTCCCCGAGGTCGTGACAGAGCTTTCGCGCGAGCGCGTGATGGTCAGCGAGTGGGTGGACGGGATCGAGTTCGACGACGTCGTGCGCCTCTCGCAGGCGAAGCGCGACCGCTTCGGTGAGATCATCTACCGCTTCTCGTTCGGCTCGATCTACCACCTACACCAGCTCAATGCCGACGCACACCCCGGCAACTACGTCTGGATGCCGGACGGCCGCGTCGCATTCCTGGACTTCGGAATGACGAAGCGCCTGACCGAGAAGCAGATGAGTCTTCAGGTAGCCGCCGTCAGCGCGGTGCTGAACGACGACCCGGAGTCCTTCGCCAAGGCGATGGAGGACCTCGGCTTCATCCGCGATCGCAAGAAGTTCAACGTGGAGCTGCTGATGGAGCACGTGCGGCTGGTCGGCGGGTGGTACCTCTCAGGCCGCAAGCAGAAGATCTCGCGCCGCTACGTGGCGAAGGCGATCAACGCGCTGTCCGACCCGCGCGGCGAGTTCTTCGAGCTCGTGCGCACCGCCAGCCTGCCGGCCGACGAGCTGATGGGCCGGCGTATGGAGACCGGCGTGCTCGCGGTGCTCGGCCGGCTCGAAGCGAGCGCCAACTGGACCCGCATCGGCCGCGAGTGGTGGTTTGCCGAAAAGCCCTCGACGCCGCTGGGCAAAGAGGAGTGGGCCTACTTCGAGGAGCGCGGCCACTCGCGCGCGCCGATGTATCGGGCCTAGTAAACGCCTGATGCGAGCTTGCCGTGGTCCCAGCTGACCGTCCGCGTTGGCGTGAAGCGCAAGCCGATCCGTTTCGGCACTTGGGCCTCGATCATCGCGATCACTGGTTCGGCCGGATAGTTGCCGTCGCCGTATTTGGTGAATAGCTCGATTCCGATGTCGCGGATCGCGTCGCTGTCGCGCAGGATTTCGACGTCGCACTCGTACATCACGCCGCGCAGCTTTTCGTAGCTGACGCCGTCCTCGAACAGCAGCGTCGCGTGTTGGTCGCGCGTGAGATTCTTCGCCTTCTGTGATTTCGCGAAGGTCCAGCCCCAGATCTCTGTCCCGCGCACGACGAACCAGAGCGGCATCAAGTGCGGCCTGCCGTTCGGCCCGGTCGTCGCAACGACCACCGTCTTCTCTTCGGCGAGGTATGCCGCGATCTCGGCGTCGTCAAGCTTGATCTGGTCGCGCTTGCTCGCCATGGTGTCTGGGGCTGTCAGCCGGCGGCGACGGTCTCGCGCTTGGCGCTCTTCGGCTTCGCCGCCGCGGCCTTGACGCCGCCTTCGGCGATCTCGGCCTTCAGTGCCTTCGCGGCGTCGCGCACAGCGTCGCGCGCGTCGGCCGGCTCCAGAACAACGGCGTCGCCGGCGAACTTGAAGATCTCGGTGACCAGCCAGTTGATGCCACCGTACGGCAGGTCGATCACGATCGCGCCGTCCTTCAGCTCGAGCACCGGGTCGTGCTCCTCACGGGCACGCGGGGCGTGCTCGGGGCTGATCCAGATGCGCGCGACGGTGGCGGTCGAGACGGTGCCCGTGCGTGGCCAGCCGTCGAGGTCAGGCACCATGCCGTCGCGCGGTGCAAACGTCTCGTTGAGTGGGTCGGCGCTCTTGATCCGGTCGAGCCGGAAGTCGCGCGGCGCTTCGCGCTCGCGGTCCCAGGTGTGCACGTACCAGCCCTCGCGTCCGTTCATCAGCGAGTACGGCTCGATCGTGCGGTTGGTGAAAGTGTCCTGGTCTTCCTTGTAGTGCTCGATCTGCACCAGCAGGTTGCCGGCGATCGCCTGCGACAGCGCGGTTGCGATCTCGGAGTCGTCGGCCTGGCTGGCGGCGATCTGCAGGCCGCTGCTTGCCGGGTCCTCGCCCAGCGCTGTCACGACCTTCTTGCGCGCCGAGAGCAGCGTGTCGTTCGGGAAGTATTCGCCGAGCAGGTCGATCGCGGCGATCAACGCCTTGGCCTCGAGCGGCAACAGCCTGGCCGGGCGCGCGAAGTTGTCGCTGTAGGGCTCGGAGTCGACCGTGATGTCGTCATCGTCGACCTGGGCAAACAGCACGTAGCTGCCGCCGCCGAAGTTGACGACGTTGAGCACCTCGATGTCCTCTTCAAGCTCCTCGCGCGTGACATTGAGGTCGGTCACGAGCTTGCTGATCGAGACCGGCTCGCTGTTGTGCGTGGCGCCGATCAGGATCCCGGCCAGGGTGATCAGCCGCGCGAAGCGCTCGGGCCGGATCGAGGCCTCGGTCGCGTCGCCGGAGGAGCCCGACGATCCAGAGCTGCGGCGGCGGGCGATCTTCGGCGCGACGGCGAACTCGCCGCTGTGCTGCTGGGCGATCCTGCCGACGCGTGAGACGGCATCGCCGGCGAGACCGGAGGGCGCGAGGATGCGTACACGCGGACCGAGGCCGAGCACCCACGACAGCAGCGGCGCCGCGTCGGAGTAGTCGGTTTCGAAAATCAGGCCCTTGCCGGGCACGGCCTCGCCGCGCTTCGGCTTGCGAATCTTGCCGGCCCGCGCGAAGTGACGCTCGACCAGCCAGCTGATGCGCTCTGAAACCCAGATCGCCGCCGGCTGAAGCTCTTGCCCGAACTGCCACTCGGCCTTCGTGGCGTACTCGCGCGGGTCGAAGTCTTCGGGCGGCGGGAAGTCGTGCTCGGCTTTGCTGGCGTAGCTGATCTTGCCGTTGATCCGCGAGAGCTTGAACATCCGCTGCTCGCCGCGCTCGTGGGCGTGGCCGATCATGTAGAACTGGCCGCCGCGGTAAAGCAGGTGGTACGGGTCGACCTTGCGCTTCTCTTTGGCGTCGCGGCCGATTGTGTAGTACTCGAAGATGATCGTCTTGCGCCGGAAGATCGCGTTCTCGATCTTGCTGAGCCGCTGTGAGAGCTCGCGGCCCTCGACGTCGGGGCCGACGGCGACGTGGATCGAAGCCTCGTCGGGCGCCGACAGTGGCGACGGCCGGCCCCAGGTGAGCTGCTGAAGCGCGAGGCGCAGTGGCTCGGCGTAGGCGAACTGGCCGTCGAGCATCTTCAGCGCGGTCGTCAGCGACGCAAGTTCGCGATCCGTGAACTGCACGCTCGGCAGGTAGAAGTTCTCCGGCGGCAGCGAGTAGTTCTCTGCTTCGTAGAAGCCGTCGGTCGCGCGATCGACGCGCAGTTCGATGCCGAGCGCCTCCAGTTCGGCGCGGTCGGCGTAGAAGCGACGCGCGAAGGCGTCGTCGTTCATCTCGCTATAGCCCTCGACGTCGCGCTTGATCTCCAGCGCCGTCACCGGGCGCCGTTTCGCCATCAGAAACGAGATCAGCGACAGCTGGCGAATGAGTTTTTCAGTGTCTTTGGCCACTCCCAAGCAGCATACGCAAGGGATTCTCGCGAATGCCCCCGATCTGGGTGACGCCGCCAGCGCATAGTCGGAAATTGCGTGCTTTTACGTTGCGGAAGTTGGCCGGGCGGCTGCGCGACGCCCGCGCCGGACACTGCCTGCCGCGGGTCCCATCGGAATCAGGTTTCTTACCCCAAGGCCCGGCATTGGACGATCCAACGCCGGGCTTTGGGGGTGAAAACCGCATCAAAAAGCAGGCACCCTGACGTCCCCGGCGCTGCAAGCAACTCCGGAAGGACGACCGCCCCGGAGTGACGATCGGCATTCAGATCGTCACCCCGGGGCGGGGTGAATCAGGGTGTGTTAGTCAAAGCAGATCAGAGCTCTAGGAGGAAACTTCGATCTGTTGGGTGCCAGCCAAAGATACATTGGCTGGCTAGTCAGCCAGTCTACACGAATTCTGAACAATTGTTCAGCCCGACACGAAAACGCGTCGACCTTTTTCACGCTCTTTGCGGCGATTCGGATGCGGCGCGGGGCGCCGAGTGAACGGCGCGGTTCACGGCTGAACGCCGCGGTTTACGCAGTGACGGGCGCGAAGACGCGACTGATCAGCTCGAAGGCGACGGCGCTGAGCTCGTCGGAGGCCTCCGGCGTGGAGCCCTTCTCCATCGCAAGCATCGCGAGCTCGCCGATCGCGGCGACCATCGCCGAAGCAAGCGGGAAGGTGAGTTCAGGAAGATCGGGACTGTCGATCCGGATCTGTTCCGATAGCGAGCAGAGCTGTTCGGCGAAGAGGCGGTGGATCTTGCGGTGCTGCTGCGCGCCGCGCTCGCCGGTGCTGTAGATCTCGAAGAAGAAGCTGCGCGTCAGCGGCGGGTTCGCCATCAGCAGGGCGGTGTGCGCCTCGACTCCGGCGCGCGCCTGCTCCTGCCAGGGCAGGGCAGGGTCGGCCGCCGCGTCGATCACTTCGCGGGCCTTCGCGGTGAAGGCGTCGCAGAGCGCCAAGAAACAGTCCTCGCGGTCGTCGAAGTGCTCGTAGAACGTGCGCCGCGACACCCGCGCGATTCGCACGACGTCCGCCACGACCGTCTGACCGAAGCCCTTCTCGGTGATCGACTGCGCCATCGCGAGCATCAGCCGGCCACGCACGCTGTCGTCGGCGAGGAACTCGGCGGCCTGGTTGAACTCTGTTTCTGCGGTCGTGGTCATCGGGCGGGATAGTTTGACTTGCAAATCTTGGTACAAATGTGTACCATGGCAACAAGCTTACTGGTACATCGGTGTACCAGCAATGTTTTTCCGCAGTGATCGACTTTCTGAAAGGTTGCGCCCCGCATGAACAGCACGGCCCCGGCAGCAGAATCCCCCCACGGTGCCCAGTCAGCGAAAGCTGCGGCGCCGGCCAAGCCGGGCCTACCGCCAGGCCCGCGGATGCCGCGAGCGCTTCAGTCGCTCGCGTTCCTTACGCGGCAGCCGGCGTTCATGCGGCGGGCGCGCAACCGCTACGGCGACATGTTCTCCGTGAAGATCTTCGGCTTTCCGGGCTTCGTGATCCTCTCCGACCCGGATCTGATCAAGCAGATGTACACCGAGGACGTCAAGGTGCTGCACGCCGGCACCGAGAGTCCGCTCGAGGCCGTGCTCGGGGCACATTCGCTGTTGACGATCGACGAGGACTATCACCTCAGCCAACGCCGCCTGTTGCTGCCCGCCTTCCACGGAGAGCGCATGCGCGGCTACGTCGATGTATTCGCGGAGATCGCCGACCGTGAGTTCGACAGCTGGCCGTCCGGCGAAGAGTTTGCGGTGCTGCCTGCGATGCAGCGCATCACACTTCAGGCGATTCTGCGCACCGTCTTCGGCGCGCACGGCGCCTCGCTCAACCGGCTCGAGACGCTGATGCCGGAGATGGTCAACCTCGGCCAGCGGCTCGTATTGATCAAGGCACTGCAGAAGGACTGGGGTCCGCGCAGCCCGTGGGGCCGCTTCCTGCGGCTGAAGGCCGAGATGGTCGAAGAGGTCCAGGGCTTGGTCGACGAGGCACGCGCCGACGCGAACATCGAGGAGCGCGGCGACGTGCTCGCGATCCTCGTGCAGGCGAAGCACGAGGACGACACGCCGATGGCCGACGAGGAGATCATCGACCAGCTCTTCACGCTGCTGGTCGCCGGCCACGAGACGACCGCGACCACGCTCGCGTGGTGCGTCGAGCGGCTGCGCCGCAACCCACATGTTCTGCAGAAGGTCACGCAGTCGGTGCGCGCCGGCGACACCGACTACCTCGACGCCGTGATCAGTGAGACGCTGCGCATGCGCCCGACCGTCAACTTTGCGGTGCGGATCGCGATGCGCGACTACGAGATCGGCGGCTACGTGGTGCCGAAGGGCACGCGCTTCGCCAGCAACCCCGCGCTGACGCACGACGATCCACGCCTGTTCGACGACCCGCGCAGCTTCGTGCCCGAGCGCTTCCTCGACGGTCGTCCGTCGAGCTACGCCTACATCCCGTTCGGCGGCGGCGTACGCCGTTGCATCGGCGCGGCATTCGCGCAGATGGAGGCGCAGGTCGTGATGCGCCGGCTGCTGGAGCGATTCGATCTGGTGCCGACCGAGGCGCCGGACGAGCCGTGGCGTTTCCACGGCGTGACGTTCGTGCCGCAGCAGGGCGGCATGACGCGGGTCCGCAAGCATTCGGCGCCGCCGGTAGCCGACCTCGAGCCCGAGCTCGCCACCGCCGCGGTCTAGGGCCGGCGTGGCTCCCGACCCCGAGCGACTCGGCGGCCTGGCCTGGGCACGCCGGACGGGCGGCGAGCTGACGCCGCGCGAACGCCGCCGGCTGCTCGGTGAGATCGTGCGCGGCCAGGCCGGATACCTCGCGGGCCGCATCAAGCTCGCGACCGGTCGCGTACCGAAAGCCGCTGAAGCGATCGCATTTACGGATTTCCAGCCGCCCGACAGCGCGCTGGTTCGCGAAGCCGAGCAGGCCTGCCTGGAGCAGAGCGATGGGATCGCCGGCCACGGGCGGCGGACTTGGATCTTCGGCAGCGGCCTCGCCGCGCTGGACGGCGAGACACTCGAACCGGAACAGTTCTACGTCGCGAGCCTGCTGCACGACCACGGCATCGAATACCCGGCGGCGAACGAAGACTTCGTGATCCGCAGCGCCGACCGTGTGGCCCGCTGCGCCCACGACGCCGGCGCCCCGGGCGACGTCGCCGAAACGATCGGCGACGCGATCTCGATCCACTCGCTACCGGGCGTCTCGATCGCAACCGACGGCGTACTCGGCTTCTACGTGCAGGCCGGCGCGATGTACGACCTCGCGGGCCTGCGCGCGCAGGATCTGACCAAGGCCTTCCGCGACCAAGCGCTGGCGGCGTTCCCCCGCGCCGGCGTTACCAGTCAGATCACTGAACTGGTACGTGCGGAGGCAAAGCTGAACCCACGCGGCCGCTTCGCACTGCTCAAGCAGTGCGGCATGCCGCTGCTCTTCAGGCTCGCGCCGCTGAAACCGCGCTGATCGCTTACGGCCCGGCGAGCGGCGCGACGAACAGCGACTCGCCACGGTCGTTGTAGGGCGAAGTCACCCAGGCCAGCGTCGTCGCGTCGCAGCCGACCGACCACAGCGACTGCTGCAGCTCCGGTTGCGGCGTCGAACCTACGAGTCCCTGCGGGATCAGCGGGTTCGGCAGCACTGTGACCCCAGAGATCTGACCACGCTTCTCGTCGAAGTTGGCGCGCGCGAGGTAATCGCCGCAGACGAAGTAGTTGATCCGCGGCGATTTCGGTTCGAGCACGATCGGCGCTGAGTAACCGCTGAGCGCGTCGAACAGGCGGGTGACCGTCTTGTACGGCCTGTCGAAGTAGTCGGTCACCAGCACGTCGCCGGCAGGGTCGACCTGCGCCAGCTGGTCGCCGTAGCGCGGTCCCGCGGCGACCACGGTGAAGCCTTTGTTCGTCAGGTCATAGACGCCGACACCGTTGCCGGTGAGCAGCAGCCGCGAGCCGGCGAGGTCGGCATCCTGCGGCAGGCCGATCCGCTGTAGCGAGCCGCCACGCGCGAGATCCGTATCGAGCAGCGTCTGTCCGCTGTTCGGCGAGACGGTCGAGATGATCGTGCGCACCGATATCGGCTTCTTACAGCGCTTGCGGCTGGTCGAGGCGGAGTTCTTGATCATCAGCGCGTCGCCGTTCGGCTTGACGCGCCCCCACATCACGCGCGACCCGCAGAGGTCGAACGCGCCGGTGATCCGCAACCTGCCGGTCGCGACCCTGCGCAGCGCGTTGGTCGCGGGCGAGTAGATGTAGTTGTTAGTGACGATGTAGCGGCCCCTGAAGCCCTGGCTCGAAAGCACGACCGTGCCGCCGTCGGCCTCCACGTCGGTAACGGAGAAGTAGCGCGGCGCGCGGTAGATCACCGAAGCCGCGCCGGTTGCGATGTCGACGCGGTTGACGGTCTCGGGGTTCGTCCAGTAGACGCTGCCGCCGGTGACCGAGACGTCGTAGATGTCGCTCGTACTGCCGATCTGCACCGCAGCGGCCTGCGCGGAGACCGCGGTGGCGAAAAGTACACCCGCCGCCGCGACGACCACGAGCAAGTAAGAACGACGGGCCATGGATGGCGAGACCCGGATTCGAACCGAGGACACCACGATTTTCAGTCGTGTGCTCTACCAACTGAGCTATCTCGCCGCGCCCGGTGATGGTACAGGGGAGGTTGTGCCTGCGCCAGTGTCCGCCGCGATCGGAATCCTGGCCATGAGATGAGCGATTCGCGGACCGACTACGAAGCGCGCTTCCGCCGCGCCGGCCTACCGCTGTTCATCGCCGACCGCAAGGCCGCCACCGACATCTGGACGCGCGCCCTGCCGATCCTCGGTCTGGTCTTCTGGATGGAGCTGCTCGGAGCGCTGAACCTGACCTGGCCCTGGTGGCAGAACCTCCTTGCGCTGCTCGCTGGGCTGGCGATTCTGGCCGGCGCCTGGGCGCTCTCGAATCGCCTACGTGGCCGCCGCGCCTTCGAGCTGCCGCGCGACGTTGGCAACTTCGAACTCGCCGGCTTCGTGATCGTTCCGGCGTTGCTGCCGCTGGTGCTCAACGGCCAGCCGCGCAGCGCCGCGGTGACGGCGTTCGGCAACCTGCTGCTGCTCGCGCTGCTCTACGTGGTGATCGGGCTGGGCCTCTTCTCGGTCGTGTCGTGGGCCTCGCGCAGGCTGTTCTCGCAGCTCGCGGCGTCGCTGAACTTGATCGCCCGGGCGATCCCACTGCTGATGATCTTCAGCGTCGTGCTCTACATGACGACCGAGATGTGGCAGGTGTTCGCCGACATGAGCGAAGCGACGCTGGCGGCCACGACGGCGCTATTCGTCGCGCTCGGCACGCTGTTTCTGGTCGTACGGCTGCCGCGGGAGGTCGAGTCGCTGGAGGCCGACGTCGGCGCCGAGCCGCCGCTGCAGCGGCCGCAGCGCTGGAACGTGGGGCTGATCCTCTTCGTCTCGCAGGCGCTGCAGGTGCTGTTCATCGCACTCGCGGTCGGCGCCTTCTACATCGCATTCGGGCTACTGGTGATCGACACCCAGGTGGCGACCGCGTGGACCGGGCACGCGCCGGACTATCTCGTCAACGACGACGTCCTCGGGCTGCACGTGATGCTGAGCAGTCAGGAGCTGCGCGTTGCCGGCGCGATCTCGGCGCTCTCTGGTCTGTACTACTCGATCGCGGTGCTGACCGACAACACCTACCGCGAAGAGTTCCTGACCGACGTGACCGACGACCTCGCGGCGACTTTCCGCGCGCGCGGCGAATACATGGCGCTGGTCCGGGCCGGCGCTACGTCGTAGCCGCGGCGACGACCAGCTCGTCGTCGAACAGCCGCGGGTCGTTGCTGACGACGCCGTCGACGCCCATGTCGAACAGCTTGACGATCGTCTGCGCGTCGTCGACAGTCCAGGTGTAGAGCTCGCCGC
>JBOGYW010000007.1:0-45595 GCA_050696815.1 Solirubrobacterales bacterium | reverse complement strand
CAGCACGCAAGCTTGTCGAGTTCCGCGGCATGCCTGCCGACTTCGCACCGGCCGAGGTCGAAGGCGAGGAGACGCCGGAGTTCGACGGCGAACTCAAGATCGGCGACACGCTGACCGTTAGCCAGTTCGCGAAGGGCCAGATCGTCAAGGTCTCCGGCGTTTCGAAGGGCAAGGGCTTTCAGGGCACGGTCAAGCGCCACAACTTCAGCCGTGGTCCAGTGAGCCACGGCTCGCACAACACCCGTGCACCGGGTTCGATCGGCCAGAGCGCCGACCCGGCCCGTGTGTTCAAGGGCATCCGTGGCCCCGGCCAGATGGGCAGCGAGCGCGTCACGCAGCTCGGCCTCGAGGTCGTAGATGTGCTGCACGACGAGAACGTGATCCTCGTGCGCGGCTCCGTGCCGGGCCCGAAGGGCGGTTACGTGGAGGTCCGCAATGTCTGAGGCGGCGAAGAAGATCGACGCACCGATCCTGGGCAAGAGCGGCAAGGTTTCGCTCGACGCCAACGTCTTCGGCGAGCCGTTCAACGGCACGCTCGTGCACGAGGTCGTCCGCGCGGAACGCAACGCCAAGCGCAGCGGCAACGCCTCCACCAAGGGTCGTGGCGACGTCGCGATGACCGGTGCCAAGGCCTGGCGCCAGAAGGGCACCGGCCGTGCCCGCATCGGCGCGCAGTCGGCCGGCCACCGTCGCGGCGGTGGAATCACGTTCGGCCCGACGCCGCGCGACTACGTCTTCAAGGTCAACCGCAAGGCCCGTCGCAAGGCGCTGCGCGCGGCCCTCAGCCTGCACGCTGAGCGCGGCACGCTGGCGATCATCGAGGCAGCATCGTTCAAGGAGCCGTCGACCGCGGATGCGTTCGACAACCTCTTCGACTGGAACGAGAACGGCTCCGTCGCGGTGATCACAGCCGGTGAGACCGACGTCAACACCGCAAAGTCTTTCCGCAACATCAAGCGCGTCCGCGCCGTGATGGCGGCCAATCAGGTCGGCGTCTACGAAGTGACCGCCGCTCAGAACCTGGTGATCTCGCAGGAGGCGCTCGAGGCTCTTAGCTCGCTGGCGACCAGCGAACTCGATCGCAGCTCCAAGAAGCCGATCGAAGCCGTTCCGGTCAAGGCAGCTACGGAAGCAAAATCCTCTTCGTCTCGCAAGCCACGCGCGTCGGAGGGTGATTCCCCCGCAGGCGATCCTCCGGTCGCCGAGGAGGAAGCACCCGCAGACGCAGCTCCGTCTAGCGATGAAGCAGCAGAGGAGGCCACCGAGTAATGGACCCGCGCACTGTGATCATCGAGCCGGTCGTTTCCGAAAAGTCTTACGCGCTGATGGGAGTCAACAAGTACACGTTCCGCGTGCACGACGACGCCCACAAGACGCAGATCGCGCAGGCGATCGAAGAGATCTTCGACGTGAAGGTCGCGAAGGTGCGCACCCAGAGCGTCAAGGCGAAGCCGAAGCGCCGCAACACGTCCGTCGGTCGCACGCGCGACTGGAAGAAGGCGATTGTCGAGCTCAAGCCCGGCAGCACGATTGAACTCTTTGAAGGGGCGGCGACCGAGTAATGGCGATCAAGCGTCACAAGCCCACCAGCCCCGGCCGTCGTTTCGCGACGTGGATCGTCAACGACGAAATCACGAAGTCGACGCCGGAGAAGTCGCTGACCAAGGGCACCACCAAGACCGGTGGCCGCAACAGTTACGGGCGCAAGACCGCACGCCACAGGGGTGGCGGAGCGAAGCGCGCTTACCGCAAGATCGACTTCAAACGCAACAAGGACGGCGTGCCCGCGAAGGTCGCTGCGATCGAGTACGACCCGAACCGCACGTCGAACATCGCCTTGCTGCACTACCACGACGGTGAGAAGCGCTACATCCTTGCGCCGCAGCAGCTGAAGGTCGGCATGACCGTTCAGTCTGGTGACGGCGCGGAGATCCAGGTCGGCAACTCGCTGCCGTTGTCGGCGATCCCGACCGGTTCGGTGATTCACGCCGTCGAGCTGCAGCCTGGTAAGGGTGCTCAGCTCGGCCGCAGCGCCGGCGCCGCGATCCAGCTCGTCGCGAAGGAAGGCTCAACGGCAACGTTGCGCCTGCCGTCCGGCGAGATGCGAATGGTGCTCGCCACCTGTCGCGCGACGATGGGCGCGGTCGGCAACCAGGATCACCAGAACGTCACGATCGGCAAGGCCGGCCGTTCGCGTCACATGGGCAAGCGCCCGCAGACGCGTGGTGTCGCAATGAACCCGGTCGACCACCCGCACGGTGGAGGCGAGGCGCACAAGACTCCGGGTGGTCACCCGACCACGCCGTGGGGCAAGCCTGCGCTCGGCTACCGCACACGCAAGAAGAACAAGAAGTCCGACGCGATGATCGTGCGCGGACGCAAGCGCGGCAAGGGCCGCAGCCGTTAAGCGGCGCTGAAAGGTTTTTGAATGAGTCGTTCATCGAAAAAGGGACCGTGGGTGCAGGACCGCCTGATCGGGCGGATCGAATCCATGAATGAAAGCGGCAGCAAGCAGGTCATCAAGACCTGGTCGCGCGGTTCGACGATCTTCCCGGAGATGGTCGGGCACACGATCGCTGTGCACGACGGCCGCAAGCACGTTCCGGTGTTCGTCTCCGAGTCGATGGTCGGGCACAAGCTCGGCGAGTTCGCCCCGACGCGCACGTTCCGTGGTCACGCGGGCGGCAAGGGCACCGTTAAGTAGTTGAGTAACTGAGGATTTGATGGCGGAAGAAAAAGACAACAAAGCGACTGAGGCAGAAGGCACCGAGGCGAAGGCTTCGGCGAAGAAGCCTGCCGCCAAGAAGCCGGCTGCGAAGAAGCCTGCTGCAAAGGCCGAGGCGACCGACGCGAAGGCTGAAGACGCCGGCGCGAAGAAGCCTGCCGCAAAGAAACCTGCTGCCAAGACGACGGCTGCCAAGAAGCCGGCTGCGAAGAAGCCTGCTGCCAAGAAGGACGCCGACGACGCGAAGGCCGATCAGGCCGACGCGAAGGCGCCCGCAAAGAAGGCTTCCACTTCCACCCGCCGCAAGCCGGCGACGGAAGAGATCCTTGAGCCGGTCTTCGTTCGCGCGACCGCGCGCTACGTGCGCTCGTCGCCGCGCAAGGCCCGCCTGGTCGTCGATCACATCCGCAACCAGAGCGTCGACGACGCCCGTGTGTTCCTGCAGTTCACGGCACGCCACGTCGGCCGCGACGTCGCGAAGGTGCTCGAGAGCGCCGTCGCCAACGCCGAGCACAACCACGAGCTCGACGCGGACAATCTTCACATCGTCAAGGCATACGTGGACGAGGGTCCGACGCTGAAGCGCTGGCGTCCGCGCGCGAAGGGTCGCGCTACGCAGATCCTCAAGCGCACGAGTCACATCACCGTGGTCGTCTCGAACGCGAGCGCCAAAGAACTTTCGAGTAAGAGGAAGGCAGTCGCCTAATGGGCCAAAAAGTCCACCCTGAGTCGATGCGCGTGGGTTACATCCACGACTGGAAGTCGAACTGGTTCAACGAGAAGCAGTTCGCCGAGTACCTGATCGAGGACGTTCACATCCGCGAGCACATCTTCGGCCGCCTGGCGCACGCCGGTCTCTCGAAGATCACGATCAAGAAGAACGCCAACGAGGTGACCGTGAACATTCACACGGCGCGCCCGGGCATCGTGATCGGTAAGTCCGGCAGCGAGGTCGATGCCCTGCGCCGCGACCTGCACAAGATCACCGACAAGTCGGTGAAGGTCAACATCCTCGAAGTCAAGCGCCCCGAGCTCGACGCGATGCTCGTCGCCCAGTCGGTTGCCGAGCAGCTCGAGAATCGCGTTGCCTTCCGGCGCGCGATGAAGCGCGCGCTGACCAGCGCGATGCGCTCGGGCGCGAAGGGCGTGAAGATCCAGGTTTCCGGTCGTCTCGGCGGTTCTGAAATGGCCCGCACCGAGATGTACCACGACGGACGCGTGCCGCTGCACACGATCCGCGCAGACATCGACTACGGCTTCTGGGAGGCTCGCACCACGTTCGGCCCGATCGGCGTGAAGTGCTGGGTCAACAAGGGCGAGATCATGCCCGAAGGTTTTGCATCCGACCTCACCGAGATCGACGCTCCGGCGCCGGCCGGCGACCGTGACGACCGCCGCCGTGGCGGCGGTGGACGGCGCGATGGCCGTGGCGGCGGAGGCGGCGGCGGCGGCGGACGTGGCGGCCCAGGTGGTCGTGGTCCGGGCCGTGGTGGTCCGGGCGGCGGACGCGGCGGCCAAGGCGGCCGTGGCGGCGGCGGACGTGGTCCCGGTGGACAGGGCGGACGCGGTCCCGGCGGCGGACAGGGTGGCGGACGTGGTCCGGCGCCGTCTGCTCCCAAGCCGGCTGCTCCCAAGCCGGCAGACGCTCCGGCTCCGGCAGCCCCCCCGGCAACTCCTGACGCACCCGCGGCAGACGCCGGCGGCGAGGTGAAGTCCGATGCTTAGCCCGAAGCGCACCAAGTACCGCAAGCATCACCGCGGCCGGATGGCCGGCAACTCGCGTGGTGGTACGCGCGTCGAATTCGGCGAGTACGGCCTCAAGACGATCGAGCGCGGCTGGATCACCAACCGTCAGATCGAGGCAGCTCGTATCGCAATGACCCGCCACATCAAGCGTGGTGGAAAGGTCTGGATCACGATCTTCCCGGACAAGCCGACCACCAAGAAGCCGGCCGAGACCCGCATGGGCTCCGGTAAGGGTTCGCCCGATGGCTGGGTCGCCGTGGTCAAGCCCGGACGTGTCATGTTCGAGATGGCCGGAGTCAGCGAGGAGCTGGCCCGCGAGGCGATGCAGCTCGCCGGCGCGAAGCTTCCGGTCAAGACCAAGTTTGTCGCTCGTGAAGGCCAGGAGTTCTAGACCGTGGCGAAGATCGCGACAAAGGACATTGCCGAGATGAAGGACGACCAGCTGGTCGACTACATCCGCAATGCCCGCGAAGAACTTTTTAACCTCCGCTTCCGTCATGCGACGGGTGAGCTGGAAAACACTTCGTCCATCAAGGACGCAAAGAAGGCGCTCGCGCGCGGCCTGACAGTGGCCAGTCAGCGCGAGCTGGATGTCAAGAGAGAGATACAGCGTGGTTGACGAAGAAAACAACGTAGAAGAGACAACTGAAGAGGTTGCGCCGCCTGAAGAGGCTGCTGCGCCGCCGGCAGAGGAGTCTTCCTCCTCGGCCGAAGAAACGCCTGCGGCGGAAGACTCCTCCGCCGACGCCGACGCGTCGTCAGATGACTCTTCTGAAGAAGCTGCTGAGCCTGGTGAAGTCCTCTCTCCTAAGGAGAAGCGGAAAACCGCTAAGTCCGGCAAGAACCGGCGTCCGCGTTACACGGGGACGCTCGAGGAACGCCGTGCTCAGCGTGATGTGCATCGCAAGAAGAAGGCCGTTTCGCGCCGGGCTCACCGCCTGAAGCAGCGCGAAGAGCACAAGGCTGCCGGTCCGCGTGAAGGTACGCCGGCCGTGGTCAAGGAGCCTGGCCGCAAGAAGATTCAGCAGGGCACCGTCGTGTCGAGCAAGACCGATAAGACGATCACGATCGAGATCGAGGTGCAGGAATCGCACCGGATCTACAAGAAGGTCGTCCGCCACACCAAGAAGCTGACCGCTCACGACGAGCGCAATGACGCCAACGAGGGCGACACCGTGCGCGTGATGGAAACGCGTCCGATGTCGAAGACCAAGCGCTGGCGTCTGGTTGAAGTTGTGGAGCGTGCCCGATGATCCAGAACGAATCGCGCCTCAAGGTCGCCGACAACACCGGCGCCCGCGAGATCCTCTGCATCCGCGTGAAAGGCGGCAGCCGCCGTCGCTACGCCGGTATCGGCGACACGATCACCGCGACCGTCAAGCAGGCCGCGCCGAACGGCTCGGTCAAGAAGGGCGAGGTCGTGACGGCCGTCGTCGTGCGCACCAAGAAGCAGCTCGGCCGTGAAGACGGAACGTACATCGCCTTCGACGAGAACGCCGCCGTGATCATCGACGCGCAGAACAATCCGCGCGGCACCCGTATCTTCGGCCCCGTCGCCCGTGAGCTGCGCGACCGCAACTTCATGAAGATCATTTCGCTCGCTCCGGAGGTGCTGTAGTCATGCCCGCGCGCAAGCTGAAGTCCTACACCAAGAACGCCGGCAGCAAGAAGATCCGCCGCGGCGACCGCGTTGTCGTGCTCGCCGGCAAGGACAAGGGTCACGTCGGCGAGGTCCTCCGCGTTGACAAGCAGAAGAACAAGGTCTTCGTCGAAGGCGCGATGATCCAGAAGGTCAGCAACAAGATGCAGCAGATGCGCGAGGCCGCAAGGGGCCAGCAGATCGGCGGTATCATCGAGCGCGAGGGTCCGATTCACGTTTCGAACGTCGCCCTCGTCGACCCCAAGGACAACAAGGCCACTCGCGTCAAGGTTGTCCGCGAGGACGGATCGCGTTCTCGCCGTTCCGCTCGTACGGACTCCCGCCTCGACTAAGTAACAAGAGATCAATTGACCATGCACGCAGACGCAGAAAACAACACCGAAACTTCCGCAGCCGCCAAGCCGGCGCCGCCCGCCCGTCTCAAAGTCGAGTACTTCGAGAAGATCCGCCCTGCCCTGAAGGAGCAGCTCGAACTGCCGAACATCATGATGGTTCCGCAGCTCGAGAAGATCACGCTGAACATGGGCGTCGGCGAGGCGAAGCAGGACAAGAAGCTGCTCGAGCAGGCCCTGCTGCAGCTGGCGCAGATCGCCGGCCAGCAGCCGAGCGTCCGCCGCGCACGCAAGTCGATCGCGACCTACAAGCTGCGCGATGGCATGCCGGTCGGCGTCGCCGTGACGCTGCGTGACGCGCGCATGTACGAGTTTCTCGACCGCCTGATCTCGATCGCAGTTCCGCGTATCCGTGACTTCCGTGGTTTGAACCCGAAGTCGTTCGACGGCCGTGGCAACTACGCGATGGGCGTGCGCGAGCAGATCATCTTTCCCGAGATCGACTACGACGAGATCGACCAGACGCGCGGACTCGACATCGTGATGACGACCAGCGCGATCAATGACGAACACGCCAAGGCATTGCTCGATGCCTTCGGCATGCCCTTCAAGAAGGCCGAACAGGCTCAAGAGCAGCCCGTCGCGGCATAAGGAGGCAGCACCATGGCAAAGACTTCACTCAAGGTAAAGCAGTCCCGTCCGGCCAAGTACCCGTCCCGCGCGTACACGCGCTGTAACAAGTGCGGCCGTCCGCGCGCCGTGTACAGGAAGTTCGGCATCTGCCGCATCTGCCTGCGCGAGCTGGCGCACCAGGGCTACATCCCGGGCATGACCAAGAGCAGCTGGTAACGCGAAGATGACGACCAACGACCCCATCGCAGATTTCCTCACGCGTATTCGCAACGCGCTGATCGTCGGCCACGACGAGATCACGCTGCCTTCGTCGAAGACGAAGGTCGAAGTTGCCCGCGTGCTCAAGGAGCAGGGCTACATCCAGGAGTACGCGACGGCTCCGGCCGCTGACGTGCCGGGCGACGAGCTGACCGTGCGCCTGCGCTACGACGACGACCGTCGCCCCGTGCTGACCGGTCTCAAGCGAATTTCCAAGCCTGGCCGCCGCGTCTTCGTGGCGAAGCAGGACATCCCGCGCGTGCTCGGCGGTATGGGAACGACGATCATGTCGACCAGCAAGGGCATCATGACCGGCCACGAGGCCACCAAGCAGGGCGTCGGCGGCGAGATCTGGGCGGAGGTCTG
Source organism: Solirubrobacterales bacterium (assembly GCA_050696815.1). Lineage (GTDB taxonomy): Bacteria > Actinomycetota > Thermoleophilia > Solirubrobacterales > JACPNS01 > JACPNS01. The sequence continues at coordinate 37,875 of JBOGYW010000007.1, read as the reverse complement.
GTAGCTGTGAGTCGTATCGGCGTACAGCCAATTGCCGTCCCGGACGGCGTGACCGTCACGATCGAGCCCGGCAACGTTGCCGTCAAGGGTCCGAAGGGTGCGCTCACGCAGACGCACACCACGGACATCGTGATCAAGCAGGAGGAGACCAACCTCGTGATCACGCGCCCGTCCGACAGCAAGGAGCACAAGTCGCAGCACGGCCTGGTGCGCGCGCTGGTGGCCAACATGGTCAACAACTGCGCGAACGGCTACGAGAAGCGGCTCGAGATCCAGGGCGTCGGTTACCGCGCCGCGCTCAAGGGCAGGAACATCGAACTTCAGGTCGGCTTTTCGCATCCGGTTCTGATCGAGCCGCCCGAGGGCGTCACGATCGAGGTGCCTGAGCCGACGAAGGTGACCGTCTCCGGTGCGGACAGCCAAGCGGTCGGCGAGATCGCGGCGCGCATCCGCAAGACGCGTCCGCCCGAGCCGTACAAGGGCAAGGGCATCCGCTACGAAGGCGAATACGTCCAGCGAAAGGTCGGTAAGCGCGCATGAGCGTCACCGCGACAAAACTTAAGAACACTCGCCGCACGCGCCGTAAGCGTCGTGTGCGCGCAAAGATCACCGGCACCTCCGAGCGTCCGCGCATTTCGGTGGTCCGCTCCAACCGCGGCGTCTCGGCACAGCTGATCGACGACACCGCCGGCAACACAGTGGCCTCCGTCAACTGGACCGAGGCCGACCTGCGCAAGCTGAGCGGGTCCGACCAGGCAAAGAAGGCCGGCGAGCTGCTGGCCGACCGCGCAAAGAAGGCCGGCGTCGAGAGCGCCGTGTTCGACCGCAACGGATTTTTGTACCACGGCCGTGTCCAGGCGTTCGCCGATGGCGTGCGCGAAGGCGGACTGACGGTCTAAGACCTCAACCAGAGAGATTCAGAACTTTTCATGCCCGTAAAACACCGCATCACCAACGTTTCCCAGGACGGACTCGACCTGCAGGAGCGCGTCGTCGACATCAACCGCGTGGCCAAGGTGGTCAAGGGCGGCCGTCGCTTCTCGTTCACGGCTCTAGTCGTCGTCGGCGACGAGAAGTCGGTCGTGGGTATTGGCTATGGCAAGGCCAACGAAGTGCCGATCGCGATCCAGAAGGGCGTCGAGCAGGCCAAGAAGAACCTCTTCAAGGTGCCGAAGTACAAGTCGACGATCACCCACAAGACGCTGGGTAGGTTCGGCTCGGGCCAGGTCATGCTGAAGCCGGCCAGCCCCGGTACCGGAGTGATCGCCGGTGGCGGCGTCCGCGCCGTCCTCGAGCTCGCGGGCGTGCACGACATCCTCGCCAAGTCTTTGGGTTCGCAGAACCCGATCAACCTCGTCAAGGCCACCGTCGACGCGCTGCAGTCGTTGCGCCGTCCGGAGGATGTGGCGAAGGCTCGCGGTCTGAGCGTCCACGACGTGCTCGGCATTGACAAACCAGCTCCTAAGCCTGTTGAGGAGACGCTTGTTGCTGATGGAGCTGCTCCGGAGGACACTTCGTCCTCGGCGGCTACAACGCCGCCTGCGGGCGAAGCGCCCTCCGTCGCGCCGACAGAGTCAGACGCACCGGAGGCAGCGCCTTCGGAGCCCGAGGCTGAAGAAGCTGTGGCTGCGCCCGAGGCTGAGGCGGCTCCCGTCGAAGCACCTGTAGTCGAAGAAGCTCCGGCCGTTGAAGAGGCTCCGGCAGCTGAGGAAGCGCCCGCAGCCGAAGAGGCGCCGGCAACTGAGGAAGCGACTTCCTAGTGGCCGGTACCGTCAAGATCAAGCAGGTCAAGTCGAAGAACGGCACGAATCATGCGCAGCGTGAAACGTTGCGCTCGCTTAAGCTCGGACGCATCGACTCGATCGCTGAGCACAAGGATTCGCCGCAGTTGCGCGGCATGCTGCACCGTGTTCGTCATCTGATCGTGGTTGAGGACTAGTCATGGCTGAAGAAAAAGAATTGATCGGCACACACAACTTGAAGCCCGCACCCGCGCAGTCGAAAGACCGCAAGCGCGTCGGTCGCGGGCACGGTTCCGGCACTGGCAAGACGTCGGGTCGTGGCCACAAGGGCCAAGGTTCGCGTTCGGGCGGCAAGCCCGGTCCCGCCTACGAAGGTGGTCAGACGCCGATCCACATGCGCATGCGCAAGCTGCGTGGACCGACGAAGAAGACTTCGATGCCGTTCGAGCCGTTCCGCACGCAGACCCAGCCGGTCAACGTCGACGATCTTGAGCGCCTGTTCAAGGCCGGCGACACCGTCGACGCCGAGACGCTCGCCGCCAAGGGCCTGGCCACCCGCAAGGGCGTGCCGGTGAAGATCCTTGGCCGCGGTGAGATCAAGATCAAGCTCGACGTCACGGCCGCGAAGTTCTCGGCCGAGGCCCAGCGCAAAATCGAAGCCGCCGGCGGATCCTGCAAGGTGCTTGGCGCCTAGGGGAGGGGCGTTCGGGGATGCTGCAGACACTCGCTAACTCGCTACGCACGCCGGAGATCCGGCGCAAGATCGCCTTTACTGCGGCGATGCTGCTGGCCTACCGTGTCGGCTCGTACATCCCGTCGCCGGGCGTCGACGTCGACGCTCTCAAGCAGTTCCAGAACCAGTTCAACGGCGGCAACATCCTTGGCTTCCTCAACCTCTTCTCGGGTGGCAGCCTTTCGCGTCTTTCGCTCTTCGCCCTCGGCATCATGCCGTACATCACCGCGTCGATCATCCTGCAGCTGATGACCGTCGTGTCGCCCAACCTCGAGCAGCTCGCTCGCGAAGGTGAAGTCGGTCAGCAGAAGATCACCCAATACACGCGCTACCTGACCGTCGGCCTCGCCGCTGCGCAGGCGATCGGCTACGTCGCTCTTTTCAAGTCGCAGAGCAACTCCGTGATCACCAACGGCAAGCTCGGCAACCTCCTTTTGATCGCCACCTGCCTGACTGCCGGAACCATCCTGTTGATGTGGTTCGGCGAGCTGATCACGCAGCGCGGCATCGGCAACGGCATCTCGCTGCTGATCTTCGCGTCGATTGTCTCGCGCCTGCCTTCCGGCGTCTCCTCGTGGTGGAACAGCACGGACCAGGTCTTCAAACTGATGATGCCGTTCATCGCGATCGGCGTAATCGTCGCGGTCGTCTTCATCCAGGAAGGCCAGCGCCGTATTCCGGTGCAGTACGCGAAGCGCCAGATCGGCCGCAAGATGACGCAGGGTGGATCGACATACCTGCCGCTGCGCGTCAACATGGCCGGCGTCATCCCGATCATCTTCGCCGCGTCGATCATGGCGTTCCCGCCGACCGTCGCGACGCTGATCCACACCGACTGGGCGCAGAACATCGCCAACTTCTTCAGCCCGAACGGCACCGCCTACATCCTCGGCGAGTGTCTGTTCATCATCATGTTTACGTACTTCTACACCGCGGTCACGTTCAACCCGCGAGAGCAGGCCGACAACCTGAAGAAGTACGGCGGCTTCATCCCCGGCGTCCGCCCGGGTCTGCCTACCGCCGAGTACCTCGACCGCATCCTCGCTCGCCTGACGTTCCCGGGCGCGCTCTATCTGGCGGCGGTCGCAGCTTTCCCGATGATTCTGATCAACCGCACTGGTGCGCCGTTCTACTTCGGCGGAACCTCGATCCTGATCACCGTCGGTGTCGCGCTCGACACGATGAAGCAACTCGAAGCGCAGCTGCAGATGCGCAACTACGAGGGCTTCCTGAACTAACCCGGCGACGCTTTGGAGGGGCCGGTGCGGCGTGTTACGCTGACCGCCTTCTATGGCAGCCGAGCTCAATCTCGTACTCGTCGGCCCTCCCGGGGCGGGCAAAGGAACTCAGGCGAGCCGCCTGGTCAAAGACTTCGCGCTGCCATTCATCTCGACCGGCGACATCCTGCGCCAGAACGTCGCGGACGGCACAGACCTCGGTGCGAAGGCCAAGGGCTACATGGACAAGGGCGAGCTGCTGCCCGACGACCTCGTCGTTGACCTGATCATGGATCGCCTCGGCCAGGACGACGCCCAAGAAGGTTTCATCCTTGACGGTTTCCCGCGCACCGTGCCGCAGGCCGAAGCGCTCGACAACGCGATCACGACCGCCGGGCGCAAGCTGACGGCGGTGATGGTCATCGAGGTGCCCGACGAGACGCTGATCGAGCGGCTCTCCGGCCGCCGCGTCAACCCGACGACCGGCCGCACCTACCACGTGCTCTACGACCCGCCGAAGCACGAGGGCGTCGACGACGTCGACGGCACAAAGCTGATCCAGCGTGACGACGACAAGCCCGAGACGATCGCCAACCGGCTGAAGGTCTACCACGAGCAGACCGCGCCCGTGATCGACTACTACGAGAGCGGCGACGCGAAGGGCCTGGTCCGCCGGGTCGACGGAACACGTGATCCCGATGAGGTCTACCGCCACATCCGCGCGCTGGTCGCGACGGTCAGGCTGGAAGACACTCTTTAGCGCAGCGGTAGCCTCTGCTGCATGTACACGCCTGGCGTGATCAACCTAAAGACTCCGGAACAGATCGACCAGATGGCCGCCTCCGGCCGGGTGCAGGCGAAGGCGCTGCAGCTCGCCAAGAAGGCCGCTCGCCCGGGTGCGACGACCGCCGAGGTCGACGCCGCGGTCGAGAAGTTCATCCGCTCGCAGAACGGCGTCCCGTCATTCAAGGGCTACCGCGGGTTTCCCGGGTCGATCTGTGCTTCGAACAACGACATGGTCGTGCACGGCATTCCGGGGCCCGAAAAGCTCACCAGCGGCGACCTGCTCTCGGTCGATATCGGCGTCACGCTCGACGGCTGGGTCTCCGACGCGGCGATCACATTTCCCGTCGGCGGTGAATCGACGGCGCTGGCGGACCAACTGATCGACGTGACCAAGCAGTCGCTGTTCGACGCGGTCGAGCAGTGCCGCATCGGCAACCACCTCGGCGACGTTTCGCATGCGGTCCAAAAGTGCGTCGAAGGGGCCGGCTTCTCCGTGATTCGCGAGCTGATCGGCCACGGCGTCGGCCGCCAGATGCACGAAGAGCCGCAGGTGCCGAACTACGGCGACCCCGGTACCGGCCCGGAGCTGAAAGCCGGAATGGTGCTGGCGATCGAGCCGATGGTCAACGCCGGCGGACCCGAAATAACGATGGGCGACGACAACTGGTCGGTGTACTCTTCAGATGGTTCGCTGACCGCTCACTTTGAGTTCACGGTCGCGGTCACCGAAGACGGTCCACGCGTGCTGACTCCCTGGCACGAGCTGGACTGAAACTTGCAGTGCGAAGGGCGATTCAGCACGCTATAAACCCGTGCTAGTATCGTGCGTCGCGCATCATGGCCCCGAATGGGACGCTGGTCTTTTGGCACCCATTCAAAGTTTTTCATGGGCTGTGACGCGTTTTCTTGCTGTTCAACAGGCTTTTGAAGGCGGAACTTGTGAAGGTTCGAGCATCGGTAAAACCAATCTGCGAAAAATGCCGAGTCATTCGGCGTCGTGGAACCGTGCACGTAATCTGCACCAACCGCCGTCACAAGCAGCGCCAGGGTTAACACATGGCTCGTATCGCCGGAGTAAACATTCCGCTCAACAAGCGGGTAGAGATCGGCCTGACCTATGTCTTCGGCATCGGCCAGTCGACTTCGCAGCAGCTTTTGAAGAACACCGGCATCGACCCCGACACTTACGTCAAGGATCTCACCGAAGACGAAGTGATCAAGCTGCGTGACCAGATCGACCAGACGCTGACGGTCGAAGGTGACCTGCGTCGCGAGCGCTCACAAGACGTGAAGCGCTTGATGGAGATCGGCACTTACCGAGGCGTCCGCCACCGTCGTGGCCTCCCGGTAAATGGACAGCGCACGAAGACGAATGCCCGCACCCGCAAGGGTCCCCGCAAGGCGCAGATCGCCAATAAGAAAAAGGTTTCGAAGTAATACATGGCTGATGCCAAGAAGGGCCGTTCAGGCCGCCGCAAAGTTAAGAAGAACGTTCCGTTCGGCCAGGCCCACATCAAGGCCAGCTTTAACAACACGATCGTCACGATCACCGACCGCTCGGGCAACGTAATCGCCTGGGAGTCGGCCGGTACGGTCGGGTTCAAGGGATCGCGCAAGTCGACGCCGTTCGCCGCACAGGTGACGGCAGAATCGGCCGCGCGCAAGGGCATGGAGCACGGCCTCGCGAAGGTCGAAGTTTTTGTCAAGGGTCCGGGCTCGGGCCGCGAAACCGCGATCCGTTCGCTTCAGGCCACCGGCCTCGAAGTCGTCGGTGTCCGCGACGTCACGCCGCAGGCGCACAACGGTTGCCGCCCGCGCAAGCGCCGGAGGCTCTAATGGCTCGCGACACAGGTTCACAGTGCAAGCTCTGCCGCCGCGAGGGCGAGAAGCTCTACCTCAAGGGCGCGCGTTGCTACACCGACAAGTGCGGCGTCGACCGCCGCAGCTACCCGCCGGGACAGCACGGCCTTACGCGTCAGCGCCAGAGCGAGTACCGCCTGCAGCTGCGCGAGAAGCAGAAGGCGCGCCGGTTTTACCAGATCTTGGAGAAGCAGTTCCGTAGCTACTACGACAAGGCGAGTCGCCAGAAGGGTGTGACCGGTGAGAACCTGTTGCGCCTGCTCGAGTGCCGTTTCGACAACGTGCTCGTGCGTCTTGGTTTCGCGGCCTCGCGCCGTCAGGCCCGCCAGCTGATCAACCACGGCCATTGGACCGTCAATGGCCACCGGGTTGACATCCCAAGTTTCCAGCTCCGCGAAGGCGACGAGATCGCGATCGCGGAAAAGTCGACCGCCAAGGAAGTCATCTCAGAAGCAACAGCGATGATTTCCGTGGTGCCGGCTTGGCTGCAGGCGGATCATGACGCCCTGACAGCCAAGGTCCTGCGCCTGCCCGAGCGTGGTGAGATCACCACCCCGGTCCAGGAGCAGCTGATCGTCGAGCTTTACTCGAAGTAAATCCCCCGGGCGCCGCTGCCCTCCGCCATCCGGATCTTGCGGCCGCCGACCAAAGTCAAAAACAGAAAAAGGGTTCCGATGCTTGAATTCCAGACTCCTCGCATTTCCGCCCAGCAGATCGAAGGCAATCGTGGTGTCTTCACGATCGAACCGCTGGACCGTGGATTTGGCTACACATTTGGCAGCGCGCTGCGCCGCGTAATGCTTTCTTCGCTCGCCGGCGCTGCCGTGACGAGCCTCCGTATCGAGGGAGTCGCTCACGAGTTCTCGACCATTCAGGGTGTGAAGGAAGACGTCACCGACGTCGTCCTCAACCTCAAGGCCCTCGTCGCGAAGGTTCACTCTGACGCGACCGAGGTTGAAGCCCCGCTCGTCTTCACGGGTCCGGGCGAGGTCAAGGCGAAGGACATCGACCTGCCCGCCGGCGTCGAGATCCTCAACCCGAACGCGCACATCGCGACGCTCGAGAAGAAGAGCAAGCTCGAGATGTACCTGACCGTCGGCCGCGGCCGCGGCTACTCGCCGGCCGAGGACAACAAGTCCGCGGACCAGCCGATCGGCGTGATTCCGATCGACAGCATCTTCTCGCCCGTCAAGCGCGTTTCTTACAGCGTCGAGGGCGCCCGTGTCGGTCAGCGCACCGACTACGACAAGCTCACGATCGAGGTCGAGACCGATGGTTCGGTCGAGCCGGACGCTGCGCTTCGCGAAGCATCCGAGATCCTGATCAAGACGCTTGCGATCTTCACCGACGAGATGACCGTCGCCGCGCTGCGCGGCGAGCTCGAAGAGGCCGAAGAGATCTCCGGCGGTCTGCCGGAGGCCGGAGGCCCCGACGACATCCTGATCGAAGAGCTCGATCTCGGCGTGCGTTCTTACAACTGCCTCAAGCGTGGCGGCATCCAGACGGTCGGGCAGCTGCTCGAACGCTCGGAGGCCGAGCTCGCGGCGATCCCGAACTTCGGTCGCAAGTCGATCCAGGAAGTGATCGACGTGCTAGCCGATCGCGGTCTTGCCCTGAAGGGCAACTAGCCACTACTCTTTACCGTCTCATGCGCCACAACAAGAAACGCAACAAGCTCTCGCGCGACTCAGCGCACCGCAAGGCGTTGTTCGCCAACCTGATCAAGGAGACGATCGACCACGAGCGGATCAAGACGACCGAGGCGAAGGCCAAGGCCGTCAAGCCGGAGCTCGAGAAGCTGATTACGCTCGCGAAGAAGGGTGACCTTCACGCGCGGCGTCAGGCGTTGGCGGCGCTGAACAACGACAAGTTCGTCGTTCACAAGCTGTTTGAGGAGATTGCTCCTCGCTATGAAGACCGTCCTGGTGGGTACTCGCGGATCCTGAAGCTTGGGCCGCGGCGTTCTGACTCCACCGAGATGGTTTACCTCGAATTGGTTTAGGCCGTAGCGGGCGGGTGGTTCCGCCTGCTCAAGACGGCTTCGCTTTGCGCCGTTCGGCGCTCGCTGCAGATGTCTTGATCAGTCGGCACCACCCGCCCGGTCAGCTACGCAGCGGCGAATAGGTGCCAGGTGCCTGGGACGCCTTTTAGTTCGTGTTCTCCTCGCTCTTCGAAGCTCAGATCGGAGCCAACGACTAGGTCGCGGACGGTTTGGGAGACGAGCACCTCGTGGCCGCCGGCTTTTGCTGCCACGCGTGCACCTATGTGCACGGCGAGGCCGCCCAGGTCTTCGCCGCGGACCTCGCACTCTCCGGTATGTAGGCCGGATCTCACGGGGATGCCTGCGTCTTTGACGGAGGCGTTGATTGCGAGGGCGCAGCGGACTGCTCTTTCGGGGCCATCGAAGGCGGCGAAGAAACCGTCGCCTGTGGTGTTGATCTCGCGGCCGCGGTACTGCGCGAGCTCGCGGCGGATCAGGGCGTCGTGGCGGTCGAGCAGGTCGCTCCATTCGCGGTCGCCCAGCTGAGACGCGCGCGACGTGGAGTCGACGATGTCGGTGAAGAGGATCGTTCTCAGTGTGCGGTTGTGCGCTTTCTCCGGGCGCGTGCCGGTGACGAACTCCTGAACCTCGGCGGCGACGAACTCGCTGACCTCGGGGTCGACGACGATCACGTCGGCGCCCGGCATGTTGACGAAGCGCGCGTTCGGGATGTGTTCGGCCAGGTAGTGCGAGTGGCGGCCATCGATCTGGACCGAGGCGTCGGGGTGCATCACCAGCGTCGGCTGATGGACCGTAGGCAGGATCGAGCGCACGTCGATCTCGCCGATCGTCTCGAAGGCCCGCCTGGCGGCGCCTGGAGCGCAGGAGAGCCGCTCCATGCCGCCGTACCACTCACGGAACTCCTCGTCGGCCGCGAGGCTCGGCACGACCGCTGCGGCGGTGTTGCCGGAGCCCCAGTTCTGCAGGATGAGGTCGTTCAGCGTGCTGCGGACCTCGGCGGTGTTCGCCCACGGATAGTCGTCGGCGTAGGTCATGCGCGCAAAGCCCGACGCGAGCACGAGGTGCGAGACGCGTTCCGGCTGTGAGGCGGCGAAAAGCAAGGCATAAGGCACGCCGGTCGTGTGGCCGAACATCGCCACGCGTTCGCTGCCGATCTCATCGAGCACCGCCGAGACGTCGTCGACCTGTTCCTCCAGCGTCGGCACGTGGTCGATCGGGTCCGAGAGGCCCACGCCACGGCGGTCGAACACGACGACCCGCGCGAACTCGGCCAGCCGTTCGAAGAACGCCGCCACGCGCGGCTCGGTGAACTCGTGCTCGACGTGCGAAAGGAAGCCGAGACTGACTACGAGGTCCACCGGACCGTCGCCGAGTGTCCGGTAGGCGATATGTGTGTCGCCGGCACGTGCATAGCGAGTCTTGCTCAGCACGGGGCCGAGTCTAACGACGGCTCTTACAGCTTCGCGCCGTCGACCAGGTGCTTGAAGAACACGGCGCTGGTCGAGGTGTTGCCGATGAAGCCGTCGCCGCCGCTCGCCGTGAAGGCCGCGAAGTTCGCGCGCGCGCTGGCAGTACCCTCGCCGATCGGGCCGTAGGCGTGCGCGAGGTCGTCGGTGTTGCCGGTGTGGCGGTTCAGGTAGTAGAGGCTGTCGCCGGCGATGAACGTGACGATGCCGCGGTGGGGCGCGAAGGCCGAGATCGAAGTCGCGCGTGACGAGCCGCTCGTCACCGGACGGCGGTCAACGTGCCCGTGCGCCGAGACGATCGCCAGCATCGCCTGACCGCCGGAGTCGTAGGTGACGCCGCGCTCGCGGTTCGTCGCATCCGAAACCTGCGGGTTCGAACCGCCGTCGATTGCGACGGTGCGCCCCTTGCGCCGCAGTTCGATCGTGCCGCCGTTCTGCCAGGCGATCGCCTTGCCGTCGAGCGAGAAGTCGGGCGTGCCGCCGAGCGGGCCGCGGTGAGCGCGGCCGGTGCGGGTCGACGCGGTCCAGATGTGACCGTTCGACTCGAACGCCACGCGACGGCAGTCGCCGGAGATCGTCGGCGTCGTCGCGGGCGCGGTCGCGGCAGCAGACAGCAGGCGCGTCTTCTTGCGCCGCAGGTCGCGTAGGTAGATGTCCCAGTCGGGCGACGCATCGCGCGGGGAAAGGTTCGTTGCCTGTGACTGGAAGACGACGCAGTGTGGCGAGCGCTTGAGCGAGCCGTCGAGTTCGGCCGACTGCGAGGCGCCGTTCGCCTGCACGCCGTGGCTGCTCACGCTTGCGCGTTTCAGCGAGCCGGCCCCGAGGTGGTTCAGCCGCAGGCCCGCGCGGCCGTGCGGCCGGTGCCACACGAAGACGTCGCGCACGCCGTTGCTGTCGCCGCCGACGAGGTTGCTGGCGTCGGAGTGGAATGCCGCCAGGCGTGCCTTGCGGTTGTCACCGGAGATCGCGGGTCCGCCAGAGGATCCGTTTGCGAGCTCGCCGTGCGGCCCGACCGAGATGTTCAGCGGGTACGTGCCGTAGATCCGCGCCATCGCTGATGGGCAGAGCAGCGCTGCGGAAAGCAGCGCGAGCGCCAGCACGGTGAGCAGACCGTGCGACGCGAGTCTTCTGAGCAAGATTCGCGTCATGCAACCTCTTAAACAAGTCTTCCCGATTCCAGTAGCGGGAAAACGACGAATGTTCGATGGACCGTTCTTACGGACGGGTAGGCCGATGTGGCCAAATTGTGGCTGAAAGCGAAGACGGCTTTATGTAAATTCGCCGCGATCAGCCAGAATCCCCGCGTGGCAACGCGACTGCTGATCGAATATGACGGAACCGACTTCCGCGGCTGGGCCAAACAGCCCGGCCAGCGCACCGTGCAGGAAGAGCTTGAGAAGGCGCTGGCGACGGCGCGCCGCGAGCCGACCACGGTGACTGTGGCGGGCCGCACCGACGCCGGTGTGCACGCCTGGGGACAGGTCGCATCGCATCCCGGAGCGCCTGCGCCGACACGCTCGCTCAACGCCCTGCTGCCGAACGACGTGACCGTGCTCGAAAGCGAGGAGGTCGCCGACGGCTTCGACGCGCGCAGTGACGCCACCTCGCGAACCTACTGCTACCGCGTTTGGAATCGCCACCAGCGCCCCGCGCTGCTGCGCGGCCGCGTCCTCTGGTTTTCGCAGCAGATCGATCGCGCGCTGCTCGACGAGTGTTCGGCTCTGCTGCTCGGCGCGCACGACTTCGAGGCATTCACGCTCTCCGACCAGAAATACGTCAGCTACGGGCGCACGATCGCGCGCGCCGAGTGGGTGACGCGCGAGCGGCTGCTGGAGTTCTGGATCGAGGGGGACGCGTTCACGCGGCGGATGGTGCGTGGACTGGTCGGCTATCAGCTCGACGTCGCGCACGGTGTCTACTCGCTCGATGACTTCGCGCGCCTGCTCGAAGGCGCGCCGCGCAGCGAAGGCGGCAAGACCGCCCCGGCCTGCGGCCTGTACCTGGCCGCGGTCGGCTTCGGCCCGCAGCCCGGCGCGTAGGATCATGGCGATGAAAGTTCTGCTGACGAACGACGACGGCATCACCGCGTCCGGTCTGCACGCGTTTCGCCACGCGCTGCTCGCGATCCCCGGCATCGAGCTGGCCGTGATCGCCCCGGACTCGAACCGCAGCGCGATCGGTCGCGGCATCACCACGCGTGACCCGCTGCTGGTCGAGGAGGTCGACTTCGGCGATGGTACGCACGGCTTCGCGACCGACGGCACGCCGGTCGACTGCGTGCGTTTCGCGACGCTCGGGCTGCTCGAGTTCACACCTGACCTGATCGTCTCCGGCATCAACCACGGCGCCAATCTCGGCGACGACATCACTTACAGCGGCACGGTCGCCGCCGCATTCGAGGGTGTGATCCTCGACATCCCGGCGATCGCCGTCTCCCAGCAGGCGGTGCGCGGCGAGATGGGCTGGCACTTCGGCGGCGAGCTCGACTTCGAGGCCGGCGCCGCATTCGCCGCCGGCCTGGTCGCAAGCTTCGAGCAGCTGCCGCTGCCGCGCGGCACGCTGTTGAACGTCAACGTCCCGGCCGGCGAGATCGGCGGCGCGCGCGTCTGCAGCCTCGGCAAGCGGATCTATCGCGACCGCCTCGAGCTGAAGGGCGAAGAGGGTGCGCGCAAGCGCTACCGGATCTACGGCGACGACCCGTCTTACGTGGACGAGGACGGCACCGACTTCGAGGCGATCGCCGAGGGCTTCATCGCCGTCACGCCGGTGCACTTCGACCTCACCGACCGCACCGGCATGGACGAGCTCAACGCATTCGACCTCGACTCGATCGTCGGCGCCGCCAGCAAGACTTGAGCCCCGACGCCGACGGAGCCTTGACCCCGGACGAAACGAAAATCTCTCCCGCCCAGCGTGCCGACGAGCTGCGCGCCGAGCTCGCTCACCACAACAAGCTCTACTACGAGAACGACGCGCCGGAGATCACTGACGGTCAATACGACGAGCTGATCAACGAGCTGCGCGCGATCGAGGGCGACAATCCCGAGCTTGTGACCAAGGATTCGCCGACCCAGAAGGTCGGCGGCGCGCCGGCCGGCCGCTTCCCGCAGGTCGAGCACCTACAACCGATGCTTTCGCTGGCGAACGCCCGCAACGAAGACGAGCTGCGCGCCTGGGAACAGCGCCTGCGCAACCGTCTCGCTCAGGAGGGGATCAACGACCCGCAGCTGGAGTTCGTCGTCGAGGGCAAGATCGACGGGCTGGCGATGTCGCTGATCTACGAGCACGGCAAGCTCGTGCGCGGCGTGACTCGCGGCAACGGCACGATCGGCGAAGACGTGACGGCGAACATCCGAACGATCAAGGATGTGCCGGCCGAGCTTGCGGCGAAACGGCCCCCGGCGCTGTTCGAAGTGCGCGGTGAGGTCTACATCAAGCGCACGGACTTTCATGCGCTCAACGAACAGCGCGCCGAACAAGGTGAGGCGACCTACGCAAACCCGCGCAACCTCGCCGCCGGGTCGATCCGCCAGATCGACATGGAGCTGACGAAGTCGCGGCCGCTGTCGTTCTGGGCCTACGCGGTGGGAGTGACCGGGGGCATCGATTTCGCGACGCACGCAGAGCAACTCGCCCAGATGAAGCAGTGGGGCTTCCCGATCAACGACTTCGCAGTGCTCGGCGATATCGATGCGACGGCGAAGGCCTGCCACGGCTGGGAGGAGCGACGTGAAGATCTCGACTATGAGATCGACGGCGCCGTCGTGAAGATCAACGACAACGACCTGATGCGCCGCGCCGGCGTGGCCGGCCGCGAGCCACGCGGCGCGATCGCCTGGAAGTTCCCGCCGATGGAGGCGACCACGGTGCTCAAGGAGATTCAGTGGAACGTCGGCCGCACCGGCCGGTTGGTGCCGCTCGCGGTACTCGAGCCGGTTGTCGTGACCGGCGTGACGGTGCAGCATGCGACGCTGCACAACGAGGTCGATCTGCTCGCCAAGGGAGTCCGTGAGGGTGACGAGGTGATCGTCACGCGTGCCGGTGATGTGATCCCGCGCGTTGTCGGGCCGACGCCGGCGGCGGTCAAGAAGAAGCGGCGCGCCGCCGAGCCGCGTCCGCCCGAGCGTTGCCCGGCCTGTGACACGGAGACGGTCAAAGACGGCGACTGGACGATGTGCCCGAATCGCCGCGGCTGCCCGGGCCAACGCTTCCAGCAGTTCAAGCACTTCGTGCACCGCGGCGCGATGGACATCGATGGATTGGGCGAGAAGCAGGTGCAGCAGTTTCTCGAGTGGGGGTGGTTCGAGAGTCTTTCCGACATCTACGCGCTCGGCGAACGGCGAACGGAGCTGCTCGAGAAGCCTGGCTACAAGGAGACCTCGGTCGACAATCTGCTCGCATCGATCGAGCAGAGCAAACAGCAGCCGTTCTGGCGCGTGCTGTTCGCGATCGGGCTGCCGGGCATCGGCGGTGTCAACGCGCGCAACCTCGCCGCTCGCTTCGGCTCGATCGACGCACTCGCGGCCGCAACCACCGAGCAGATCGCCGAGACCAACGGCATCGGCCCGATCCTCGCCGAGAACATCGCGGAGGCGCTCACTCAGCCGGAAGAGACCGACTTGATCGCCCGGCTGCGAGCCGCCGGACTGCAGCTGGCCGGCGACGCGCCCGGTTCGTCTGAGGGGCCGCTGAAGGAGAAGACGTTCGTGCTCACCGGCACTCTGCCAAACATGACCCGTGACGAGGCGCGTGAGCTGATCGAAAATGCCGGCGGCCGGGTGACCGGGTCGGTCAGCAAGAAGACCGACTACGTGGTGGCCGGCGCCGAGGCCGGATCAAAGCTGGAGAAGGCCGAGCGGCTGGAGGTCGCGATTCTCGACGAGGATGCGTTGAAGCAGCTGGTCGCGGGTTAGCCGCCGAGCCGCGCGATCGTCGTGACGATCCTGTCCTGGATCGTGTGCGCCGAGATCGGGTAGACGCGGTTCTGCAGGATCGAGAAGGCGACCCGGTGGTCGCCGCCCGTCGTGCAGATGCCTGAGAGCGCCGAGACGTTGCTGAGCGTGCCGGTCTTGGCGTGGCAGCGCTTTGAGGCTTGCGTGCCCTTCATGCGCTTGTAGAGCGTGCCGTCGACCCCTGGGATCGGCAGCGACAGGTTGAAGGGGTCGAAGATCGTGTCGTTCTTGCTGACCGAGGTGAGCAGGTCGACGACCTCGCGCGGCGCCGCGATGTCGGAGCGCGACAGGCCGGACCCATCTGCGAGCTTCACCCGCGAGCCTTCGCCGGCCGCGTACCTGCGGGCGGCACCTGCGCCGGCGCGGGTGGTGGCCGGACTCGTGCTCGCGGGCGGCGCCGCGGCGCCGGTCGTCGGGTCGGGCGCGAGTGGCATCGCGAGACCCTTGATCAGCATCTCCGCCAGGTAGTTGTTCGAAGGCTTGTCCATCTGGCGCACGATCTGGGACATCGGCAGCGACTGCACGAACGCCACGCGCGTGGCCGTCACCGGCATCTGCTTGACGCCGCTGCTGCCGTCGACCACGACGCCGGCGCTCTTCAGCGCGCTGCGCATCTTCGTCGCGGCGAAGGCGGGCGGGTCCTTCTGGAACTTGCCGTGATCGATGCCCTTGTTGAAGATCAAGGCGCTCAGCTGGCCGCCGATCTCCCAGCTGCGCGAGTAGCCGTAGGGCGCGGTGCCGCGCTTGGCGTCGAACGCGGATTCGTCGGCGTAGACGCGTCCACTGATGCGGCTGATGCCTGCAGACAGCACGTTCAGCGCGAGCTGCTCAACCGTCGCGTTCGAGCCGAAGTTCTTCTTCACGTAGTCGGTGCTGCCGAACAGCGGATCGCCGCCGCCACGCAGGTAGAGGTTGCCGGTGATCTCGCCATTGGCGATCGTGCCATCGGTCCACAGCGTGGTCTGGAAGCGGCCGTCTGGGCCGTAGCGGTCAAGCGCCGCGGTGGCCGTAAAGATCTTCGTGTTGGAGGCGAGGATCCGCTTCACGCCGGCGCTCTTCGCCGCGAGCATCTTGCCGGCGGTGACGTCGTACACGTATGCGCCGGAGTGTTTGCCGACGCGGTCCACGAGGGCATCGACCGTCGCAGCAGTCGGCGCCGTGGCCGAGGCCACGGTTGGAACAACGCCGAGCAGTGCAGCCACGAGCAGGCCAGCGAGCGACGTCAGAAGCTTGTTGCTTTTGGCAACCATCCGACTCGTATAAGAAACCACCCCGCGGACGATCGGAGCGGTGCGGTCCGGCTTACTCGTCGTACATCGCAGCGAAAACGTCGGCGTACTTGTCGTACACGACGTTGCGCTTGACCTTCATCGAAGGCGTCAGGTCGCCGCTCTCCATCGTCAGGTCGTGATCGAGGATGCGGAACTTCTTGACCTGTTCGACGCTGGCGAACTTCTCGTTGACCTTGTCGACCACGGCCTGAATCTCTTCGCGAACCGCCGGCTCCTCGCCGATCGTGTCGGTCACCTCGATGCCGAGCTTGGCGGCCAGCGCGGGGACCTCCTCCGGGTCCAGCGTCAGCAGCGCCACCGGGTAGGGGCGACGGTCGCCGAACATCACGGCCTGCGAGACCCAGCGATTCTGCTTCATCGCGTTCTCGAAGTTCGCCGGCGTGAGGTTCTTGCCACCAGCGGTGATGATGATGTCCTTCTTGCGGCCGGTGATGTGGACGAAGCCGTCGTCGTCGATCTTGCCGAGGTCGCCGGTGTGCAGCCAGCCGTCGCCGTCGATCGTCTCGGCCGTCTCAGACGGGTTCTTGTAGTAGCCCTGGAAGATGTTCGGACCGCCGATCATGATCTCGCCGTCTTCGGCGATCTTCACAGTGCAGCCCGGGACCGGCTTGCCGACCGAGCCGAACTTGAAGCCGGTCAGCGCGTTGTTGGCGGTCGCCAAGGTGGAGGTCTCGGTCATGCCGTAGCCCTCGTACACCGGGACGCCACAGGCGAAGAAGAACTCAAGGATCTCCTGCGCGATCGGCGCCGCGCCGGTGACGGCACGCTTCATACGGCCGCCGAACAGATTGCGCACCAGCGCGTAGACGGGCTCGTCGGCCGCGTCGAACGCAGCCTGCAGATCGGCCGGCACCGCTTCGCCGCGCGCCTGCATCATCCGCACCTTCAAGCCGACCTCGATCGCCTTGTGGAACAGCACCTGCTCCTCGGGCGACTTCGCCTCGGCGGCGGTGTTCGCCATCACGTAGAGCTTCTCGAAGATGCGCGGAACGCTCGGCAGCGCGTGCGGCTTCAGCTCCATCACGTCGGCGATGATCATCTGCGGGTTGCACTGCCAGTAGGCGAGCGTCGCGCCGACGTCGAACGAGACGAACTGCACGAGCCGCGCGAACACGTGAGCGAGCGGCAGGAACAGGTACACCAGCTCCTCGGGGTCGCCGATGATCGTCGACTCGCCCATCGTCGTGGTGTTGCGGAAGTTGTCGTGGGTGATCAGGCAGCCCTTCGGCGGCCCGGTCGTGCCCGAGGTGTAGACGATCGTGCAGAGGTCGTCCGGCTGTACGGCGTTGACGCGGTCGAAGTACACGTCGTCCGCGACCTCGCGGCCCTGCTGCTTGAGCTCTTCGAGCGTGATCGCGTCGCCGAAGTCGTCGACGTCGGGATTCATCACGACGATCTTCTCGAGGTGCTGCAGCTGCGGGCGAATCTTGTTGATCTTCTCCAGCTGCTCAGTGTCCTCGAGGAACAGCAGCTTGGCCTCGGAGTGGTTGAGCACGTACTCGCACTCCTCCGGGGAGTTGGTCTGGTAGATCGGCGCGACGACCGCGCCGGCGCAGAGCGAAGCAAAGTCGGCGTAAGACCACTCAGGACGCGTGTTGCCGAGGATCGCGATCTTGTCGCCGAGCGTGATGCCGTTGGCGATCAGGCCCTTCGCGATCGACTTGACGATCTCGCCCATCTGCCCGTACTTGACCTCGTGCCACTCGTCGCCCTCTTTGTGCACGATCGCCACATTGTCGGCGTGCATCTCGGCGGCCAGCGTCATCAGCGTCGCCATCGTCGACGACTTCGTCGAGGCTTCCAAGGCGGGAATTTCCTGTGTTTCGCTTTGCTCTTTGGCCATAACCAACTGTTCGGTAAGAACGTCCATTTCTCTGCTCCCTAATGCCTTGGGCCGAGGTGGCGCAAGCAGAATTTTCAAGGCTGTTTCTTGAAGACCCCCAAGGTCCCCCGGGCAGGGCAATAGTAACCCACGGATGGCAGCTCGGCCACCGCTGCGAGCGGTACCGATAAGTGACCGCTCAGTCACTATTGATGCGGGTTTCCGGCTACCAGTAGACGCCGCGCATCACATGCGCGAAGGCGATCGCCTCGGGCGTGATCTGATCGCGCTTGCCGGCCGTGCCCTTCGCCGCCGCGCTCTCCGGGAAGAGGTTGTAGGCGGTGCCGAGAATGCGGTCGGCGAGGCTCGGCGCGACGGCGTGGATCACTGTCCCGGTCGTGCCGAGCGGCGTCGTCACGCGCTGCGGCGTGCCGATCATGCCCTTGATCACCAGATCGCTCGCCTCTTGTGGCGAGATCATCGGGAACGCCTTGTAGATCGTCGTCGGCGCCGTCATCGGCGTCTTCACAAGCGGCATGTAGACGGTCGTGAAGTGCACGCCATCGCCGATCACCTCGGGCTGCGCGCAGCGGCTGAACGCGTCGAGCGCGGTCTTGCTCGCCACGTAGGCGGAAAAGCGCGGCGGGAAGGCCTGCGCGCCGATCGATGAGATGTTGATGATCCGGCCGTATTCGCGCTGGCGCATGCCGGGCAGCGCGGTCATGATCATCTTCAGGGCGCCGAAGTAGTTCAGCTGCATCGTGCGCTCGAAGTCGTGGAAGCGGTCGTAGCTCGTCGACAGCGAGCGGCGAATCGAACGGCCGGCGTTATTGACGAGGATGTCGACGCGCCCGTGTTTGGCCTCGATGTCCTTGATCACGCGCTCGCAGTCGTCCATGTCCGACAGGTCGGCGGTGAACACGTCGGCTTCGCCGCCGGCGTCGACGATCTCGTCGCGGATCACCTCGAGCTTGTCGCGTGAACGAGCGATCAGGATCACGGTCGCACCCGCGCGGCCGACGCGATGGGCGACGACCTCGCCGATGCCGCTCGAGGCGCCGGTGATCACGACCACCTTGCCGCCTACCGAGCGCTTGAGCTTGCGGTTAGCCGCCGCCTTCTCGTTGAAGTTGCGCTCCCAGTAGTCCCAGAGTGTCTTCACGTAGCGCTCGAACGGCGGTACCGAAAGGCCGGAACCGTCGAGTTCGCGCAGCGTCTCCTGGCAGTCGAAGCGGGTCGGGTTGTCCAGGTACGAGATGAACTGGCGCGGCAGGCCGAGCTGCTTCAGGATCTCCTGGCCGAGCATCTTGGTCGGCGGCGTTAGCTCGGACAGCTCCAGCAGCATGCGCGGCAGCCCCTGGACCATCGGGTTGCTGATCCGCAGCGAGAAGTTCGTGCCGTTGGCGGCGTTGGCGATCGCGGTGATCGCCTGGCCGATCGTCGGCGGGTACGGGTCGACCAGGTGGAACGCGCGGCCGTCGAGCCCGGGCTTGTGCGCCAGGTGGTCGATCGCGCTGGCGACGAAGTCGACCGGCACCATGTTGGCGCGCCCGCCGACGATGCCCGGCGTCGGCAGCCAGGCCGGCAGGTACTCGGCGGCACGCTTGATCCACTTGAACAGCAGATACGGGCCGTCGATCTTGTCGATCGCGCCGGTCTTGCTGTCGCCCACGACGACGGCGGGGCGGTAGACACGCCAGGCGCCGCTGGTCTCTTCGCGCACGATCTGCTCGGACTCGAACTTCGTGCGGTCGTAAGGAAACTCGATCTTCTGGCCGGCGTCGAACATGTCTTCGCGGAAGACGCCGTTGTAGCGGCCGGCGACGGCAATCGAGCTGACGTGATGGAAGGTGGCGTGATCGAGCGAGTTGCAGAGGCGCACGGCATTGATCGTGCCGCCCACGTTGGTCTCGCGGTTCTGCTGGTCGGTCGCCGTGAGGTCGTAGATCGCGCCGAGGTGGAAGAAGTGGTCGACGTCCTTGATGCGGTCGCGGTCGCCCTTCGAAAGTCCAAGATTCGGCTCGGTGATGTCACCGGTCACCTGCACGATTCGTCCGCGCGGCGCGCCAAGGCGCTCGACGACGGCGTCCATCCGCTCCTTCGACTGCGGGCGCACCAGCACGTAGATCCGGCCCTTGCGCTCAAGCAGCCGTTCGAGCACATAGCGGCCGATAAATCCGGTGCCACCTGTCACGAAATAGCTCAAATCGGAATCCTCCGTGTCGTGCTGCCTGCAGGGGGTCGGGCGAGAAGCTGAAGAATACCCGCCGGTCGGGCTTAGATGGGATTGGGAAGGTCGACGAACTCGTGCTGCACGTCAAACTTCTCCGCGAGCAGCTCACCGAGGCGGATCACGCCGAAGGTCTCGGTCGCGTAGTGGCCCGCCGCGGCGAAGTGGATACCGCACTCTTTGGCAACGTTCATCACGCGTTCGGCCGGCTCACCCGTGATGAAGGCGTCGGCGCCGGCATCGACGGCGGCCTGCAGGTAGTC
Organism: Solirubrobacterales bacterium; assembly: GCA_050696815.1. Lineage (GTDB taxonomy): Bacteria > Actinomycetota > Thermoleophilia > Solirubrobacterales > JACPNS01 > JACPNS01. The sequence continues at coordinate 17,510 of JBOGYW010000007.1, read as the reverse complement.
CGGCGCGGAGCCGGTGACAACTGCGACGCGCTTGATCATCGCCGGGCCGAAATCGAAGAACAGCGGCTCGCGGCCTGTCACCTGCGCGAGCTGCGCGCGCAGTGCCTCGGCGTCGGTATCGCCGGTCGTCTCGGCCAGCCAGCCGATCGAGCGGCCCTTGTGGTCGCCGAACGGATCGGCGATGCGCAGGCCTAGCGCTTCGATCAGCAGAGCGTTGTTGCCAACCTCCGGATGCGCGTCGAGCGGCAAGTGGTAGGCGGCGAGACTGATGTCGTTGCCGAGCAGCAGCTTCAGCTGCGCCGCGCGCTGCGGGCTGATCGCGTCGTTGCCGTCGCCCCAGAACATTCCGTGGTGCGCGAGCACCAGCTCGGCGCCGCGCTCGCGCGCAGCCTCGAAGAGATCGAGCGATGCGCTCACCCCGGTGACGACCGTCGTCACCTCGGCGGCACCCGGCACCTGCAGCCCGTTCGGCCCGTAATCCGGGAAGCCGGGCGAGTCGAGCAGCTCGTCGAGGTACGCGATGATTTCGTTGCGGTCCGCCACCGCACGGATCATATGGAGTCGGTCGCGGTAATCTCGGCTCCGATGGCCAAGCGCAAGCCGGCATCCTCGGCAAAGAAGAAGAACCAGAACTACGGCGTCGACTACGCGACCTTCGCGGAGTCGATGATGGACACGAGTCTTTACGGCGTCGGCGCATACTTCTGCGACCAGCACCCCGACCTCGTCGACGATGTGCTCACCGAGAGCGACGCGATCGAGGCCGCCGGTCTGCAGGCCTACTCGGCGGCAAACAAGCTGTCGTTCGAGGAGTGCCTGCAGACGCTGCTCACCGGTCTCGCCGTCCGGTACTACAAGGCGATCGTCGGATGAGCATGCTCGCCGTGACTTCGCACGGCCCGCAGGACATGCGGGTTGAGGAGGTCGACAAGCCCGGTCTCGATGCCTCGACCGACGCGATCGTTCGCGTCACCACGACCGCGCTGTGCGGGTCGGACATGCACGTCTACCACGGCAAGATTCCCGACGTTCCGGCCGGTTGGATCATCGGCCACGAGTTCTGCGGTGTGGTCGAAGACATCGGCGACGCTGTGACTGGTTTCAAGCCCGGCGACCGCGTGGTCTCGGCGATGTACACGGCCTGTGGCCGCTGCCCCGCCTGCGTTTCCGGCGACCACCGCCGCTGCAACAACATGCAGATGTTCGGCATGGGCCGCGCCTTCGGCAACCTGATGGGCGGCCAGGCCGAGTACGTGCGCGTGCCGCTCGCGGACATGACGCTGCGGCCGATCCCCGAGAACCTCGACGACGAGTCGACGATCTTCACCGGCGACATCCTCGCCACCGCATTCACCGCGCTGCGCGCCGGCAACACGACGGAGGGCGACACGGTCGCGATCGTCGGCGCCGGCCCGGTCGGCCAGCTGATCGCAATGTGTGCGCCGGTCTTCGGCGTGGCCCGCGCGTTCGTGATCGACGTCGTGCCGGAGCGCTTGGCCGAGGCCGAGGCATTTGGCGCGATCCCGATCAACGCGAAGGAAGAGAGCCCGCGCAAGGTGATCAAGGAGATGACCGGCGGCGCGATGTGCGACTCGGTCTTCGAGGCCGCGGGCAACGTCCCGGCGATGGAGACCGCTTTTAGCCTGCCGCGCGCGAACGGTTCGGTCGTGCTCGTCGGCATGCTCGTCAGCGAGGACTTTCCGCTCAGCGCCGGCGACCTCTGGCTGCGCAACACCCGCGTGATCCCGATCCTCGGCGAGCCGTTCAAGTATCGCGACGAGCTCCTGACGCTGATCGCCGCCGGCCGGATCGACGCCGCCAGCATCATCACCGACCGCATGCCGTTGACCGACGCGACCGAGGCCTATCGCGCGTTTGACAACAAAGAAGTCCAAAAAGTGGTCTTCAAACTCTCCGAATAGCCGACGGGACCGATAAAACCTGTGTCATGAGTGAAGGCGCGCCACCACCACTGCGCAACGGAGCGCCTCGCCAGCGGCTTTCTCGCGGCGAGCGGCACGATCTGATCCTCGAGCACGCGACCAAGGTCTTCGGCACGCGTGGCTACCACAACGTCTCGATGGACGACGTCGCCGAGCAGGCCGGCATCAGCAAGGCGCTCGTCTACCAGCACTTCGAGAGCAAGGACGAGCTCTACCTCGCGGTGATGCGCTCGTTCACGCAGCAGCTCGGCGAGTCGGTGCTGCCTGCCTGGGCGCAGGACCTGCCGCCGCAGGAGCGCTTCTGGCGTGGCTTCGTCGCTTTCTTCAAGTTCATCGAGCAGAACAAGCAGGCCTGGGGCGTGCTCTACCGCGACTCGGTCGAGATCGAGGACGCGATGGTCAAGGGCATCCACCAGCTCAATTCGGAGTTTGCCGAGCACATCGCCGAGGTCTTCCTCGCCGAGCTCGAGGGCCGTGAAGACGTGAACCCGGTCCTCAGCCAGTACGCGCTTGTCGCTGGGCACTCGGTGGTCGGCTCATGCCACGCGCTCGCCGACTACTGGCTCGATCACCCGGAAGAGACCGTGCTGCGGATGGCGTCGGTCGCGATGGCCGTGATGTGGCAGGGCTTCGAGTCGCTGATCGAAAAGGGCGAGTCCTGGATCCCCTCGCCCGAGATGCTGAAGAACCTCTAAGTCTCCGCGAACGGCTCATCGCTATGCGCGATGATCTTGCTCACGTGCAAAGCGCTGTCGGCACGGCGCACCAGCTCCTCGCCGGTCTCACCGGGCCGCCATTCGGCGACTCCGATGCTTGCCTCGGGCGTGACGTCCGGGCACAGCTTCAGCCGTTCGCGGCGAACCGCATGCTTGATCCGTCGCGCGAGCGCGTCGGCCGCCTCGACATCGGCGCCTACCGCGATCACGGCGAACTCGTCGCCGCCGCGGCGTGCCAGTAGTTCGGCAGCGCGCACCACGCGGCTCATCGCTCGGGCGCTGGCGACCAGCACCGCGTCGCCGAGCGTGTAGCTGTACCTGTCGTTGACGAGTTTGAAATCGTCGAGGTCGATCATCAGCAGTGTCAGCGGCTCGCCGCTGCGGTCCGCGCGGTCGGCCTCGGTCTGCAGCCGCTCGTTGAACTTGCGCAGGTTGGCGACGCCGGTCAGCGGGTCACGGCCGGCCAGGGCGACGTTGTGCAGGATGCCGTCCTGGATGCGCTTGCGCGCGACCATCAGCATCCCCGCCGACATCATCGTGAAGAACAGAATGTTCAGCGAGATCACCTTGCCGTCCGGCACGTTCGAGCTGTTGAATGCAACGTAGAGCTCGACCGCAGCGATCGCCAGCAGGTGCCAGATCGCCTGCTTGAACGGCATGAAGAACGCCGCCGCGAGCGCCGGAACCAGGAAGTACGAGAGCAGGTCCGGGCCGTAGTCCTCAGCGCCGATCGAGATGATCGCGATCATCACGGTGCCGGCTCCGACGATGAAGTTCATCCACGGATACGCCGGCGTGTCGCGGCTGGCCAGCAGTAGCCAGAATCCCGAGAGCCCGATCGAGAACGCGGCCACGCTGAGCGTCAGCGGCGAGGTCATGTCGGGCGGCAGGTTGAGATCGGGCAGCAGCTCGTTGAGCAGCGCCGAGAACAGAATCAGCCCGCCGGCGACGCTGTACATCGTCGCGGCGCCGAACCAGAAGACGTTGCGATGGACGCGCAGGCGCTCATCGGTCAGCACGATGTTCGGCTCGAGCGGACGCTGTATCGGCCGGAACGTCTGGCGCGGCCCGCGGTGCAGGCCCAGATCCGTCATGCGCTTGCGAAGCCCGTATCCCCGTCGCTTGGCCATCAGTCGCCGAACCCGTATTCGTCGGCAAGGTCGTCGAGCTTGCGCGCGCGCCACGACCAGCGCTCCAGTTTTGCCGCGGCCTTCGCCTCGTGCAGCTTGCGGTCGGCGCGCGCAAGCAGTTGGCCCACGGTGTCGCCCTCGCGGAACGTCGCGTAGCCGCTGGTCACGCCGGAGCGCACGTCGGGCAGCATGTCGATACGCACGTCGGAGACGTGGTGGCTGATGCGCCTGATCAAGGTCTCGAGTTCTTCCTCGTCGGTCGTTTCGGTGACGATCGCGAACTCATCGCCGCCACGGCGGGCGACCATCTCGTCGCGGCGCACCGAGTCGGCCATCGCCTTCGCCACGACGCGCAGCGTCTCGTCGCCGACCGAGTGCGAGTACTGGTCATTGACACGCTTGAAGCCTTCGAGGTCCAGCATGATCACGGTCACGCCGGTCTCACCGCGCTCGGCGCGGCGCACCAACTGCTCGACCCGCTCGTAGAGCGGGCGCAGGTTGGAGAGTCCGGTCAGCGCGTCGCGACCGGACAGCAGCGCGGCCTGGCGGCCGATGCTGTCGAGCTGCAGGCGGACGTAAAGCGTCAGGAAGGCGGTGCTGACGAGTGCAGCGATCGCCATGATGCCGGGCACCACGCCGTACTGCTCACCGGCGTGATGGATCATCGAGTAAGCGATGAACGTGATCGACAGGCCGATGTAAAAGATCAATGCTCGCGCCGGCAGGAACAGCGCGACGAAGGTCAGCGGCACGAGGTAGACGATGCCCAGATGCGACTCGACGTTCGGTGCCTGGCTGAGCACCCCGGCGAGGATTCCGTAACTGATCAAGATGCCGACGTGCAGCCAGCGGTCGTCGACGTCGCGACGGCTGATGAACAGCCAAATAGCCGACAGCACCAGCGAGCTGACCGCCAGTGCGAGGACCATCGATTCGTTTTCGATTGACGCGCCGAACCAGCCGGTCGCGAGTTCTACGAGGCAGCCGATGCCGGCAGCAGCGAACAACGCGGCGGCAACCCTCCACGCCATTCGCGAGGAGAGGCCTTCGTACGCGTCATCATCTGCCGCGATCAGCGGGACTGCCAGGTCGGTCGGTTGTGATTCATCCATGAGCGGGTTGCGCTCGTCGTCCTTGAATGCGCTTGTGGGCATCTACCACCTATGAGTTATCGGCCGGGCACCGCTATCCGGTTAGGCGCAATTTTCAGCGAAACCGGCATTGGAATGGCCGTTTGATGGTCGCCGGCCAGGTCCATGGGGGTCCTCGGCCGACCGGGTGAGCAAGCTTCAGGGGCAGACGTTACCGATTTACCGGCGCCGTGAAAAGGGCGCGCGGAGGGCTATTTTCGGAAATTGCGGAAATTTTGTTTGCCTCTTGTCAGTTGGAAATCGTTCTGCGATAATTGCCCGCATTCGGGGCGTGGCGCAGCCTGGTAGCGCGCACCGTTCGGGTCGGTGAGGTCCCCAGTTCAAATCTGGGCGCCCCGATTTAAGCGTCTGAGGACGAGACTGGCGTCGTCCTCGGGCGCTCATTTGTTTGCAACAAACTTCGCTTCCTGCGTCCTACCCAGTCTCGCCCTCGGATCGCTTAAATCGCATCGTGGAGGAGTTTGGCTCCGATCGCGAGCAAGATGACGGCTAGGAGCGCGTTGTTGTGCGCGATCAGCCAAAGCTTCAGTGCGTCGAGCTTCGCTGGCGCTCGCTCTCCGGCGACGTAGGCGATGGCCACAGGCACCGCGGGGCCGGCAATTCCGATCAGAATGAAGATCGCTAGCGCGGTCCAGCGTTCTGTCTCACTCAGCGTGCCTTTCATGATTTCTGTCATGCCGGCCATCGTGAGGACCAGGTTCTTGAAGTTGACGAAGGCCAGGCCGAGCGCTATCGCGCCGGCCTTGATTGGCGTGACGTGATCCAAACGGTCCATCCACTTGGGCGTCTGCCGCGGTTCGTTTCGCTGCTTGAGCCATTTTCGAAAGCTGCGCGCGGCGCCCAGCAGCAGGAGCACGCCGAAGATCAGGTCGAGGCGCTTTGCGTCGTCGTCGTTCGTGCCGGCGATCACGAAGAAGCCGTTGCTGCCGGCGATCAGCACCGCACCGCCGATCAGCGCCAAACCAAGGGCCGCACCGGCCACAAACGCAAGTCCGTTTGCTTTACCGCGCCGGCTCGTCAGCATCAGCACCACGGCGACGATCGGGATCGGGCTGACGGCCACGCCGATGGCGAACGGCAGCATGTTGCGGATGGCGTCGTTCACGCTTTAGAAGAGATGGGATTCCGGTATGCGCGCCGGCCCCTCCACGATCCATACGTCATCGGATCCCTGACGCCGCAGAAAGCGATCGCGGTGGGCCGGCGCAACCGGACCTGCGAGAACCGATTCGGTCAGCTGGTGGTCTGACCTAGTGATCTGGGGGGAGGTCACACAACGGCTCCGGCAAGCTCGATCCCCTGATAGTCAGCAAGCCAATTTTTCTTTCATGACTTACTGGCTACCCGTACAATAAAGCATCTTCTAGACGTTTTGGAAGGTAACCTTTGGGTCACTTGGTGAACCTAAGTTCAATTACGCAAAAAGGGCAAATTCATCACAAATCCGGCCAAAAAGCGCACTCGTCTATCTCCGGTCGAACGCCGCGATCAGCTTGTTTCGATCGGCGCGCGGATGTTCGCTGAGCGGCCGTTCAATGACGTCTGGATCGAGGAAGTGGCCGAAGAGGCCGGCGTTTCGCGCGGACTCGTCTACCACTACTTCCCGAATAAGCGCGACTTCTACGCGGCGATCGTGCGGCACGGCATCGACAATGCGATCCGGCTAACCGCTCCCGACGAAACGTTGCCGCCGATGGCCCGTCTGCGCGACAGCATCGCCCACTTTCTCGACTACGTGGAGCTGAACGAAAACGCCGTGCGCTCCGTGCACCGCGGTCAGCACAGCGTCGACGCGGAGATCCGCGCGGTGATCCGCGAAGGGCGCGACGCCCAGGCGGAGCGCATCCTGCGCTACCTGATCCTCGACGAGGTGCCGTCGCCGACGCTCCTGCTGGCGCTCGAAGGTTGGATGAACTTCAACAACTCGGTGATCTTCGACTGGCTCGACAATCGCGCGATCGAGCGCGATCAGCTGCTCGACCTGATGACCGGCGCACTGGCCGGAATCCTCGTCGCCGCCTTCCGCGTCGACAACGCGCGGATCCGCTCCGACGTGATGGAAGAGCTCGAGGCCGAGCTCGCCGCCATCACGTAATCGCCGGGCCGCGTCCGGCGGTCGGATATATATGGGGGCGCGATGTTGCGCCTCTACCCAGTCAGCGAGACCGAGCAGCACACCGTCGATGCCGGCACGGCCTACGCCGACCTCGACCTGGCATCCCGCGCGCCGACGCAGCGGCCGTACGTGATCGTCAACATGGTCGCGACCGCCGACGGCCAGGGACGGATCGGCGACAACACCGCGAAGCTCGGCAACGACACAGACATGGCGCTGTTCGTTCAACTGCGCGAGCAGGTCGACTGCGTGATGGCCGGCACCTCGACGATCGAGGCCGAGCAGTACAAGGGCCCGGCGTCGAAGCCCGAGACCCGCGAGCGCCGCGTCGCCCGCGGACTGCGGCCGCGGCCGCTGTTCGCCACGGTCACGCGCAGCGGTTCGCTGCCGCTCGACGCGCCGGTCTTTCAGGATGCCGCCGCCGAGATCGCGGTGTTCAGCGACGCGGAAGTCGCGCTGCAAGGTGCCGCCGCCAAGGTCACCCAGGTGCCCACCCACGACGCGGCCGCGATCCTCACGCGGCTGCACGACGACTTCGGCGTGCGCACACTGCTGCTCGAAGGCGGACCGCACCTCAACGCCCATTTCTTTGCCGCCGAGCTGGTCGACGAGCTGTTCTTGACCGTCGCGCCGGTGATCACGGGGTCCGGCGAACCGTTCCCGATCATCGCCGGCCTGCTGCCCGCTGCTCAGCGGCTGCACCTCGTGACGGCGATGATCGATGAAGACCATCTGTTCCTGCGTTACCGGGTGGACTGACCAAGCCGTGGCGCCGCGCGCACCGATCCCGCGTGCCGTGCGGTTGGCCGACGACGCCGATTGGCAGTGCGAGCCGTCCGACTACGCGCAGCTCACGCCCAACCCGGAGCAGCCGCTCGCCCGCTTCACCTGGCTCTCGCTGCGGACGCTCTGGCACTCGCGCAACAACGTGCTGGCGTCGCTGATCGGCGACCCGACCGAGAACGCGCGCCTGGCATGGGTCACGGCGCAGCGGAAGAAGCTCGCCGCCGAGGGGGCGCCGCCCGCCGTCGTCAATGACTTCATGCTCGAGCGGCCGGACCTCGACCGCTTCACCTTCATGGTGATGGGCGACACCGGCGAAGGTGACGTCTCGCAGTACGCGATCGTCCCGGCGTTACTCAGCGCGTCGAAGGGCAGTGAGTTCACGGTGATCGCGAGCGACGTGCTGTACCCGGCCGGCGACGTCAACGAGTACATCGCCAAGTTCTTCATCCCGTACGCCGGCTACCCGCAGCCGATCTACGCGGTGCCCGGCAACCACGACTGGCTCGACGGCCTGGCCGGCTTCATGCGCCACTTCTGCGCCGCCGATCCGCCGGCTCGCACCTTCGCGCCGCCGCCGCGCAGGCAGTACTCGCGCCTGTTCATGCTGCTGCACCGGCTGCTGTGGCGCCGCCCGCGCGCGCTCGCGCCGGACACGCTCGCAGAGGCGAAGGCGCTGCGCGGGCCGGCCCAGGCGAACGGCCCGGCGCAGCCGAACATGTACTTCTGCATCGATACGCCGCAGCTGCGGGTGATCGGCATCGACACCGGCATTCTCGGCCGGCTCGACGGCGACCAGGGCGACTGGCTGCGCCGCGTCGCGGCCGGCGACAAGCCGAAGCTGCTGGTCTCGGGCAAGCCGATCTACTCCGGCCCGCAGATGAGTCCGCGCCGCATCCTGCCGAAGAGCGACGACGATCCCGGCGGCCTGCTGTGGAGCGTGCTGCGCGATCCGGCGAACAATTTCGTCGCGATGATCTCCGGCGACGTGCACCACTACGAGCGCCATCCCGTAAAGCTGTCCGATGGCCGTACGCTGCAGTGCGTGATCAGCGGCGGCGGGGGAGCGTTCATGACTTCGACTCATCAGATTCCGCGCGTCGAGCTGCCCGATGTCTCCGAGCAGGACTGGGTGGTGTTTCCGACCCGCGGCGACTCGCTGCGCGGCTACTCGGTGTCGCTGCTGCGCAAGTTCCGCCGCGTCGGCGTCAAGCCACGCGGCATTCCCGCCGACGAGGCGACGGCGATCGTCGCCGCCCGCCATGGACTCGACCTCGAAGCGGAACTCGCGCGCGGAGAGGGCGCACAGGCCGCTCGCGTGAGCCTGCGCTCGCGACTGCTCGCAGGGTTGATCTTTCCGCGCCTCAAATGGTTCGAGCCCTCGCGCATCTCGGAGGCGCTCGACTGGGACGAGCCGCCGTTCTTCAAGAACTTCCTGCGCCTCGACGTCGCGCACGGCCTGTTGACGATCTCGGCCTTCGGCGTCACCGGCTGCAGGCGCGACGAGGACGATCCGGTCGTGATCGACAAGCTGGAGATTCCGCTGTGAACGACGAACTGGGTTGGATCGTCGTCGGTGCGCGGCGCAGCATCAGCGCCACGCCGCGGGAGGTCTTCGAGCTGCTTACCGACCTGGAGCGCCACTGGCCGCTGCTCGGCGCCGATCTGATCGAGGCCGATCTCGTCAACGGCGAGAGCGCGGCGCTGCTGTTGCGCGGTCCGGTTCCCGGACTCGAACGAAAGGTGATCACGCGCGTCGTCGAATCCCGTCCCTATGAAGTGTTCCGTGGCGAAGCCCACGCCGGCGACACCCTGGCGATGATCGAGTGGCAGCTCAGCGAAGACGGCGGCCCCGGCTCCGCCGACGTCACCTTCCGCGCGCGGATCAAGCCCGGCGGCCTGCGCGACCGTGCGCTGGTGAACGCCGCCCGGCCGTGGCTCTCGCGGCGCTGCGGCCAGGTGCTCGACCGGCTCGACGCCGAGCTCGCGGGCGGCGGGACGGCAAGTGAGTGACCAGCCGGCCGTGGCGCCGGCCGTGAAGGGCGTCAAGCACCGCGCGCAGGCACTGGACCTGGTGCGCGCCGCCGCGGCGATCTGGGTGCTGACGTACCACGTCTGGCTCTACCGGCTGCCTCAGCCGAACTCGCCGAAGCGCGACGGCTGGCTCGACTACGCGTTCTTCGAGCTGCGCATCGGCCTCGTCGTCTTCTTCGTGCTGTCCGGCTACCTGCTCTACCGGCCGCTGCTGCGCGGCGACTGGCGCGGGGCGCCGCGCGAGGTGCCGCTGCGCGCGTACTACTGGCGGCGGATCGTGCGCATCGTGCCCGCCTACTACCTGGCGATCGTCGGCGCGATCATCCTGCTGTGGGGAGTCGGCGACACGCCCGGCGTGCGACTGCCGCCGGCCTCCGACCTGTGGCTATTCGCCTTCTTCCTGCAGAACTACAGCTCCGAGACGCTGCTCACGCTGGACGCGCCGACCTGGACGCTCGCCGTGCAGGCGGCGTTCTACTTCGTCTTCCCGCTGTTTCTCGTTTTCGGCTCGCGGATGGGGCGGCGTGCGTGGTTCGTGCCGCTGGCGCTGATCCTCTTCGGCGTGGGCTGGAACTGGCTCTCGTTCAAACAGGGCTGGGGGCCGATCGCGCGGTTGTCGCTGTTTGCGATGCTGCCGTATCTCGCGCTCGGCATGCTCGTCGCGCACCTGCCGCCGGCGCGCTCGCGCGGCGTCGCGGTGGCGATGATCCTCGGCGGCGCGGCGCTGGCGATCGGCGACTCGCTGTGGCACGCGATCGGCTGGGGCGATCTGGCGACCGGCGTGCTGCGCGACGTGCCCGGCGCGATCGGCTACGCGCTGATCATCGTCGCCTGCGCGCAGCCGGTGATCGGCGCCTCCGACATGCTGCGGCCGGTCGAGGCGTTCGGCCGCTGGTCGTACGGCGTCTTCCTCTGGCACCTGCCGCTGCTCTTGTTCATGAAGGGCCATGGGTTGTTGCCGGGATCGGGATTTCTGACCTGGCTGCAGCTTGTCGCGGTCGCCTCGATCGCCGGCGCGCTGACCTGGCGATTCGTCGAGAAACCGCTTCTCGCGCGTTCGCGCGGCAGCGGCTGACGGCGCGCGGCGGACACGCGTTAACCTTGCCGCGATGACAGTCGAAGCGACTACGACGCGCAAGTGGATGTGCGTGACCTGTGGATGGATCTACGACCCGGACATCGGCGATCCCGACGGCGGCATCCCGCCCGGAACCCCGTTCGAAGAGATTCCCGCCGACTGGTTCTGCCCGGTCTGCGGCGCGCGGCCGAAAGACTTCGAGCCCTACGAGGACTGAGCTGTAACCGTTCGCCTGCCGATACGTATTAGGACTGCCTAAGCAGCGCTTAAACTGGAAGAAGATGCTGAACGACGAGACCACGTCCGCGGCTCCGACCGCGAATGACCCGGCTGGCCTGCCGGAGCTGGAACACACTTCGGTCGCCCACCACATCGGCACGCTGTCGGTGATCATCCTGCCGTTCGTCGCCTTCGTGACTGCGATCGTGCTGCTCTGGGAGAAGGCGGTCGGCGCGACCGACCTCTTGCTTCTTCTCGGGATGCACGTGATCGCCGGCCTCGGCATCACGGTCGGCTTCCACCGCCTGCTCACACACCGCAGCTTCGAGACCAAGGGCTGGGTGCGCGGCGTGCTCACCGCGGCCGGCTCGCTCGCGATCGAGGGACGCCCGTCGGACTGGGTTGCCGACCACCGGCGCCACCACGCTTACGCCGACGAAGAGGGCGATCCGCACAGCCCGCACGTCGGCCACGAAGGCGCCGGCTTCTTTGGCGCCGTAAAGGGCGCCTGGCACGCCCACATCGGCTGGCTGCTCGAAGAGGGCCAGACTTCGGCCAAGCGCTTTGCGCCAGACCTCTTGAAGGACCGCGTGGTGATGGCGATCGACCGCCAGTTCCCGTGGTTCATCGTGCTCGCGCTGGTGATCCCCGGCGCGCTCGGCTTCCTGATCTCCGGCGGCTCCTGGTGGGGCGCGCTGACCGGCGCGTTCTGGGGCGGCGCGGTGCGCATCTTCATCACCCACCACGTCACCTGGAGCGTCAACTCGATCTGCCACATGTTCGGTCGCCGCCCGTTTGCCACGACCGACCAGAGCACGAACAACTGGGTGCTCGCGATCCCGACGCTTGGTGAGGCCTGGCACCACAACCACCACACCTTCCCGACGAGCGCGTTTCACGGACTGAAGCGCTGGCAGAAGGCGATGGACCCCAGCGGCTGGGTCGTCTGGACGCTTGAGAAGACCGGCCTTGCCTGGAACGTGAAGCGCGTCAGCGCCAAGCAGATGGCGGCCAAGCTGCGCCCGCCGGCGTCGCCTGGCGCGGCCTCCTAGCCCCCCGACCCGCTTCGCTCGCTCGCCCGCCGGGGCTTGTATCAATTCACATCCTTCGGTCTCACCGGGTGCGACCCAAGGGTGCGAAAGCGCACGAACTCCCCCGCAAATTGCGTGCCGTGCGGCTTGTCGGAGCAGTATGCGAACATATGTTCGTGTCCGTTATCTGTGTCCTCATGCCGCGTTTCGAGCTCACGATTGCCGCCGGGCAGGGCGGGATCGATCGTCAGGAGTTGCTGGCGCGGCCGGTCGCGCTCGCGCCGACGGCCGGTGGCCGTCAAACCGTCGGGCAGGTATCTGCCGCCGCCGAGGCCTTTGCGGTCACGCCGGGACTGCCGCTCGGCGAGGCCTTCGCGCGCTGCCCGCAGCTGAAGCTCGTCGCTCCGGATCCGGCCGCCGCGCGCAGTGGCTGGGAACGGGTGCTGCAGGGGCTGGAGGCCTTCGGCGCCGAGGTCGAGAGCAACGTCGAGGCGCCCGGCACCGCCTTCTTTGAGAGCTCCGGACTGGAGCCGCTGCACCGCGGCTTCGACGGCGTGCTTGCGGCGATCCGCGACGCGATCGGCCGGCCGGTACGGATCGGCGCGGCGCAGTCGCGTTTTGTCGCACTCGCCGCCGCCCGCACAGCGCGGCCGCGCAAACCCAAGCTGGTGCTCAGCGACCTCGATCGCCGTGACTTCCTCGCCAACGCTCCGATCGGCTGGCTGGCGCTCTACGACGAGCAGCTGCGCCAGCTCGCCGACACGCTTGAGAAGCTCGGCATCGAGACGCTCGGCGAGTTCGCGCTGCTGCGCCGCGCGCGTGTGGCCGAGCGCTTCGGCGTGGCGGGGCTCACCGCGCGCGATCTGATCTACGGCCAGGAGCCGCCGCTGCGGCCACGCCGGCCGGCCGAGCGGCTGACCGAGCGGATCGAACTGATCGACGACGCCGAGGGCCAGACCAGTTCCGGCGCGATGGCCGGCGACCTCGAGCGCGCGCTGACCCTGCTCATAGAGCGGCTGCTGGCGCGACCCGAGCGCAAACAGCGCACGCTGCGCGCCGTCACCGTCAGCGCCCACTTCACCGAGGGCGGCTCGTGGAGCGCCGGCGCGATCATGCGCCAGCCGACCGCCGATCCGGCGCGCATCAAGCTCGTCGCCCAGCGCAAGCTGCTCGACCTGCCGGCGCCTGCCGCCGCGCTCGAGCTGACGGCCGACGGCTTCGGTCCGCTCGACCACGAGTCGGCAACGCTGTTCGGCAAGGACTCCTCGCGCGAGCGCGCGCGCCGCCTCAGGCACGCCGCCGAGCAGGCGCGGCAGGCGGCCGGCAGCCCGCAGTCGGTCGCGCGGGTCGTCAAGCTCGACGAGAACTCACGTCTGCCCGAGCGCCGTGCCGCACTCAGCCCCGGCCCGGTGCCGCTCAGCCGCCCGAAGCCGGCCGTCGGCCTGAAGACGAGCGGCGAGGGCGCGCCGGTCCGGCTACGCGGCCGCCCGGTGACGAGCGAGCGTGAGCGCTGGGTCGTCGAAGACCGCTGGTGGACCGGGCGCCCCGTCCGCCGCCGCTACTTCGAGCTGGTGCTGGCGGACGGGAGCAACGTCGTGGTCTTTCAGGATCTCGGCACCAGGAACTGGTTCGAGCAGCGCGCCTAGCGGTGCACGCGAATGCTCTTGGTGGCGCTGGTGCCCGCAAGGTTCTCGGGCGTCGCCGCGACCTTCACCAGGTATACGCCGTTCTTACGCACACGCAGCGCGCGGCTGTAGACCGAACGCGTGGTCCCGGCATCCTTCAGCACCGTCTTCGCGACGGTCACGAATGCGCCGGTCGTGGTGCGCCGCTGCAGCTCGACCACGGTGCCGTCGTGCGCCGGCCAGGCGTAACCGCTGAAGCGCACCTTCGCACCGCGTTTCGGTGTGCTGTCACTCGCCTTGATCGAGACCTTCGTGTTGACCGTCACGGTCTGCACGCTGCTTTCCTCGGCCGGCGTGAAGTCGGTGGCGAGGACCTTGTAGCGCGTCGCGACGGCGGGAGCCGCCGTGAAGCTGTAGTCGCCACTGACATTCGTCAGCGTCACCGCACTCGGGACGTAGGACGTGAACGGAAACGCGCTGACCTGCAGCTGAACGTTCTTGGCCGCGTTGTTCGAGCCTTTGAGATGCCCGGTCAGCGTGACGATCTTGCCGTTGACGACCGTCTTCGGACTCGCTGAGAGCGAGATCTGGCTGGGGGCGGCTACAGCACCGCCGGCCGTGATGGCCAGCAGGGTGAGCGCGGCAGCGCCGGTGAGAGCAAGCTTGAGTGTGAGGTTTTGGTTCATGAACCAAAAAACACCGCCTTGCACGCAACGGATCGGCAGTGTTCCGAACCAGTAGAACATTCGCCTACGACGGAGCCGTGATCTACTATACGAACATATGTTCGTATCAGGAGGATCGACATATGTGGAGTTGCACGCTCACAGCGCCTATTCGTTCCACGACGGAGTCAGTCACCCGTACGAACTCGCAGCCGCCGCCGCCGAGCTCGGCTACCCGGCCTTCGCGCTGACCGACCACGACGGCGTCTACGGCTCGATGGAGTTCGCGCACGCGGCGATGCCGCTCGGCGTGACGCCGATCCATGGAGCCGAGGTCACGCTCACCGACGGCCACCACCTCACGCTGATCGTCGCCGATCACACCGGCTGGACCAGCCTCTGCCGGCTGCTTACCAAGGCTCACGCCGACACCCGCAGCCACGACGCCGCGCGCACCGCGCAGCAGCCGCACGTGTCGCTGCAAGACGTGCTCGATCACGCGCAGGGGCTGATCTGCCTCTCCGGCTGCGCGGCGCGCGGCGCGGTGGCGGCGCGGATCGAGCGTGGCGAGCAGGCCACCGCCGAGGCGACGGCGCGGCAGCTGCTCACCGCATTCGGCAGCGACAACTTCCGGATCGAGCTGCAGCGGCCGTTCGCGCGGCACGACCGCGCCCGCAACATCGCGCTGGCGGAGCTCGCCCGCCGCCTCAAGGTCCCGACGGTCGCGACCGGCAACATCCACGTCCACGACCGTTCGCGCGCGCCGCTGCAGGACGTCTTCGTCGCGCTCAGGTACAACCACACGCTCGACGAGACCGAGCCGCTGCGCCGCGGCAACTCCTCACACGTGTTGGTCCCGCCGGAAGAGATGGCGCGCAGGTTCGCGGAGCACCCCGGGGCGGTCCAGGAGACCGTCAACATCGCCGAGCGCATCGACTTCGACCTCACCAGCGACCTCGGCTACCGCTACCCCGGCGCACAGGATCCAGAGACCGCGCGCCGGCTCAGGGCCGTCTGCGAGACCAGGATCGTCGATCGCTA
This sequence comes from Solirubrobacterales bacterium, assembly GCA_050696815.1. Taxonomy (GTDB): domain Bacteria; phylum Actinomycetota; class Thermoleophilia; order Solirubrobacterales; family JACPNS01; genus JACPNS01. Next base: position 1,978 of record JBOGYW010000007.1, on the reverse strand, counting down.
CGGCCCCGGCGGCAGTCACCTGGGCGGCAGTGTCGGCCGCCGCCACGTCAGCCTGCCGGAGGCCCGCGCGCGGCTGGAAGACGAACTGCGCGTGATCGAGAAGCTGGGCCTGCCGGGCTTTTTCCTGATCCATCACGACCTGCTCGAGCTGGCGCGTGAGATCGCGCTCGAGGTGCGCGGCCCGAGCGCCGCCCGCAGCGTGCTGCCGCCCGGGCGTGGGCGCGGCAGCAGCGTCAGCTCGATCGTCTGTTACTTGACCGGGCTGTCGCACATCGATCCGCTCGAGGCCGACCTCTGTCTCGGCCGCTTCCTGCACGACGAGCTGACCTCGCTGCCGGACATCGATCTCGACTTCCCGCGCGACATCCGCCACGAGCTGATCCCACGGATCCACGAGCGTTACGGCCAGCAGCGATCCGCGCTGGTCAGCGCCTTCTCCTGTTACCGCACACGCGGCGCCCTGCGGGGCCTCGGCAAAGCCCTCGGCCTGCCGACCGCCGAGATCGAACGGATCATTCGCACGACCGACCGCAGCTACGGCGAGTCGATCGACGAGCGTGTGCGTGCCTCGATCCAAGACTCGCCGAGTCGCGCGCGCCTGCTGCAGTCGCCGCGCTGGCAGGCGATGCTGGAACTGCTGCCGCAGATCCACCGCCTGCCGCGCCACGTCAGCCAGCACTCCGGCGGCATGGTGATCAGCACCGACCAGCTGATCGACGTCTGTCCGGTGATGCCGGTCGCGATGCAGCGGCGGCAGATCGTGCAGTGGGACAAGGACTCCTGCGGCGACGCCGGCTTCGTGAAGATCGACCTGCTCGGCCTGGGCATGCTGTCGGCCGTCGAGCGCACCGTCGACCTGATCCACGGCGCGCGCGGCGAGCAGGTCGACCTGTCGCGGATCCCGCTCGACGACGAGGACGTCTACCGGCAGATCCGCAGCGGCGAGACGACCGGCGTCTTCCAGATCGAGAGCCGCGCGCAGATGCAGATGCTCGTGCGTTCAAAGCCAGAGAATCTCAACGACATCTTCGTGCAGGTGGCGATCGTGCGGCCCGGGCCGATCGTCGGCGGCGCGGTGCACCCGTACCTCGACCGCCGTAAGAAGCTGCGCGCGGATCCTGACTACGCAGTGCCGTACCCGCACCCGCTGCTCGAGCCGGTGCTGAAAGACACGCTGGGCGCGATCGTCTTTCAGGACCAGGTGATCGAGGTCGCCAAGGCGCTGGCGGATTTCACGCCGAGCGAGGGCGAGGGGTTGCGCCGTGCGATGAGCCGTAAGCGCAGCCACGAGGCGCTCGCCGCCTACCACCTGCGCTTCGTCAGCGGCGCCGCGGCAAACGGGGTGGATCAAGCGACCGCCGAATCGGTGTTCGCCCAGATCATCGGTTTTTCCGGCTTCGGCTTCCCGAAGGCCCACGCCGCCGCCTTCGGCCTGCTCGCCTACCAGACCTCGTGGCTGCGCTGCCACTACGGGCCGGAGTTCGTCTGCGGCCTGATCAACGAGCAGCCGATGGGCTTCTACATGCCCGACGCGCTGATCCACGAGGCGCAGCGCCGCGGCATCCCCGTGCTGCCGGCCGACGTCAACGCCAGTGATGCCGAGTGCACGGTTGAGTGGATCGACGACGCCCGTGTCGGCCTGCCGCGCACGCCGCCCGGCGCTTCGACCGCTCCCGGCGGGCGATACGCGAAGCCGCCGATGCTCGGTCCCGAGTATCCAGCGGGCGAGGATCCGAAGATCCGCACGCAAGACGGCCGCAGCCTGGCGATCCGGATCGGCCTCGGCTACGTGAAGGGCGCCAAGGATGCCGGCGTGCGCTCGCTGGCCGCCGCGCGCGCCGAGGGTGGACCGTTCAAATCCGTCGAGGACCTCGCCGGGCGCTCCGGCAGCGACGGCGCCACGCTCGAGAAGCTCGCCTGGGCCGGCGCCTGCGACGGCCTCGGCCCGAACGGGCGCCGCGAGGCGCTGTGGCTGCTC
>JBOGYW010000006.1:0-45823 GCA_050696815.1 Solirubrobacterales bacterium | reverse complement strand
ACCGACGTGTGTGCGCTGGCCGTTAGCTAACGAATCTCAGCGTTTTCGTGATCGCGGCCGGCTAGGCGGTCGCGACCGCGCTGAACAGCGGCGAGGAACTTCTCGAGGTTCACTTCAAGTGTGTTGAGAATGTCGTCGGCGTAGTCCTCGGCGCCGAGGCGGATCTCACGCTCACGGGCGCGGGCCTCTTCGATGATGTCCTCGGCGTGGTTCTCGGCCTGCTTGACGACCTCTTGCTCGGAGACCAGTCGCAGCTGCTCGTCGTGCGCCTCTTTGACGATCCGCTCGGCCTCACGCTTGGCCTCGGCGAGCATCTCCTGGCGCTCCTTGACGATCCAGCGCGCCTGCTTGATCTCTTCCGGGATCGTCGCGCGCATCTGGTCGAGCAGGTCGTAGATCTCCTCCTTGTCGACGCGCACGTTGTCCGTCAACGGAATCGGCTTCGCGTTGTGAATCATGTCGTCGAGCTTGTCGATCAGTACAAGGACATCCACGGTTAAAACCCCTTACTCAGGTTGGTCTAGACAAAAGCCTTCTCTAGTGATGCGGCTGAGCCTTCAACGCTTCGGCCAAGCGTACGGAAACTTGCGGCGGAACCAGCTCGGAAACGTCGCCACCGAAGCGCGCCATCTCCTTGATTCCGGATGAGCTTATGAAGCTGAATTTCGGCGACGCCATCATGAAGACGCTGTCGATGTCTGGCGCCATCGTCGTGTTCAGCTGATTCATCTCGAACTCGTACTCGAAGTCGGAGATCGCTCGCAGGCCCTTCAGGATCACGGTCGCTCCAACCTCGCGGGCGAAGTCGACGATCAGAACGTCGAACTTCGCGACCTCGACGTTCGGCAGATCCTTGAGGTTTTCCTCGAGGAACCGGACGCGTTCATCGGCATCGAACAGCGGCGGCGACTTGCGGACCGACGCATTGACGACGGCTACGACGACCTTGTCGAACACGTTCGCGCCGCGGCGAATGATGTCCAAGTGGCCGTTCGTGACCGGGTCATACGAACCCGGGCAGACAGCTACGTGACCTGCATAACCGTTTGTGGAAGCGTCCATCTGAAGTATCTAGCGTTAGCCGCCGGCGTCCGACCGGCTGAAGATGCGTATCAGCGTATCGCCATATTTTCGCTCCGAGACCAGCGCCAGCGCGTTTTGCGACAGTTCTTCCAGCAGCAGCGGCGCGCGGCGATCGCACTCGGCGACGACCGTCCCGCCGCCGGCGAGCACGCGCGGCAGCTTGGCGGCCAGCGACGGTGCGAGCGTGGCGGCGTCACGATACGGCGGGTCGACGAAGATCAGCTCGTAGGCATCGCCGTCTGCCGCGTCAAGGAACCGCAGCGCATCGGCGCGGATCACGGTCACTGGGGATTGGTCCTCGCCCAGAGTCGCGCCGAGATTCCTGCGCACGGTGTCGAGTGCCTTGCGATCGCTGTCCACGAACTCGGCCGACAGCGCCCCGCGCGAGAGCGCCTCAATTCCGAGCGCGCCGGTTCCCGCGAACAGATCCAGCACGCGCAGACCGTCGACGGCACCGAGGATCGAGAACAGCGCCTCTCGCACCTTGTCCGAGGTCGGCCGCACCGCGTTGCCCGGAGGGCCGGCGAGCTTGCGCCCTTTGAACGCTCCCGCGACGACGCGCATATTCAGGCCGGAATCGGATCGATCTCCGCGCCGTAGCGCGCCACAACGGCGGCGCGAAGCAGCTCGGTCTCGGCTGCGCCGAGCGACGGGTCGGCGGCGAGCAGGCGGTCGGCGAGCACGTTTGCGCGCTCGAGCAGCAGGTTGTCGGCGGGCAGCACGGCGACGCGGAAACGCGGCAGGCCGCTTTGGCGCGTCCCGAGCTCCTCCCCCGCGCCGCGCAGCTCCAGGTCGACCTGCGCCAGTTTGAAGCCGTCACGCTCGGCGGCGACCGCGCGCAGCCGGCGCGAGGCCGGCGCACCGAACAGCAGGCAGAACGACTCGTGCTCGCCGCGGCCGACGCGACCGCGCAGCTGGTGCAGCTGTGAGATCCCGTAACGCTCGGCGTCCTCGACAATCATCACCGTGGCGTTCGGCACGTCGATGCCGACCTCAATCACGCTGGTTGCGACCAGCACGTCGGCCTCGGCCGTCGCGAACGCGCGCATCGCCGCGGCTTTTTCGGCCGAACTCAGCTGGCCGTGAATCAGCTGCACCTTGAAGTCGGCGAACTCGCCGGCCGCGAGGCGCTCGGCCTCGGCAGTCGCTGCGCGCGCCTGCAGCACCTCGGATTCTTCAACGAGCGGGCAGACCACGTAGGCCTGCCGCCCGGCCCGCAGCTGCTCGCGCACCTGCTCGTAGGCCTCGTCACGCTGGGCGTCACCGACCACACGCGTGGCGATCGGGCGCCGCCCGCCCGGCAGCTCCTTGATCTGTGTGAAGTCGAGGTCGCCGTAGCCGGTCAGCGCGAGTGTGCGCGGGATCGGCGTCGCCGTCATGTGCAGGACGTGCGGCACGTGGTCGCCCGGCGCCTTCTCGTCGAGGGCGGCGCGCTGACGCACGCCGAAGCGGTGCTGCTCGTCGACCACCGCAAGCGCAAGCCTGCGGAACTCGACGGTCGGCTCGATCAGCGCGTGCGTGCCGACGATCAGCGGCAACTCGCCCGATGCGAGCCGCGCAAGGATCTCGCGCCGGCGCGCCGGCGGCGTCGAACCGGTCAACAGAGCGAGCGGCACCTCCGGCAGCATCGCGTCGAGCGTTGCAAAGTGCTGTTCTGCCAGCGTCTCAGTGGGCGCCATCAGCGCGGCCTGCGCATCGTTCTCGGCCGCCCGCAGCATCGCCGCAAGCGCGACGACGGTCTTGCCGGAGCCGACCTCGCCCATCAGCAGCCGTTGCATCGGCAGCTCGTGCGCCAGGTCTTCGCCGATCGCCGTCACGGCATCGGTTTGGTCACGCGTGAAGTCGAACGGCAGCCGCTCACGCCAGCGCGCAACGAGCGTGTCCTTCGGCGCAAGCGGCAGCGCAAGGCGCCCGGCCGCGCGGCGCCGGCGGCGCATCCCGAGCGCGAGCTGCTGCAGCAGCAGCTCCTCGAACGCAAGCCGCTCACGCGCGGCCGCGCTGACACGCGCGTCGCGCGGGAAGTGCATCTCGGCCAGCGCATCCGGGCGCGCGACCAAGCGCTCCGCGGCGCGCAGCCGGCCGGGCAGCGGCTCGACCACGTGCTCGCTGAGCCGGCCGACCACCTCGATGAACTCGCGCAGCCGCTGCGACTTCAAGCCCTCGGTGCCCGGGTAGATCGAGATCACCGCCGACTCGCCCGTCACCGGCGCGTCGTCCTGCGCAAGAACCGCATACTCGCGCACCTGGAACGCCTTGTCCTTCAACTTGCCCCACAGCCGCAGCCGAGTTCCCGGCGGCAGCTGCTTGACGAGATACGCCTGGTTGAACCAGACGGCTTTGGTCTTGCCGCTGTCGTCAAACACGGTCGCTTCGACGATCCGGAAGTTGCGCCGCCGCGTCGGCCGCAGGCTGATCGCGCCAACCTCGGCCTCGATCGTGGCCTCTTCACCGCCGCGCAGATCGTGGATCGCCTTGCCCGCGCGAAACTCGTGGCCGGCCGGAACGTGTTCCAGTAGGTCGCCGACCGTGACGATGCCGAGCCGCTCAGCGGCTTCGACCGTCTTGTCGCCCAACTTCAGCGCCTCACCCAACCGCAGGTCCGTGACGGTCGGTCGCGGATAGCGAACGGGCGCGGCCGCCAGCTCGTCGCGTGAAAGCGGCTCGCCGGTGAGGGCGCGCGGCACGTACGGCTCGGCGCCGGCTATTCCGCCGAGATCAGCCACCACCAGTTCGGTTGCCCTCCATCGAGCAACTCTAACTCTGCTTCGGGCGGCGCCAGGCCACGCACCTGGTCGTTGGTCAACGGCGGCTGCGCGCCGGAGATGCAGGTCATCAGCTCGGCCGAGGCGCCGAGATGTGCGAACACCTCGCGCAGCGTCGGCTCCGGCTCGCCCCAGGCGATCAGGTCTTCGTCGATGAAACCGACGGCGTCGCCCTTGCGAAAGCGTCCGTCTGCGTCGTCGCGCGCGGCCGGCGCCACGCCGCCGGCGCGAACGACCTCGAGCGCGGTGTCGATCGCCTTGGCGTTGGTGGCCGCATCGGCGTTGGGGTTCAAGGCGACGACGGCCGAAAGCCCTGCCTGCTGGCTGGTCGTCGGCACGAGCGCCGCCGGTTTTGCGGCCAGCTCGACGGCGCGTTCCGCGGCCAGGATCACGTTGCTGGAGTTCGGCAGCAGGATCACCTCGTCCTCAGGCGCCGCCTCGATCGCCGCGATCAACTCTTCGGTACTGGGGTTCAAAGTCTCACCGCCGTCGACGATCGTCGCGCCGAGGTCGCGAAACAGGCCGGCGATGCCGTCGGCGCTGACGACCGCGACGATGCCGCAGCGTCCCCGCGGCCGTTCGGCTGCCTGCACGACGCCGTCGTCGCCGTTGACGCGCTCGCTGCGCGCCGCGATCATCTCGTGCATGTCCTCGAGCTCGATGTCGACGATCTCCCCGAACTCCTGGAACAGCGCCATCGCGCGCTCCGGCTCGTTGGTATGGATGTGAACGCGCATCGTCGCCTCGTCGCCGACCAGCAGCAGCGAGTCGCCGATCCGCTCGAGATCGGCGCGGAAGTGCTCGGCCGAGAGCTCGGTGCCGGTCACCGCAAAGTTTGTGCAGTACTGGTACTCGCTCGATTCATGCACCGTGTGACCGACGACGTGCTTTGCGCTGTGATGTGCGACCCGTGACGTCGCTTCCGCGTCGTTCGCCAGCGCGGCGAGGATGCCCGACATGATCACGACGAGCCCGTAGCCGCCGGAGTCGACCACGCCGGACTCCTTGAGCAGTGGCAGAAGTTCTGGACCGCGCGCCACCGACTCCTCGCCCACGCTCACGGCGCCGGCGACCAGCTCCGCAATCGCCCCGTCCTGGATCGCGTCGTCGACGTCAAGTGGGAATGCGGCGCCGTCCATGTGGGCGACGATGTGCGACATGCGGTGCGCGATCTCGCGAATCACCGTCAGGATCGTTCCCTCCTGCGGCTCGCGCACGGATTCGTAGGCCGCGTCCGAAGCGCGCCCCAGCGCCGACGCCATCAGCGCCGGGTCGATCCGCTGGCCCGGCCGCGAGGCAAGCTCTTCGGCCAGACCGCGCACGATCTGGGAAAGGATCACGCCGCTGTTGCCGCGTGCGCCGAGCAGCGCGGCGCGGGCCACGGCCTGGACGATCTCGTTGCGGCCGATGTCGTCGATCGCACGGCCGTCGGCAGTCATGTCGTCGAGCGCGTCGAGCACCGCACGCAGTGTGCGCGCCATGTTGTCACCGGTGTCGCCGTCGGCGACCGGGAAGACATTCAGATCGTTGATTTCCTCGCGGCGAGCTTCAAGCGCCTCGCACGCAGATTCGACGATCCTGCGGAATCGGACTAGTGAGGGGTCAGGCACGTTCCGCCCAGGTTACACAGAGGTCTGCAATCGGACTGCCGTCCGCGACTCAAAATGCCGCACGTTGCAGCCGATAGATGCGACATGGATCGCGCAAGACTGCCGCAGGACAAGTGGATGATCGCCGCGGCCACCGGGGCGATCATCGGTGCGTTGCTCACTGGCCGGCCCTGGGCCGCGGTCTTGGTGCTCGCCGTTTTCGTACTGCTCGGCGCCACCGCTGGCTGGCGCAACGACCGGTAGCGGCGAGGATCAGCCAAATAGTTCGCTGAGCGTCGGGCGCAGCTCGACGTCGTCGAACTCGAACCCGGCCTCCTGGATCTTTGTCGCGTCGACGCGCTGACTCGCGAGCAGCATCTCGTCGGCCATCTCGCGCAGCGCCAGCTTGAGCGCGAACTTCGGTGCCGGCAGCACGGTCGGCCGGTGCAGTGCCTTGCCGAGTTCCTTGGTGAACTCGGCGTTGGTGACCGGCGAGGGTGCCGCGACGTTGTAGGGGCCCGCGGCGATCGGGTTGTCGATCGCGAACAGGAAGGCGCGCACCACGTCGTTCAGGGTCACCCAGCTCCACCACTGTCCGCCGCTCGCCAGCTTGCCGCCGGCGCCGAGCTTGAACAGCGGCTTGACGGCGCCGATCACGCCGCCACTCTCCGCCAGCACCAAGCCGATACGCAGGTTGACTGTGCGGATCCCGGCGTCACGGGCCGGCTGCGCGGAGTCTTCCCATATGCGTACGACGTCGGCGAGGTAACCCTCGCCGTTGCCACTGTCCTCTGTGAGCACCTCGTCGCCGCGGCTGCCGTAAAAGCCGACCGCCCCCGAGCTGACGAACACCTCAGGCTTTTTCTCCAGCTGCGCAAGGGTGCTCGTAAGCAACTCGGTACCTTCGCGGCGGCTGTCCAAGATCCGCTGCTTCTTGCCACCGATCCACAGCCCGGCAATCGACTCCCCCGCCAGATGCACGACGGCGTCAAATCCCTCGAGCGTGGCCGGGTCCAGCCCGCCTTCCTCGAAGTCCCAGTGGACCCGCTCGTCCCCAGCCTCGCCGCGCGTGAGGATCGTCACCTCGTCGCCGCGGTCACGCAGCGCACGCACCAACGGCGTGCCGATAAATCCGGTTGCTCCACTGACCAGTACGCGTCGTCCTGACATGGACGCACCCTATAGAACGCGCGAGAGAAACGCCTTCGTACGTTCGTGTTGCGGGTTGGCGATCACGTCGCGTGGCGGCCCCGTCTCGACCACCACCCCTTCGTCCATGAACACCAGCAGGTCGCCGGCTTCACGCGCGAAGCCGATCTCGTGCGTAACGACGACCATCGTCATGCCGTCGGCCGCGAGCTTGCGCATCACGGCAAGCACATCGCCGACCAGCTCGGGGTCGAGCGCCGACGTCGGCTCGTCGAACAGCATCAGCTTCGGCCGCATCGCCAGCGCTCGCGCGATCGCGATGCGCTGCTGCTGGCCGCCGGAGAGCGCCGAGGGGTAGGCGTCTGCGCGGTCGGCGAGGCCGACCGTCTCGAGCAGTTCGCGCGCGTGTGCCGTGGCGTCGGCGCGAGACTCGCCGCTCACACGCATCGGCGCCTCGATGATGTTGCCGATCGCCGTCATGTGCGGGAACAGGTTGAAGCGCTGGAAGACCATGCCGATCTTCGCGCGGTGCCGCGCGATCTCCGACTCCTTGAGCTCGTAGATCTTGTTGTTCGCCTCGCGGTAGCCGACGAGCTCGCCGTCGACGCGCAGCTCGCCGGCGTCGACGCGGTCGAGGTGGTTGATGCAACGCAGGAAGGTCGATTTGCCGGATCCCGAAGGCCCGAGCAGACACATCACCTCGCTCGGCTGAACCTGCAGCGTGATGCCTTTCAGCACCTCGGTGCGGCCGAAGCTCTTACAGACGCCGCGTGCGTCGACCATCGGTGTCTTGCCCTGCCCGTTCATTCTTCCTCGTGCCTGATCGGCAGTACGGGCGGTCCGCCCTCTTCGCGCGGAGAGCGCATCGGCAGCACATGTTTCGCGAAGTACTCGAGTTTGCTCTCCGGCATCGTGCGGCGGCTACCGCGGGCGTACTTCTTCTCGATGTAGTACTGCACGATCGTCAGGATCGTCGTGAAGAACAGGTACCAAATGCACGCCACGATCAGCATCTCGATCGTCTTGTAGGTGCGCGAGTAGACCTGCGTGACCGCGTAGGTGAGCTCCGGGAAGGCGATCACGATCGCGATCGACGTTGTCTTCAACATCGAGATCGTCTCGTTGCCGGTCGGCGGGATGATCACGCGCATCGCCTGCGGCAGGATGATCCGGCGCATCGTCTGCATCCGCGACAGGCCGAGCGCACAGGCGGCTTCTTCCTGGCCCTCGTCGACCGAGTTGATGCCGGCGCGCACGATTTCCGCCATATAGGCGGCCTCGTTGAAGCCGAAGCCGAAGATCGCCGCCATCCACGGAGTGATCAGGTCCTTCGAGGAGCCGCCGAAGATCTCCGGGCCGCCGAACGGGATGCCGATCGAGACGTGCGGGAAGACCGCCGCGATGAAGAACCACAGCAGCAGCTGCACGACCACCGGCGTGCCGCGGAAGATCCAGATGTAGAACCAGCTGGTACCGGAGATCAGCGGGTTCGGTGACAGCCACATCACCGCGAGCACGACGCCGAGCACGATGCCCATCGCCATCGCGATAGCCGTGAGGATCAGCGTGTTACGCGCCCCGTCGATGATCGGCGACGAGAAGACGTAGTCGCCGACCACGCTCCACTCGAAGTTCGCCTGCGTCGCGATTACCCAGATGGCGTTCGCGACGAAGATCGCTATCAGTACCGCGGCGACGTAGCGCCACGGATGACGGACCGGTACGGCTTTGATCGCTTCAGGCCTTGGCGCCGCGATCTCAGCTTCCATACCGGTCCGTTCCGTCACTCAGACTTTGACTACTCGATGCCGTCGTTGACCTTTGCGGTGTCGATCCCCTCGTCGGCGAGGTTCCACTTCGTGAGGATCTCTTTGTACTTGCCGCTGTCCATTAGTGACTGCATGCCGGCCTGGATCGCCGGTGTCAGACCGGAGTCCTTGTTGACCGCGATGCCGTACGGCGCCTCGCCGTAGTCGACGCCGGTCTGCTGCAGTTTGCCGTCGGACTGCTTGATGATGTACGCCGCCACCGGCGAGTCGGCCATGCCGATCTGCGCACGGCCACTGGTCAGCGCCAGGTTCGCGCCGTTCTGGTCCGGGAAGACGTCGACCGTGACCTTCTTCTTGCCCGCGGACGTGCACTTCTTGCTCTGCGCGTTGGCGTCGTCGGCCTGAGTCGTCCCCTTCTCGACCGCGACCGTCAGGCCGCAGAGGTCGTCGAGACCGCTGATGTCGGTCGGGTTGTCGGCCGAGGTGTAGAACTTCGTGCCGGCATTCAGGTACGTGACCATGTCAACCGTCTTCTCGCGCTCCTTAGTGTCGGTGAACGACGACATCGCGATGTCGTACTTGCCCGCGGCGAGTCCCGGCAAGATTGCGTCGAACGTGACGTTCTTCAGCTCTGCCTTGAGGCCGAGCGTCTGCGCCAGGGCGTTCGCGAGATCCGCGTCCATTCCGATGATCGTCTTGCCGTCCTTGTCGAAGAACTCGTTCGGCGGGTAGCTGGCGTCCATCGCGACGGTCAGCGTGCCGTCCTTCGCGATCGCGGCCGGGACCTTCGCGGCCGCGGCATCGTCCTTTTGCACGGTCGTGCTGGCGGTACCGGTGCTGCCACCGTCGTTCTTGTCCGATCCGCAACCTGCGAGTACCGAGACGACGGCGATCAGCGCCAGAAGCGTTAGTGCGCGGGCGATGATGCTCGTCGTCTTGACGTGTGTTGACTGAGTCATGCTGATTCGATGCCTTTCATTTGCGCAGGGGAAGTCGACAGGCGGCGTTCCCATCCGAAGAATGGATCGAATCTACTGGTAAGACAGGCGTTAACGCGGCGCGGTGGCGCGCCGGGGCCTAGACGGCCTTGACGACTTTGCCCGCTTTGATGCAGCGGGTGCAGACGTACTCGCGGCGCGGCGTTCCATTCACCAGCACGCGAATCTTCTGAAGGTTCGGGTCGAAGCGGCGCTTGGTCGCGACCATCGAGTGGCTGCGCGACTGTCCGAAGGCCGGACCCTTGTTACATGAAATGCAAACCTTTGCCATGGAAGGGGTGATGGTAGCGGGCTTCAGTCGATCAGCGCGACCGCGTCACGCATTCTGGCCATGTGAATAATCGCCGCTGCCGCGTGCGCTCCCTGGTCGCGCTTGCCGCCACCGCTGCGCTCCAGCGCTTGGTCCATGTTGCTGACGGTCAGCACTCCGAAGGCACAGGGCACACCGGTGTCCAGTTGCACGTCTTGGATACCGCGCGCGGCCTCGCTACAGACGAAGTCGTAGTGATCGGTCTCGCCGCGGATCACGGCACCGAGGCAGGCGATCCCGTCGAAGTGGCCCGATTCGGCGAGGTACAGCGCCGCGAGCGGCAGCTCAAACGCGCCCGGGACTTCGAACTGGTCGACGCGGCTACGCGCAACCCCGGCCTCGTCGAAGGCGCTGAGCGCGCCGTCGACCAGGCGCGCGGCCAGGTCCGCGTAGAAGTTGCCGACGACGATCGCGAAACGGCCGGTCTCTGTCACATCGCTCAAGTCTCGGTCCTTTGACGATCGCGGGCCTGCTCCTGCTGGATCATCTCCTCGTCGAACGCCAGGCCCTGGTGGTGCAGCGCGTGCTCCATGCGGTCGCGCTTCGTGCGCAGGTAGTCGAGGTTGTGCTCGTTCGGGTCGGTCTCGATCGGCACCTGTTCGGTGACCGACAGTCCGTAGCCCTGCAGGCCGATGATCTTCTTCGGGTTGTTGGTCATGATCCGGATGCTTGTGAGACCGAGGTCGACGAGCATCTGCGCGCCGGTGCCGTAGTCGCGCAGGTCGGCCGGCAGGCCGAGTTCCAGGTTGGCCTCGACGGTGTCGCGGCCGTCGTCCTGCAGCGCATACGCCTTTAGCTTGTTGAGCAGGCCGATGCCGCGGCCCTCCTGTGCCAGGTAGAGCAACACGCCCTTCCCTTCGCGCTCGATCTGCGCCAGCGCAAGGTGCAGCTGATTGCCACAGTCACAGCGCATCGAGTGGAAGACGTCGCCGGTCAGGCACTCGGAGTGCACGCGCACGAGCACGTCCTGCTCGCCCTCGACCTCGCCCTTGACGAGCGCCACGTGATGGCTGCCGTCGACGAGTGCGCGGTAGCCAACCACGTTGAACTCGCCGAATTCGGTCGGCATCTTCGCATCGGCTACGCGCTCGACGAGCTTGTCGTGACGACGGCGGTGCTGGATCAGCTGCGCGACCGTGATCATCTTCAGGTCGTGCTTCTTGCTGTACTCGACCAGGTCGGGCACACGCGCCATCGAGCCGTCCTCATTCATGATCTCGCAGATCACGCCGGCCGGCGTGAGGCCGGCGAGGCGGCCGAGGTCGACGGCCGCCTCGGTTTGGCCGGTGCGCTCAAGCACGCCGCCGGGCTTGGCCTTGAGCGGAAAGACGTGGCCGGGCTGCACTAGGTCGCGCGGGCTCGACTCGGGGTCGACGGCGACCTGGATCGTGCGGGCGCGGTCGGCGGCGCTGATGCCGGTGGTGACGCCCTCGCGGGCTTCGATGCTGACCGTGAACGCGGTGCCGAAGCCGGACTCGTTCTTCAGCGCCATCAGATTCAGCCCCAGCTCGTCGCAGCGGTCGGGGTGCAGCGCCAGGCAGATCAGGCCGCGGCCTTCTTTGGCCATGAAGTTGATCGCTTCGGGCGTGGCGAATTCGGCGGCGAGCGTCAGGTCGCCTTCGTTCTCGCGGTCCTCGTCGTCGCAGACGATGACCATCTTGCCCTGCTTGTAGTCCTCGAGAGCGTCCTCGATGGAACTGAATGGGGATGGGGACTCAGCCAATTTCGGCCTCAGTTCTGGGGGTCAAGCTAGGTGGATGTGTGGTGGAGCAGCCGCTCGACATGCTTGGCCAGCACGTCGGCCTCGAGGTTGACCTTTCCGCCCGGCTGCAGGCTTCCGAGGGTAGTGCGTTCGAGCGTCTCGGGAATGAGGCTGACCTCGAGCCAGTCGTCGCCGACGTCGCTGACGGTGAGGCTGACCCCGTCGATCGCGATCGAGCCTTTTTCCACGACGTACTTCGCGAGGTCGCCCGGGGTCTTGATACGCAGGACCTTGCTGAATCCCGCTTCGGTTGCGCTGATCAGTTCGCCGACACCATCGACGTGACCCTGCACGATGTGGCCATCGAGGCGGTCACCGATCTTCAGCGGGAGTTCGAGGTTGACTGTGCCATCGGGCTGGAGCGCGCCCAGCGCGGTGCGTCGGAGCGATTCGTTCATGACATCCGCACTGAAAGTGGTGCCGGTGAGCTGTGTGGCGGTGAGGCAGACGCCGTTGACAGCGACGCTGTCGCCGTGCTGTAGCCCGGCCGCAAGCGGGGTTGCGATCTCGATCGTCGCGCCGTCGGCGCCCTGATCGATCCGTGCGACCGTGCCTGTCTGCTCGATCAATCCCGTAAACATGCCTGGAGGATATGCGCCGCCGCACACTTTTCCCGCTATTTGCGGGGCAGTTTGTGATCTTTGCGACTTCAAACTGACACCTGGTGTCAGTTTGAAGTGACGATTCACTCAAGCGGGCGTGAGGCTTCACAAACCAAGGCAGGACGTCGCCGACCCAAAACCGCCTTGACCACGGAAATTTCAGAAGCGACAGCCGCGTCGAGCTGCGTGCACCACTCCGACGTGCTGATCGTGAGCTTGCCCGCCATATGACCACCACCCCAGAAAAAAGCGGTGAGGTCGTCAAAGGTCGCTTCCGCGACGGCCACGGGCGGCCTGAATCGAGCCTTCGCCAGAACGAGGATGTCGTCGGTGGCAACAACGACGATCATTCGCCGAAACCAGCCGCTCAAGCCTCGTTTTCGCGCGACGCGCGTTGCCCGAACCGGCGCGTGTCCTGCGACCCACTGTGTCCGGAACTTCGCGACGGTCGCGCGCATCTCAGAGGTCCGCCATGCAAGAAAGGCGGGCACCAGTCCCAACGATCCCCAGATGATTGCTTCGGCCGCCGAGCCGTCACCAATCAACGCCGATGCCGCGAGAACGGCGCAAAAGACGACCGCGAGCAGCTCTAGCTGGATGTACCGAGTGAGGTCGAGCGACCCATCGTCTCGGACGAAGCCCATGCCAACTCGATTCTGCTTGTTGAAACCCGCCGGCCGAATCATTTCCCTTCGGAAATCGGAGGGGTCGACTGAAGGGTTTAGCGAACTACCACTCACGCATGCGCGCCGTGATCAGCATGTCCTCGCCGATCCGGTCGCACTGCAGCGTCAGCGCGTGGTACGCGTCGGCGATCTTCTCGACGCCGCTGCCTTCCACCGCCGCGCGGGCCTGCTTGCCGCCCAACACGATCGGCGCGAGGAAAAGCGTCAGCCAGTCGACTTCGCCGGCCTCGAAGAACGCGCCCGCCAGGTGCGGTCCGCCCTCCAGAAGTAGCGACTGGATCTCGCGCGAACCAAGTTCGTTGAGAGCCGAGACCACGCGCGCGGCCTCGTTCTCGCCGGAGGCGACGATCACGTCGACACCGGCGGCCTCCAAGGTCTCAAGTGCCGTGCGTGGCGCGGCGCGCGACGCGACGACGATCACCGGCACCTCGCGGGCACTGGTGACGAGCGCGCCGTCGATCGGCAGGCGCGCCTCGCTGTCGAAGATCACGCGGATCGGCTGGCGGTCTTCACGCGCGCCCTCGAAGCGTGCGGTCAGCTGCGGGTCGTCGGACAGCGCCGTACCGATGCCGACGGCGATCGCGTCGACCTCGGCGCGAAAACGGTGTGCGAGCTCGCGCGAGGCTTCGCCGGAGATCCACTGCGAATCGCCGGTGCCCGTCGCGACCTTGCCGTCCAAAGTCATCGCCGACTTGAAAAGCACGTGCGGGCGGCCGGTCTTGGCGTGCTTGCGGAACGGTTGATTGATCAGCCGCGCCTTCGCGGCGATCTCGCCCTGCGCCTGCACGACTTCGATGCCCTCGTCGCGCAGCACGCCCGGCCCGCGGCCTGAGGCCTTTTCGGTCGGGTCGTCGGAGGCATAGACCACGCGCACGATGCCGGCATCGCGGATCGCCTCCGTACACGGCGGCTGCTTGCCCTCATGCGCGCACGGCTCCAACGACACGTAGATCGTGGAACCCGTCGTGTCCTTCGAGCAGGATTCGATCGCAACCCGCTCGGCGTGCTGCCCGCCGTACGAGTGGTGGTAGCCCTCGCCGAGCACCTCGCCGTCCGCGGCAACCACGACCGCGCCAACCACCGGGTTTGGGCTGGTGCGCCCGCGCCCGCGCTCAGCGAGTTCGAGTGCGCGCTCGAGGTGAGCGACGTCTTGGTCCGTTAGCAACGCAGTGTTCATTCCAGAGTCCTTCTGACTTAAGCCTACGGCGATCCGAGCAGTCGACATCCGCAGGTTCCTACCGAAGGGTAGTCCCAGCCCGCAAGCGTGGCTACCAGCTTGCGCGCACTGAATGCGCTTGGCGAGCGGATAAGATCGCTACTTCTTCAGTCGGCCCATGCCACGTTCGACTGCATACTGAAATCGCATGATCGTGGCCGCCGCTTACCCCCTGCAGAAGAGATTTTTCATTAGATGAAGCTGATCATCCAGATCCCCTGCCTGAACGAAGAAGAGACCCTGCCCGCGACGCTGGCCGATCTGCCGCGCGAACTCGACGGCTTTGACGAGGTCGAGTGGCTCGTGATCGACGACGGCTCGACCGACGACACCGTCGAGGTCGCCAAGTCGCACGGCGTCGACCACATCGTCCGCTTGACCGACAACAAGGGTCTTGCAGTCGCATTCCAAGCCGGCCTCGACGCCTGCCTCAAGCTCGGCGCCGACGTGATCGTCAACACCGACGCAGACAACCAGTACTACGGCGGCGACATCGGCGTGCTCACCGCCCCGATCGTCGCCGGCAACGCCGACATGGTCGTCGGCGATCGCCAGATACACACGATCGAGCACTTCTCGCCGCTGAAGAAGCGGCTGCAGAAGCTGGGCAGCGCGGTCGTGCGCGGCGCCTCGAACACCAGCATCGAAGACACGACCAGCGGCTTCCGTGCCTACAACCGTGAGGCCGCACTGCGCATGCAGGTCGTATCGCGCTTTACGTACACGCTCGAGACGATCATTCTCGCGGGCAAGACTTTGATCGCCACCACCCACGTGCCGATCCGGACCAACGAAAAGACGCGTGAGTCGCGCCTGTTCCCGTCGATGTGGGCTTACATCCGCCGCAACAGTGTGTCGATCTTCCGGATCTATTCGATGTACGAGCCGCTGAAGGTGTTCATGGTCGCGGCGACAGTCTGCGGGATCGTCTCGCTGGCGATCTGGGGCCGCTTCATCGTCGCCTACGCCCAGGGCGAGGGCGCCGGCCACGTTCAGTCATTGATCCTCGGCGCGGTGCTGTTCATCGCAGCGCTGCTGCTGGCCGCGCTCGGCATCATCGGCGACCTGCTCGCCGCACAGCGCACACTGACCCAGCGCCTGCTCGAAACCACCAGAAGGGTCGAGCTGAAGCTCGGCGTCGAGCCCTCGCACTACGAGCCGGGCTCGCCCGATAGCAAGCACCACAAGACGACCGGTGCCGACTCCGGTGGCGCGACTGGCAAAACCGAAGAACGAGAGGCGCTGAAGCTTTGAGCGAGGCAACACGGACCGACTCAACCGCCGACCAGCCGGCGACCCACACCGGCAAGACACACCTCGACGACCTGCACACCGCGGCGAAGCCCGGTGACGCCAGCGCCGACGCCGTCGTCACCGGCAACACCTACGACAAGTACGGCTCGAGCAACCCGCTGGTCAAAAAGATGATGGCCAACTTCGAGGACACGCTCGACGAGCTCTGGAAGCAGGCCTCCCCGAACTCGATCCTCGACGTCGGCTGCGGCGAAGGCGTGCTTACGCACAAGTGGGCCGAGCGCCTGGGCGACGGCCGGATCGTCGGCATCGACCTCGACGAGCCCGAGTTGCAGGCGGCCTGGGAGCAGCGCAAGCGCGACAACCTCGAGTACCGCGTACTGGAAGCGACGACGCTGCCGTTCGCCGACGGTGAGTTCGACGTGACGACCGCGATCGAGGTGCTCGAGCACGTGCCGCAGCCCGAGCAGACGATCCAGGAGATGGCACGCGTCGCAAACAAGTACATGCTCGTCTCAGTACCGCGCGAGCCGCTCTGGCGCGGCCTGAACATGGCGCGCGGCAGCTACATCAAGCATTTGGGCAACACGCCCGGCCACGTCAACCACTGGTCGAAGCGCGGCTTCGTCAACGAGCTGTCGAAGGTCGGCAAGGTCGTCGAGGCGCGCTCGCCGTTCCCGTGGACGATGTTGCTGGTCGATGTCAGCAGCTGAAGCAAAGCCCGGCGCGAAGACCGCTGACTACGGCCGCGGCGCCGCGCTGCTGACCGTCGGCATCGGCGTCACCGGTCTCGTCACCTTCGCCTACCTCTCGCTCGCCTCGCACTCGCTCTCACGCGAGCAGTACGGACAGATCGGCCTGCTGTGGTCGGCCGTCTTCCTGATCACGCCGATCTTCTACCGCCCGATCGAGCAGCTGATGGCGCGCACGATCGCCGAACGGCGCGCGCGCGACCAGGAGCTGCTCGGCCCACTGAAGATCGCCGCGGCGATCCAGGTCGCGCTGGGCGTGGCGTTCGCGGTGCTCGCCCTGGCGTTCAAGGGGCGGCTCGTCGAGCACCTCTTCCACGGCAACGAGACGCTCTACTGGATCATGTTCGCGTCCGTACTGGCCTACGCGGTCAGCTACTTCGGACGCGGACTGCTGGCAGGCAACCAGCGCTTCGGCCTGTACGGCCTGTTGGTGTTGATCGAGTCGCTGGTGCGCTTCGTGTTCCCGTTGGTCGTCGTACTCGGCATCGCCGATGGGCAGGACATGATCGCGCTCGGCATCCTCGCCGGCCCTGTAGTCAGCCTGTTCGTCGTACCGCTGGCGCTGCTCGGCCGCAAGCAGGCGGCCCAGGACTCGGCGCTCGACCCGCGCAGCCCGGACGAGATCGTCGCCGACGTGCTCGAGGAAGAGACGATCCTCGACGCCGCGGCCGGCGGCGGCAACATCGAGCGCGCCGACTTCACGCTCGCCAAAGGCGGCGGCTTCGCGCTCGCCGCGCTGGTGATCATGGCCTGCGAACAGACGATCCTCAACGCGGCGACGTTCGCCACCAATCGCACCGCCGGCGGCGCCTTCGCGGTGGCGGCCGTGATCAACATCCTGGTGATCGCCCGCGCGCCGATGCAGCTCTTTCAATCGGTCGCGACCAGCCTGCTCCCCCACCTCTCCAAGCTGCACGCCGACGACGACTTCAAGACCTACCGCCACAGCGTGCGCCTGACGCTTGCGGCGATCGCAGGCTTCGCCGGCGTCTCCGCGCTCGTGATGCTGGCGGTCGGGCCGAAGCTGATGCAGATCGTGTTCGGCGACAAGTACGTCTTCGAGCGCGCCGAACTGGTCGCGATCACGGTCGGCATGGGCATCTATCTGTGCGGCGCGACGCTGAACCAAACGGCGCTCGCCGCAAAGAAGACCGGCATCGCAGTCGTGTGCTGGCTCGCCGCGACGGGTTTCTTCCTGATCTGGGAGTTCGCCGGCTTCGTGGAGGACCCGATTGAGCGCGTCGCAATCGGCTACCCGGCGGCGGCGGCGATCCTCTTCGTTTCGCTGTTCGTGCTTTACGAGGCCGTGACGCCGAAGGCAGCCGCCGCGATCGACTGAAAAGCCTCACCGGGATCACTCGCCCCGAAGACCGCCGAACCCGCAACCAGCAGATTTGCGCCCGCGCCCGCGACCAAGGGCGCGGTCTCAACACCCACCCCGCCGTCGACCTCGATGGCGGCCGCCTCGGGCAGCAGTGCCCGCAGCTCGGCCAGCTTGTCGACCGATGAGTCGATGAACGGCTGGCCGCCCCAGCCGGGGTTGACGCTCATGCACAGCGCGTAGTCGACGTGCTCTGCGACCTCGGTGATCGTGCTGACCGGCGTGCCCGGGTTGAGCACGACCCCCGCCAGCGCGCCGCCCTCGCGAATCTGGCTGGCGACGCGGTTGGCGTGCGGCGTCGCCTCGATGTGAAAGCTCACGGCGTCGGCGCCGGCCTTCGTGAAGTTGTCGACCTGGCGGTCGGGGTGCTCGATCATCAGGTGTACGTCGAGCACGCCGCCGGCGGCGTGCACGGGGCCGGCCAGCGCCTCCACGATCAGCGGGCCGATCGTGATCGGCGGCACGAAGTGGCCATCCATCACGTCGACGTGGATCACCTTCGCGCCGGCCACCATCACCTCTTCGACCTGCGACCCGAGGTTGGCGAAGTCGGAAGAGAGGATCGACGGCAGCACGTGCTTGCCGCGGAACAGCTCGCGCGCCGCCTCACTCATATCGCAGTCAGCATCCAGGCGCTGCAGCTGGTGCACTTCAGGTCGGAGGTGTAGCTCATCCGCGCGATCGTCGCGTGCGAGCCGCATTCGGGGCAGGCCGAGAGCAGTTCGTAGCGGTGTAGGCAGTTGACGCAGCGATAGCGGCCCGGCAGGTTGGTCGGGCGCAGCCAAGGCTCGTTGCAGTTCGGGCACTGCATGCCGACTTCGAAGGCCGAATGCGTCTGTTCACCTTCGGTCGCCATGCTCATCCTGCAAACACGGGAACGTCGTTTCCACGCAGGTAGCTGGCGGCGTCCATCGCCTGCTTGCCGGCGGGCTTCACGCTCACCAGTTCCAGCGCCCGATCGGGCGTGCCGACGAGCAGGCGGCCGTCGTCGACGACGGCCTGCCCAGCGGGTACAGCTTGATCGACCACCCGCGCGGTCTCCACACGCAGCGGGTCGCCGCCCTCAAGTTCAAACATCGCGCCGATGTGCGGTGTCAGTGCCCTGATCATCCGCTCTAACTCTACGGCGGACGCGGACGACGGCGTCAGTACCCGATCCTCGCGCACGATCTTCTCGGCGTAGGTGACGGGGCGCGCGTCGAGCGCAGAATCCTGGTCGATCCACTCGCTGGTGCCGGCCGCGGCAGCGGTCAGCGCCTCCACGAGCAGATTGCCGCCGAGCTCCGCGAGCCGCGGCGCGAGCGTTCCGTAGGTGTCCTGCGGTGTGATCGGTAGCGCACGCTGCAGCGCCATCGGGCCGGCGTCCAGCTCCTCGACGAGGCGCATGATCGTTACGCCGGTCTCGGTGTCGCCCGCGGCGATCGACCGCTCGACCGGCGCCGCACCGCGCCAGCGTGGCAGCAGCGACGGGTGCACGTTGAAACTCGGCATCATCGAAAGCAGCGGTTCCTTGACGATCGCACCGAAGGCGCAGACCGTCAGCGCCGCGGATTCGGTGGCCTCGATCCGCGCGACCGCCGCGGGCTCGTTGACGCTCTCGGGCTGGAAGAGGTCGAGACCCAGATCGGCTGCCGCGATCGCGACGGGTGGGTCTTGGAGGCTGCGCCCTCTCCCCTTCGGCCGCGCCGGGCGTGTCACGACGAGAGCCGGTTTGTGCTCGGACTCAGCGAGTTTGCGCAGCACCGTCGCCGCGAAATCAGAGGTGCCCAGGTAGACGTTGCGCATCGCAGAGAGCTTTCGCCGAACAGCGGCCGACTCCGCTTTTCGGCAGCGCTAGGCGGCGTAGCCGGTCTGAGCTTCGGCTTCGCGCAGCGCCTGCAGCGCCTCGCGGCGCTGATCCTTGCTTGCACGATCGAGGATCAGGATGCCGTCGAGGTGGTCGAGCTCGTGCTGGATCACGCGCGCCTCAAGGCCCGAGGCCTCGATGCGGATGTCCTCGCCGCGCGCGTTCTGACCCTTGACCAGCACGTAGATCGGGCGGTCGACATCGACGTTGACGTTCGCCAGGCTCAGGCAGCCTTCTTCGAAGGTCTCGCCGTCCTCGGAACTCCACTCGATCACCGGATTCGCCAGCACGACCGGCGGCGCCGATCCCACGCGGTAGACCAGCAGACGATTGGAAGAACCGATCTGCGGCGCCGCGAGGCCGATTCCGTAGGCGTCCTCCATCAATCCAATCATTCGCTCGGCCTGAGCCACGATCGTGGCGTCAAACGTCTCGATCACGCGCGCCTCGCTGCGCAGCACCGGATCGCCGAACTGACGGACCTGTGCGAGCGCCTGACGGCGGCGCTCTAGCTCTTCGGCCCCTACGCCGGCCTCTTCGAGCCGCGATTCAGCGGGATCGGCTGCGATGTGCTCGTCGCGCGGTTGAGAAGTCTCGCTCATAGGCTGATGTTAATTGAACTAGTCAGTATTTGCTGTCAGCAAGCCGCTTTCAGCGGCTTGCTACCAGTTTCAGGCCGGTCGCGGACAGGATCGTCTGCGCCTGCATCGCGACGGTGTACCCGGAACTCGGCGGCCCAGGACTACCTGCACACTGGTTGGCGCCGCCAGAGAGAATGCCGAGGACGGCCGGGCCGCTCGCCAGAAACGGGCCGCCGCTGTCACCCGGCGTTCCACACAGATTGGTGGAGAACAAGCCGCTCACCGCGACATCGCCGACGAACGTCGTGAGATTCGTCGCCAGCACATTCCCACAGGAGTAGTTCGACGAGATGCCGTAGCGGCAGGTCGGCTCGCCGACCTGTGGCAGACGCGTCGTCACGTACTCGCCCATCGCACTAACCCGTCGCTGGTCGTAGTAGCCGCCGGGTGTATTCGCCCACCACAGAGAGCCGGAATTGATCCGCACGGACATGAAGTCGTAAGGCCCATACGAAGTCAGCGACGTGATGTTCTTGCCGATCGGCCACGAGCGGCTGTTGGTGTCGTGGTTGTAGTAAGTCGGTGATTTCGCGTACCACGTCGTGCCCTTAGTCGTCGACGTCCGGCAGTGGCCGGCGGTTACGAAGTAGCGGTACTTACTGCTCTTCGCAAAGAAGCCGCCTGAGCAGGTGGAGCTGAGGCTGGAACCGATTCCCGTGCCGCTGCGCAGTGGCCGGTCGCAGTTGGGGAAGCTGCACGCGAATGGGTCGATCGGGTCCTCACCGAATGCCTCGCGGTGCAGGTCGGCCTGCACCGACGTGCCCTGGAGCGGTGCGAGCAGTTCGTCGATCGTCGGCTGAAGCACGGTTGGCGGGAGCTGGAGCTGGAACCTGCCCGTCGACTCGTCGAACCAGACCGCCAGGTTGCCGGCTCCTTCAAGCTTGCGCATCCGCAGTTCAATGGCGCCAAGCAGCTGCGCGGCGAGTGCCGTGGGCACCGGCTGCACGTGCACGTCGTAGGGCTGGTCGAAGCCGGCCTCATACAGAGCGTTGGCAGCCAACAGAAAGGAGTCGCCGGTCGTGACGGCAATCTGCTGACGCAACGTCACCGGATCCAGCCATGCGCCGGCGAACCAGGGAGGCGCTTTTGCGCGGAGGCGCGCGATCGCTTTCCCACCGTTCGCGAGATCCGCCAGCCGGTCGTGCGCGGCGGCGGCCGAGACTCCGCGAGATTGCTCGACGAAACGCTCAAGCGCGACGGGTTGCGCCGGAGCTGCAACGGCAGCATCTGCCGCCGCGAGCGACGCCGGCGGAAGCGCGGCGAATATGAGGCAGACAAGCAGACGGGTGTTCCGATCCGAGCACATGCAAGCGGCATCGGTCTGCCTCCCCGCCGCTAGTTCAACATACAGCTATCGAAGCATTCCGGCGGCCACCTCGGTGGCCGCGGCCGTCACTGAGGATCGACGTCGACGGCGAACTTCACACCGCGGCCGGCGGCCGACGCGGAGACTGCCGCGACCGCCTCGCGAACCGTTTCGACCACCATCGCGCGATCCAGTGATTTGAGCTCGATCTGGAAGCGTTCGAGCGATTTGCGCTTGAACAGCGCCGTCGGACCCAGCAGACGTCCTTCTGACAGGTCGATCGCCTGCGCAAGCGCGTCGGCGGCCGCCATCGCCGCCGCGTAGTCCGCCGAGGCGGTCTGCAGCTTGACGACGTGCGAGTACGGCGGATAGCCGAACGCCTCGCGCCGTTCAAGTTCCTCGGCTACGAAGCCGGCCGCGTCGTGAGCGGCGGCAAAACGCAGCGCCCGCGTCTGCGGCGAGTTCGTCTGCACCAGCACGCGGCCGGCGGCGCTACCGCGGCCGCTGCGGCCGGCCAGCTGCGCCACCAGCGCGAAGGTACGTTCCTCGGCGCGAAAGTCCGGGAAGCGCAGGGTCGCGTCGGCGTCGATCACCACGCCGAGCGTCACGTCGGGAAAGTCATGCCCCTTGGCGACCATCTGGGTGCCGACCAGGATCCCGCTCGGTGCCGCCTCGAAGCGTGCCAACACGTTGGCGACGCCTTCACGCGCGGCGCTGTCGGTGTCGAGCCGGAAGACCTCGATTGCCGACCCGATCGATTCACGGAGATCGTGCTGCAAGCGCTCGGTACCGGCGCCGTGGCGCGCGATCGCGCTCGACTCGCACTCCGGGCAGAGATCCGGCACGCGCTCGCGGTGGCCGCAGTGGTGGCAGCTGACGACGCCGCGCTGCTGGTGCAGCACCAGCGTGACGTCGCAGTTCGGGCACAGCCAGGCGTGGCCGCAGTCCTGGCAGCTGAGGAAGTTCGACCAGCCGCGCCGGTTCAACAGCACGATCGCCTTCTCGCCGCGCGCCGCGATCTCGGCCAGCGCCGCGCTCGTCTGCGGGTGCAGCGCGCCGCGCACGCCGTTCATGTCCAGCAGTTCGACCGGCGGAAGTGCGCTGCCGTCAACGCGCGCCGGCATTGTGATTCGCTCGGCGCGCCGCCAGGTCTCGGCGCGCGGAGTAGCGCTGCCGGAGAGCAGCACCGCATCCTCGCCGCGCGCACGCTCGAGCGCGACCTCGCGCGCGTCGTAGCGCGGATCGCCGTCCTGCTTGTACGAGGCGTCGTGCTCCTCGTCCACGATCAACAGTCCCAGCGCGCGAACCGGGGCGAACACCGCTGAGCGCGGACCGATGCAGATCTCGGCCTCGCCACGCTGCAGCCGCAGCCACTCGTCGTGCCGCTGGCCGACCGAAAGCTGTGAGTGCAGCACTGCCACGCGTTCACCGAAGCGGGCTTTGAATCGCGTCACCAACTGCGGTGTGAGGGCGATCTCCGGGACGGTGACGATCACGCCGCGACCCGCCGCAAGAGCCGTCTCGGTGGCGCCTAGGTAAACCTCGGTCTTGCCGCTGCCGGTCACGCCGTGCAGCAAGAGATCGGCGAAACCATCGGCCAGCGCGGCGTCGACGCGCTGCAACGCGACGCGCTGATCGGCCGTCAGTTCCGGCCGATCGACGAGCGCTCCGATCGATTCATGCTTCGGCGCCCGGCGCTGCTCCTGCTCGCCGATCTGCACAAAGCCGCGTGATTCCAGGCGCCGTAGGCCGCCGGTGTCGATGCCGACCGTGTCGGGCGCGGAAGACGTCTGCACGCCGCCGTCGAGCGTCGAGAGCAGCCTCAGTGCCGCGCGCTGGCGCTCGTTCAGCCGCGTTTCTTCGTCGTCGATCGCCGCGAAACCAGCCGGGGTGATTTCGGCAACCAGAACCATTTTTGCACCGGTGCGTCGCGCCGCAGAACCGGTGCCGGTGCCGGGCGGCGTAACCAGGGCCAGCCCGCGTGCAGGCGTCGAGCAGTACTGCTCGGCAACCCAGAGTCCGAGCGCCACGAGCTTCGGCGGCACGCCGGCGTCGAGTGCGCGGATCGGCTCGGCAAGCTTGTCGTCGGGCACGTCGCTGGTCGCGACCAGCTCTGTGACCACGCCGAGGATCTCGCGCCGTGCGAAAGGCACGACCAAAACGCTGCCGACCTGAACGACCTCAAGCAACCCATCGGGCAGCCGGTAATCAAACGGCCCGCGCAGAGCACGGGCCGTTGTCAAGGGTTCAATCTTCGCTATCGACAGCACGGATCGACTGTACGCCGACCCGCGGATGAGCGGCTACGCGATGGCGTTGACGCCCGCGGCTTCGGCGAGCAGCGCGGCCTTGTCGGTCGCTTCCCACGTGAAGTCCGCGTCGTCGCGACCGAAGTGGCCGTAGGCCGCCGTCTTCTTGTAGATCGGGCGGTGCAGGTTGAGGTAGTCGCGAAACGCGCCCGGGCGCAGGTCGAAGTGCTCGTTGATCAGCGCCGTGATCTGGCCGCGGCCGATCCGCTCGGTGCCGAACGTCTCGACCGAGACCGAAACCGGCTCGGCCTTGCCGATTGCGTAGGCAACCTGAACCTCAGCGCGCTCGGCGAGGCCGGCGGCGACGATGTTCTTGGCCACGTAGCGCGCGGCGTAAGCGGCGCTGCGGTCGACCTTCGACGGGTCCTTGCCGCTGAACGCGCCGCCGCCGTGACGGCCCATGCCGCCGTAGGTGTCGACGATGATCTTGCGGCCGGTCAGGCCGGCGTCGCCCATCGGGCCGCCGATCACAAACTTGCCGGTCGGGTTGACGAGGAAGCGCGCGAGCAGCTCGTTCTCGTCGTAGAGGTCGCCGGGAAGAATCGGCTTGACGACGTGCTGCCAGAGGTCCGCCTTGATCTCGTCGACGGTCTTGCCCTCTTCGTGCTGCGTGCTGATCAGCAGCTGCTCGATCGCGACCGGCTTGCCGTCGCGATAGCGAACTGAAACCTGAGTCTTCGCGTCGGGGCGGAAGTACGGCACGGTGCCGTCCTTGCGCACCTCTGCGTGGCGAGCGGCGAGCTTGTGTGCCATCAGGATCGGCAGCGGCATCAACTCGTCGGTCTCGTTGCTCGCGTAGCCGAACATCATTCCCTGGTCGCCCGCGCCGGCGACGCCGAGGTCGTCGGTCTGCTTGCCCTCGTCGCGGACCTCGTGCGACTGGTCAACGCCCTGGGCGATGTCCGGAGACTGCTTGTCGAGGGTGACCATCACCGCGCAGGTGTCGCAGTCGAAGCCCTTGTCGGAGTGGTCGTAGCCGATCTCGCGCACGGTCTCGCGGGCAAGCGTCTGCACGTCGAGGTTCGCGGTCGTGCTGATCTCGCCGCCGACGACGATCAGGCCGGTCGTGACGAAGGTCTCGCAGGCGACACGGCCGAACGGGTCCTGCTCGAGGACGGCGTCGAGGACCGCGTCACTGATCTGGTCAGCGATCTTGTCGGGGTGACCTTCGGAGACGGACTCCGAGGTGAAAAGAAACTCGTTGTCAGCAAAGTTTTCGATGCTCATTCGCGGGATTACTCCTGGGGATTCAAAACTACAAGAACAGATCTTGTGGGTAGCGATGAGGATAGCTGCGCGGTTAGTGCGCCTCCCGAGGCTCCCAGATGAAGCGCCGCGAAGCGAAGATCAGCCCGGCCACGCCCCACAGCACGACCACGCCGAGGTTCTTCCAATCCAGGCCGATCCCGGTCGCATGCGGGCTGAACGCCGAAAACAGACACGCTCCCAGATGGTAGATCGGGAACACCCTGCCGATGTCGCGCAGCACCGTCGGCAGGTTCGCCGCGTCACCGAAAACGCCGGAGATGAAGTACAGCGGCAGGACGATCATGTTCGTGATCGCCGGCGCCGCCGACTGGTTGGGGATGAAGATCGTCAGCGCGAAACCGAGCGCGCAGAAGCTGACCGCGCCGACAACGGTGATGATCGCCACGCTGATCAGCCGCGTCGCCGTGATGTCGATGCCGTAGGCGAGCTTGCCGGCGATCAAGATCGCGGCTGCGATCAGCCCGGCGTTGACGACTGCGCTGGCGGTGCGCGCCGATACGAAGGTCCAGGTCGGCAGCGGCGTGCCGCGCATCCGCTTGAGCACGCCCATCTCGCGCTGGAAGGTGATCGTCATCGCCATGTTCACGAACGTCGCGCTGACGATGCCGAGCGTCATGATCGCCGGCACCAGGTACTGGTCGGCGAGCAGGCCGTAGGTCGGGTCGCGGTCCTCTGCGCCGCCGAACACCGCGCCGAGCAAGAACAAGAAGATCAACGGCAGCGCGACACTGAAGAAGACTGTCGGCGGGTTGCGCCAGAACAGCTTCTGGTCGTAGCGGAACTGATGCGCGAAGAGTTTGAAGCCGCTCACTCTTCTTCCTCCGCGGCGCGCGTCAGTTGCAGGTAGATGTCCTCCAGCGACGGGCGGTTGACGCTGAGATCCTCCAGTTCGACGGCCCGCTCGACCGCCCAACCCGTCAATTCGTTCAGCGTCGCCGTCGGATTCGGGGTCTCGATCGTGACGCGCTTACCCTCGACGGCGCCGCGGAAGGCCGGCGGCAGGTCGCTGGCGGCGATCCGCGCGGGCAGCTTGAAGGCGATCTTCGTGGGCAGCTCGCCGCGGCCGCCGATCTCGTCGGGCGTGCCCTCGGCCACGACCTCGCCGCGCGCAAACACGGCGACCTGGTCGGCGAGGAACTGTGCCTCCTCCATGTAGTGCGTTGTCAGCACGATCGTCTTGCCGAGCTCGCGCATCGATGCGATCGCGTTCCAGGCCTCGCGCCGTGCCTCCGGGTCGAATCCGGTGGTCGGCTCGTCGAGAAAGACCAGCTCGGCGTCGCCGATCAGCGCGAGCGCCACGTCGAGGCGCCGCTTCTGGCCGCCGGAGAGCTTGCCCGCGCGCTCGTCGGCCTTGTGCGCCAGGCCCGTCAGCTCGATCGTCTCTTCGATGTCGCGTGGGCTGCGGTAGTAGCCGGCGTACATCTGCAGCGATTCACGCACCGTCAGCAGCGGCTGCAGTTCGCAGTCCTGCAGCACGATGCCGATCCGCTCACGCCAGTCGCGCGTCGGCGAGCTGGGGTCGCGCCCCAGCACCGACACCTCTCCGGCGCTGCGCTCGCGGTAGCCCTCGAGGATCTCGACGGTCGTCGTCTTGCCCGCGCCGTTCGGACCGAGGATCGCGAACACCTGGCCGACGGGGATAGTCAAGTTGATGCCGCGCACCGCCTCGAACTCGTCGTACGACTTGCGCAGACCGCTGACGGCGATCGCCGGCTCAGTCGTCATAGCGGCCCTTCGAAGCTTTGAAGTCGATGATCAGCGGCACGCCGTCCATGTCGTAGCGCTCGCGCAGCTGGTTCTCGACGAAGTACGCGTAGTCGCGCGCGATCTGGCGGCGGCTGTTGACCTGGATCGCGAAGCGCGGCGGATTCTCCTGGAACTGGGTCATGTAATACATCTTCAGCCGCTTGCCGCGCACGCTCGGCGGCTGACGCTGCCCCTGAACGTCGTTGAGGAACTTGTTCAGTTCCTTGGTCGGGATGCGCTTGCCGGCGCGATCGGCGAGGTCGATCGCCTCGCTCATCAGCTTCGGGACGTTGCGGCCCTTGAGAGCGCTGCTCGTAACGATCTTCGGGCGCAGACGCAGCTTGCGCGCGATTCGCGCGCGCTCGTGCTTGAGGTCGAGCTCTTCGTGCGGCAGGTCCCATTTGTTCAGCGCGAGCACTGTCGCGCAACCGGCCTTCATCGCCAGCTCGGCGATGCTCAGATCCGCGCTGGTGATGCCATCGGTGACGTCGCAGACGACGATCGCGACGTCGGCGCGCTCGGCCGCCAGCTGCGTGCGCAGGCTCGCGAAGTACTCCAGCTCGTCGGCCTGTTTGCTGCGTTTGCGCAGGCCCGCGGTGTCGATCAGCACAACCGGCTGGCCTTCGATGTCGATCCGCGTATCGATCGCATCGCGCGTGGTCCCGCTGATCGGCGACACAATTACCCGCTCTTCCCCCGTGATTGCGTTCACGAGGCTGGATTTGCCGACGTTCGGCCGTCCCAGCACGGCAAGCTGGATCGCGCCGTCGTTCGTTTCGCGCTGGGCATCTGGAGCTGTCTCGGTGATTCGGTCGAGTAGGTCACCGGTGCCGAGGCCTTGGGCCGCACTGACGGCGACCGGGTCGCCCATGCCGAGCCGCTGAAACTCCGCCGCGTGCGGAATGTCCTTCGCGCTGTCGATCTTGTTGACCGCGACGACGACCGGCTTGCGGCCGTTGCGCAGAATCCGCGCGATGTCGTCATCACCGGCGCGGTAGCCGGCACGACCGTCCACGACCAGCATCACCACATCCGCCAGCTCGATCGCCATCTCGGCCTGGAAGCGGATCTGCTGCTGCATGTGGTCCTCGTCGGCGATGTCGATGCCACCGGTGTCGATCAACGTCAGGTCGACGCCGTTCCAGTCGGTGTGCAGAGCCTTTCGATCGCGCGTGACGCCGGAGCGCTCGTGCACGACAGCCTCCTTCGACTGCGTCAGCCGGTTGATCAAGCTCGACTTGCCGACGTTCGGATAGCCGACGATCGCGATCGTCGCGTGCGGCTTCGGCGGCTCCGGCGGCGGCGAGTGGTGCTCGGAGTCCTGTTCGTCGAGGCCGAGCGGGAACTCACCCTCTTCGACAACCTCGATCTCGATGAACTCCTGCTCGTCGTTCATGAGGCCACCGCGGCCTTCGCCAGTTCGACGATTCGTGCGACGACCTGCTCGATCGACAGGTCGGTCGTGTCGACCTGTACGGCGTCGTCCGCGGCCTTCAGCGGCGAGTAGTCGCGCGTCGCGTCGCGGCGGTCACGCTCGGCCTGCGCGCCCTGCACCTCTTCGGCGTCGAGCCCCAGCTCGTGCGCACGACGCGCGGCGCGGGCCTCCTCGGATGCCGTAAGAAAGATCTTCAGCTCGGCGTCGGGCGCGACCACGGTGCCGATGTCACGTCCTTCGGCGACCCAGTCACCACCGCCAAAAAGCAATTCCCGTTGCTTTTGCACGAGCCGCGCGCGAACGCCAGGTATCGCGGCAACCTCCGAGGCGCGGGCCGTCACTTCAGGCGAACGAATCGCTTCGGTGACGTCCAGGCCGTTCGCGGTCACGGTCGCCCCGAGCCCGATGCGTGTCTGCAGTGCGGACTCCACGGGGTCGAGATCGTCGACGCCGCAACGCCAAGCGATCACGCGATACATCGCGCCGCTGTCCAGGTAGGTCGCGCCCATCGCCTCAGCGACTGCGCGTGCAACCGTGCTTTTCCCGGCCCCGGCCGGTCCGTCGATCGCAATGATCATGCGCGTGAGGTTATGAGACGAGCCGCGCCAGGTCGTCCTGGAACGTCGGATACGAGACCGCGGCGGCGCTCATGCCGTGAACCTCCACGCCCTCTTCGCTCGCGAGCCCTGCCACCGCGCCCAACATCGCAAGGCGATGATCGCCGTGCGACGAGATCTTGCCGCCGCGCAGAGACCCCGTGCCCTGCACCACAAAGCCGTCATCGGCCGCCTCGATCTCGGCGCCCAGGCCCTTCAGGCCGTCGACAACGGTCGCGATGCGATCGGACTCCTTGAAACGCAGCTCCGCTGCCCCGCTTACGACGGTTTCGCCCTCGGCAAACACGCCGAGCAACGCCACCAGCGGCAGCTCGTCGATCGCCAATGGAATCTCGTCGCCGCCGACGGTCGTGCCGACCAGCGAAGTAGCCGCGACATCCAGGTCGCCGACCGGCTCGTGGCCGGGAATCGCATCTTTGTCGCTCTCAGGATCGGCGAGCACGACGGCTCCCATCCGCTCGAGGATGCGCAGGATACCGATCCGCGTGCGGTTCAGCCCCACGCCTTCGACCAGCAGCCGAGAGCCCTTCACGAGCACACCCGCGGCGATCATGAACGCGGCCGACGAGAGATCGCCGGGTACGTCGATCACGCCAAGCTCGAGTTCGTCGACGAGCCCATCGACGACGATCGTGTCTCCTTCGCGGCGGATCGGCAGGCCCGCCGCGGCGAGCATCCGCTCGGTGTGGTCGCGCGAAACCTGTGGCTCACGGATCCTCGTGGTGCCCGAGGCCGCCATGCCGGCGAGCAGCAGGCACGACTTCACCTGGCCGCTGGCGACCGGCAGCGTGTAGTCGATTCCCTGCAGCGCCGCCGCCTCGATCATCAAGGGAGCAGTGCCTTCGTCGCTCGCGGCGATCTGAGCGCCCATCTCCTGCAGCGGGTCGACGATCCGGCGCATCGGCCGGCGGCGAATGCTCTCGTCGCCGTCGAGCTTCCAGACCCCCGACGGCTGCCCGCAAAGCCAGCCCGGCATCAGCCGGATCAGCGTGCCGGCGTTGCCGACGTCGACGATGTCGCTCGCCGGCTGGGCTCCGCGCAGGCCGACACCGCGCACCAAGATGTCCTCGCCGCGCCGTTCAACACCCGCGCCGACGGCCTGCACCGCGCTCAAAGTCGAGTTCGTGTCGGCCGAGTCGAGGTAGTTGCGGATCGTCACCGGCGCGTCGCACATGCCGGCGATCAGCGCCGCACGGTGCGAGATCGACTTGTCGGCCGGCGGCCGGATACGGCCTTTCAGTGGCCCGGATGGAGCGAAGAACGTTGGCATCAGCCGGTGATTATGCCCTGAGGACAGGCGCGCCCTAGGCGCGCGCGACCGGGAAGCCGAGTTCGGTGATCAGATCCTCGGTCTTCTGCGCGGCTTCTTCGCCCGAAACCCAGAAGCTGATCGCGCCGCTGCGCATGTCGGCGGCCGGGTCGAGCGAGATGTCGACGATGTTCACGCCCGCCTTGCCGAGCGCCAACGTGATGTTCGCCAGCACGCCGGGCTGGTTCGGCACGGAGACGCGCAGCTCGTAGACCTCGTCGCCCACCAGCTCGCGCTCCAGCAGCGACTGCCGGTCGGCCTTCGCCGTCTCGTTCAGACGAACGATTTCTTCGCCGTCGCGCGCTTCCAGCGCGTCACGGAACTCGCCGAGGCGGGCGATCACCGAGTCGATCGCCGGCACCAGCGCGTCGTGGTTTGAGAGGTAGATGTCGCGCCAGATCGCGGAGTTGGCCCCGGCGACGCGGGTGGCATCGCGGAAGCTGGGCCCAACAACGTTGACGTTGCCTTCGTCGGCACGCAGCGAGCCGGCCGCCTGGGTGACGAGCGCATTGGCGAGCACATGCGGCAGGTGGCTGATTTCGGCGAGCAGTTTGTCGTGTGACTCCGGATCTACGGCATGCGGCTGCGCTCCGAGCGAGTTGATGAAGCGCATCAGCCGCTCGAGACCGGTTCCAATGGTGTTGTCGGTCGGCGTGACGAACCAAGTCGAGCCCTCGAACAGGTCGGCACGCGCATGCTCGACGCCGGAGGTCTCCGCACCGGCGATCGGGTGGCCGCCGATGAATCGTGGCTCGTTGATCGCCGCGACGATCTGGCGCTTGGTCGATCCGACATCGGTGACGACGGCGTCCGCCGGCGCCGCGTTCAGAGCTACGTGCGCGTTGTCGACGAGCGTCGCGACGGGGCTGGCGAGCAACACGAGGTCGGCGCTCGCCGCGGCTTCTTCCAACGATCCGGCCGCGGCGGTGATCGCCCCGGCGTTCAGCGCCTCGTCGAGCACACCCGGTGTCGGGTCAAATCCGACGATCTGCTCGATTCCTTCAAGTTTCTCGCGAGCAGCGAGCCCGACGGAGCCACCGATCAACCCCACGCCGATGATCGCGATCTTCGGGGCCGCTGACTGCTCCGCATGCATGGCGCAGAGCGTACTTAGTGAACGATCCGGAACTTCTTGGTGACTGATTTGCCGGTCGATCCTGCACTGGAGGGCGTCGCGCGCAGGCGGTAGGCGCCCGGCTTCAGTTTGCGTAGCTTCGTCGTGCCGATCCGGCCGCTGAAGGTGAATTTCGTCTTGCCCGCGGCTGCGATCGTGAACGAGCCGTGCAGCACGGCATAGCGCGTGCAGTGTTTGCGCCCGACGTTGTCGCGCGAGCGTTTCTGGCAGGACTTACCGACCTTGCGGCCGGTCGTGCGTTGCTCGACCGTGAAGGTCACATTGTTCGCGAGATCGGAGAAGAAGCTCACCGTCGACCCGGTCGGCGTGCGCTTCGCGGTCTTGATGTGCGTAGCGCTCGCTCCCTTGCCGGCGGCACGGAAGGTCGGGTGCGCAAACTTCAGCTTCGACAGATTGATCGCGACGGGATCGAACTCGTAGGCGCCGATGTCCGTGCTCAGGCCCTTGGTCCGCGCGGTCATGTCGAGGTCTGCTGCGCCGTTCGCCGCATCGTTGACACCGGCGTCGATCGTCGGCGAGCCGAGCAGCTGGTGGTAGTCGGCGCCGGCAGGGTTCACGAACTGCGGCGCCGCGGTCTGGTTGGTGCCGCTGCCAGGAGGTGTGATCGTCGTGTCATTGGGACCGAGAGCAGCGGTCGCGTAGTTCGAATGGTCGAGCGTGACGTGCGTGTGCGAACCCGCCGCAGCCGGCGCGATCGCGACCACATCGCCGCCGCCGTTGCCGCGGATGATCGAGTTGATCACGGCCGGTTCGGCGAGGGTGGGGCCGATCGTCGAATCGACTCGCATGCCGACTCCGCCCACGCCGGTCGCAACCGCAGTGACGTTTCGCAGTATCGGCTTCGAAAGCATCGGGCTGTCGAAGCCCTGCTGCCAGTTGATCGCGGTTTTGCCCAGAGCGTCAGTGACACACGCCGAGTCCGTGATCGTCGAGTCGTAGGTGAAGTTGCAGGCGTTGTACGCCGTCGCGTGCACGTATACGTGATCTACGTACGAGAGGTAAATGTGCAGCGGATACGCCGTTGGCGAGGTGGAGCTGATCGAAAGGTTTGACAGCGTGCCGTTGTTGTAAATCGCGATTCCTCCGGCGCCGCCGAAGAACAGCCGCGGGCGGGCCAGCCCCTGCGTCCCCGCGATCTTCGTCACGCTCGTGGAGATCAGATACGTCGTGATCGGCGCGGCAGGCGAGCCGTAGTCACCAGGTAGGACAACGACCTCATCTGGGTTCGGAAAAACCACGCCGTTGATCGCCGTGGCGATGTCACACGGTGCAGAGATCAGGCAACTCGGCGACGCCACACCGGTCGGGCTGGCGTAGCGCACGGCCGCGCTCGCCGGCGCGGCGGCCAAAAGCCCCAGCGCAGCTGCGATTCCAATCAATTTGCAGGCGCGAACGAACATCGTTCCCGCGATCCTATGCCGCAATGACCTCGGCCGTCTTGCCGACCAGCTCGGCTATGCGATTGACCTGCTCGGCGTAGTCGGCGAATTCGCTGCCGACGATCGCCTGCGGGCCGTCACAGATCGCGTTCTCCGGGTCCGGGTGGGTCTCGACGATGATCCCATCGGCGCCCGCGGCTGCGGCGGCCAGTGACATCGAAAGCACGAGGTCGCGGCGGCCGGCGGCGTGCGACGGGTCGACCACGATCGGCAGGTGCGTCAGCTGCTGCAGCACCGGCACGGCGAGCAGGTCCAGCGTGAAGCGGTAGCCCGGCTCAAACGTGCGGATTCCGCGCTCGCAGAGCATCACGTCCTGATTGCCTTCCTTGAGGATGTACTCGGAGGCCATCAGCAGGTCTTCGATCGTGCTCGAGAGGCCGCGCTTGAGCAGCGCAGGCACGCCGGAGCGGCCGATCTCGGTCAGCAGGTTGTAGTTCTGCATGTTGCGGGCGCCGACCTGAATCACATCGGCGGCGTCGACGACGTGTTCCACGTCGCGAACGTCCATCAACTCTGTGACGATCGGCATGCCGAACTCTTCCTTCGCCTCTTTGAGGATGCGCAGGCCCTCGACGCCGAGGCCCTGGAACGAGTACGGGCTGGTGCGCGGCTTGTAGGCGCCGCCGCGGAAGAACGGCACGCCGGCGTCTTTGCACTGCTGGGCGCTGGTGAAAACCTGATCGCGGCTCTCGACGGTGCAAGGTCCGGCGATCAGCGCGAAGGTGCCGCCGCCCAGCTTGCGTCCCTGGATGTCGATCGTCGTGCGCTCGCCCTTCTTGAACTGCAGGCTCGATAGCTTGTACGGCTTCATGATCGGCACGACGTGGTCGACGCCGTCCGCCAGCTCCAGGCCGGCGTCGTGCACCTGGCTGTCGGCGTCGCCGACGGCTCCGATGACGGTCACAAATTGACCCTCTGAGATGTGAGCGGTTGCACCGGCCCTCTCAATGCGGTCCACAACACCCTGAATCTGCTCAGCGGTTGCGCCTTCTTTCATGACGATCATCATTTTGTGTTGCCCTACCTGTTCAGTTTTCTTGGATGGACTATCTCGGTCGGCGCCGGGGGCGGTTCGGCCGCACCAAAGTTCTTGACTGCAAACTTCTTTGGTGAAAATACGGCGTCAGCGGGCAAATCCCGTCAACACACTGTGAAAAGAGTACGCGCCTGCGAACGAAAGTTCAACCGTCAGGCGACAAGTTTTGCCAGCGCCGTCACGAAGCGCTCGTTCTCCGGGTGCTCGCCATAGCTCACGCGGATAAATCCCTCGGCGCCCAGGGCACTACCGGCGCGCACGATGATCCCGTCTTTGGCAAGGCCGTCGACGACCGCGTCTTCATCGTTCGCGCCGAGGTCGATCCATGAGAAGTTCGTCTCCGTAGCCGCCGTCTGCAGCCCCAGCTCAAGCACCTCGGTCTCGACCCACTGGCGCTCGGCGAGCGTCGTCTGCACGCGTTCTACGACGTCGTCGGGGTGCTTGAGCGCCTCGGTCGCGGCCGCCTGCGCGACGAGATTGATGCTGAACGGCTGGCGCACCAGGTCGACCGCGCCCTTGAACTCCGGCGAGGCGAAGCCGTAGCCCACGCGCAGTCCGGCGAGTCCATAGATCTTCGCGAAGGTGCGCGTGATCACGACGTTGTCGTGGTCGATCGCCAGCGGCAGCAGCTTGTCGCGCACGGCGTCCTTGACGAACTCGATGTACGCCTCGTCGATCACGACGCAGACGTCGCTGGGCACTGCGCGGACGAACTCGATCACCTGGTGGTGGTCCACGAAGGTCGCAGTCGGGTTGTTCGGGTTGCAGATCAACACCATCTTCGTCCGCTCGGTGATCGCGGCGAGCATCGCCGGCAGATCGTGCTTGTGGTCGGCCGTCAGCGGCACCTCGATCGCCTTTGCGCCGGTCATCGCCGCAAGGTGCGGGTACATGCTGAACGAGGGCCACGCGTACACCAGCTCCGCCCCCGGCTCAAGCAACACCTGTGCACCCGCGAGCAGGATCTCGCACGAGCCGTTGCCCAGGACGACCTGTTCGACGGCCATTTCGTACTTGTGCGCGATCGCCTCGCGCAGCGCCTGGCCCGAAGGGTCGGGATAGCGGTTGACGTTGCGGCCGGCCGCGGTGATCGCCTCGGCGACTGCCGGGTGCGGCGCAAACGGCGACTCGTTGCTCGCGAGCTTCGCAAGCGGCCCGCCGAAGGCGTAAGTACTCGCCTGCGGGTACACCGGGATCCCGGCGATCGTCTTGTTGATCTTCAGCGGCACGTCTACTGCGCTGCCGTGAGGTCGGCCCGCAGCGTGACCGCGTCGCGCAGGTAGACGTGCTTCGACATGTGATCGGCCGGCGCGTAGTAGTGCAAAAGGATGCGGATCGCCAACGGCAGCGAGCTGGGCACGTTCAGCTCGCGCGCGCACAGCAGCGGTACCTGGTTGAGGCCGATCTTGCGCGCGGCGACGGCGGGAAACTCGGCGTCGAGGTCGCCGGTGCAGGTGAAGATGCAGCTGACGAGCGCGGCCGGTGCGAGATCGTTGCGCTTGAGTATCTCGACCAACAGCTCTTCGGTCGCCTCGACGACCTGACCGGCATCGTTGGCCTTGACCGTAGTGGCGCCGCGTAGCGCGAAGAGGCGCGGCGTGCCGTTCCAGGCAGCCTGTCCGTCGTTGGTGTCGGCGTCTTCGTTCATCGGGTCTTTCCGCGGCCGGCGCGTGCATTGCCGCGCGGTCTGCGCGGCTTCTTCGTCGGCTGGTCCGCGACATTCTGCCAAAGCGTCTTGATCTCCTCGGGCGACAACCGACGCGCCGTGCCCTCTTTGAGGCGTCCGAGTTCGAGCGAGCCGAACTCGGTGCGCTGCAGTTCGCCGACGTCGCGGCCGATCGCTTCGCACATTCGGCGGATCTGGTGGTTGCGCCCCTCACGGATCACGATCTCGAACTCGCGCTGGCCGGTCTTCGTCACCTCTGCCCGCGCCGTCATGCCGTCCTCGAGTTCAACGCCGCGCGCAAGCCGCTCCAGCTCGTCGCGGCCGATCGGCGCGCCGCGGCGCACGCGTACGCGGTAACGCTTGGGCACGCCGTAGCGCGGGTGGCTGAGCTTGTTGGCGAGCTCGCCGTCGTTCGTCACCAGCATCAGACCGCTGCTGTTGGCGTCGAGCCGGCCGACCGGGTAGAGCCGCTTCTCGTTGCCGACAAGGTCCACGACGGTGCGGCGACCCTCGGGGTCGTCGGCCGTGCTGATCACGCCGAGCGGCTTGTTCACGGCGTAGACGACGGTCTGCTCGGCCGCGATCGGGTCGCCGTCAACGGTGATCTCATTGCGCTCCGAAACGTCGCGCGCGGGATCGGTAACGGTGTCGCCGTCAACGGTCACTCGACCGTCGAAAACGAGCTGTTCAGCGGCGCGGCGCGAGGCCACTCCGGCGTGGGCGATGTATTTTCCGAGACGCATCTTGCCCGGAAGCGTACTTTTGTGCCGCGGCTAGTCGGATTGGATGTTCGAGACGACCAGCAGAAAAGTGCACACGAATGTCGAGGTGACGAGCAACGCGACCACCAAGCCCATGGCTCCCTTGTGTTTGGCGAGGAGTCGCGGCAGTGTCAACCAGCCGACAAGCGTCGCGACGACGACGAGCGTGACCGTCTTGAAGAACTCGGGGTATTTCTCTGCGCCGATGAGCTCGTCCGGTCCGCGCCAGAAGATGCCTGTGAGACCGATGTAGAGCGGCAGAATCGTGACGAGCGCTCCGGCCGCGCCGATCATCCACGCCCACTTCGTCGAGGTCGCCTCCTCCGGTCCAACGAACGCCGGTCCGCCGGCAACCGCCGTCGTGGCAACCGGCTGCACCGAATCGACTACGACGTCGTCGCGGATCAGGTACGCCAGGAACGGAAGCGAGAGAAACGCGATCAGAGCCGTCATCGCCAGGAAATCGGACGTTCCTCCGCCGAGAAACGCCTCGCTAAATGCTTGTTGAATGACAACCAGCAAAGCGAATGCGGTGCCAGGAATCGCTGCCCGCCACTTGTCCTCCTGCAGCCAGCGCTCACCCAGAGTTGCGAGCGCCAGCGCGATACCGGCCAGCACCAAGATCAATCCCGCCAGCCCGCGGCCACGCCAAAACGCGTCTGGGTCGTAGAACGGTTCGGCCGAGGAGGTCGTCGTAGTCGGCACGATCGTGCGACGGCCATCGCTCGATGCCCATGCGTCGGGCGGAACGTCGGGCGGCGCCATGCACGGCGGTCGCACACGCGGGTCGGTCACCTCTCCCGGCCTGATCTGCTGGCCGTGGCACCCCTCAGGCATATGCGGATAAACGGTCGTATCCGGAGCCGAGTCCGCGCCGCTCGCGGCCACACGCTGCGTCAACTGATCGGCGGTCTGGTGGTATCGCCGCGCGTCGTCGAGGTAATGCACGCCGGTGTACAGAAGCCCGATCACACAGATCGCCCCGACCAGCTTGATCCAGTTGTCGGGAAGCAGCGCCTGCCCACGGCTACGCGCGATCGCGTCGGCGCCGAACCACAGCAGAGCGATAGACAGCGCCCAAGGCATACCCAAAGATCGTCACCCGCGCCATGGTTCTGAAGTATCCGCGTAACGTTCCTTGCGTATGGATGCTCAATTGCTCGAAAGCACCCTCGCTGATCTCGACCAGCCCGCCTACCGCGCGGGCCAGGTCTGGGAGTGGGCCGCGCGCGGCGTCGCCGGCTACGACGAGATGACGAACCTGCCCGCGCCACTCCGCGACGAGCTCGCCGAGCGCGTCCCGTTCAGCACGCTTGAGCTGATCGATCAAGCCGAGTCGCGCGACGGCACGATCAAGGCCCTTTTCCACACACCAGACGGCCGCCCGGTCGAGGCAGTGATGATGCGTTACCGCGACGGACGCCGCTCGATCTGCGTCTCCAGCCAGTCCGGCTGCCCGCTCACCTGCACGTTCTGCGCGACCGGCACGATGGCGTTCGGCCGAAACCTCACTGCTTCCGAGATCCTCGACCAGGTGCTGCACTTTCGGCGCATTGAGCCGGTCGACCATCTCGTCTTCATGGGAATGGGCGAGCCGATGATGAACCTCGACAACGTGCTCGAGTCGTGCGAGAAACTGCCGGACATCGGCATCACGAACCGCCGCACGACGGTCAGCACCGTCGGCTGGCTGCCGGGCATCGAGCAGTTCAACAGACAGCCACGGCCGATTCGTCTTGCACTCTCGCTGCACGCCGCCGACCCTGAACTGCGCTCGCAGATCATGGAGGTCAACGACCGCTACCCGCTGGAAGACGTGCTCGAAGCCTGCCGCACGCACTACCGCGAGAACAACCGCAAGGTCTTCATCGAATACGTGATGCTGGCCGGCGTCAACGATCACACGAAGCACGCGCGGCAGCTCGCCAAGGCGCTGACGCCGCACGGAGCGTTCAAGGTCAACTTGATCCCCTACAACCCGACCGGAACCGGCTACGAAGGCTCCGGTCGCACGACGATCGGCAGGTTCCGCGACATTTTGCAGAGCTCGGGCGTGCCGGCGACGGTGCGGTTGACGCGCGGCCAGGACATCGCCGCCGCCTGCGGCCAGCTCGTTGCCGACGCGGCACAGAAAGTCGCCGTTGCCGAGAGCGATCCGGTCGCCTAGAGATTCAGAACGCAAAAGGGCCCCGGCTAGTCCAACCGGGGCCCAATTGCCTATCGACTTGTCCCCGGGGGGTTTGCCGGCTTCATGCCGGCGGAGACTAAGTCAGCTTTGAAAACTCTGGGGGAGGTGCCGGGGCGCGACTTGCATGAACGGCATCCTGGCTCATTCACTCGCAGTCGCGCCGGCGACATTCAAAGCTCGAAATCCGTACTCAGTGAAGAGTTCAAATCCCGAATCATCCACCGTTTGTATCGGCGGACAAGGGTTGTCATAAATAGCTACAACTAGGTAACTTGGACGTTTGTTCGATGGGGCTGGCACTTACCCCAGCGCAGCGGGGTGTTGCGGCAGGATCCCAGTCCCGAAGCGGGTTCTAAACGGACTGCGGCAGGGTCGCTTCGCGCCGTTCGCCGGCCTTCAGCAGACGTTCACGCAGCTCGCGCTCGTCGTCGGGCGATGGGTCGAAAGCGGCCACGTCGGGTAGCGCGTCAAGGCCTTCGAGGCCGAACAGCTTGTCGAACAGTTCAGTGGTACGAAAGATCACCGCGCCGAACTTCGACCGGCCGGCGTCGGCCACCAGACCGCGCTCGAGCAGGGTCGCCAAAGCCGACTCGCTGCTGACACCGCGGATTCGCGCGATTTCGGGACGCGAGACCGGCTGCAGGTAGGCGATGATCGCCAGGCACTCGGCCTGCGCCTGCGTGAGCGGCGGAGTGCGCGGCTTCGCGAACAGGCGGCGCGCAGCGGCGTCGGAGCCCGGAGCGCTGGCCAAGGTGTACCCGCCTGAGATCTTGCGCAGCACGATCCCCCGCCCGCCCTCGGCGCAGTCCTCTTCGATTGCGCTCAAGGCCTGTTCGATCTTCGATTCGGAGGACTCGCATGCCTCGACGAGCTGAGCGACCGTCAGCGGCTCCGGAGAAAGGAACAGCAGCGCCTCGACCTTTGCCGGCAGTGCCAGGCGATGGGTCTCGGGGACGCCGTCGGTCGGCTCTGGCGCCGCGGGGCGCTCTTCGACGCTTTCTGTGATCTCGATCTCACTCATGCCGCGGCCTTCCGCTCCGTCGCGTTCACCTGAATCGGTCCAAAACTCTCTGATTGCTGCCAGTCGGCCTCGCCGAGCTTGTACAGCTCCAGCAGCGCCCAGATCGTCAGCGCCTCGGTAAGACGATCGGCGCCTTCGACGGCCTCATCGAAGTCGAAGCTGGTGGCGCGCCGCAGCAGCGTGCGCAGGTGTCCGAGCCGCTGTTCCAGCGTGGCGCGGTGCAGCCGCAGGTGCGGGATCTCCATCTGCTCGGGCTCGCGCAGCAGATCGCCAATCGCGCTCGCGAGCTTGTCGGCGTTGTAGACCTGGCCGACGTTCTCGTAGCTGACCGTGCGTAGATTGCGCGGCAGCGGCGCGCTGCGGTAGCGGAACGGCAGTTCGGCGTGGTAGCGGTCGCGCAGCCAGCCGGCGAGCTTGTTGTAGCGGTGGTACTCGAGCATCCGCGCCAGCAGTTCCTCGGCGGCGTCCTCGGCGTTGAGGTCGAGCTCGAAGGGGCCGTCCTCCTCGTCGCGCGGCAGCATCATCCGGCTCTTCAGCTCCAGTAGCGCCGCGATCAACACCACGAACTCCGTTACCGGCTCGAGCTCGATCTCACCGCGCGTCTCCAAAAGGTCTACGTAGCCGAGCACGATCTGCGCGAGGTCCACCTCGAGCAGGTCGATCTCTTCGCGCATCACCAGCTCGAGGAGCAGGTCGAACGGGCCGTGGAAGACTTCGAGGTCCAGTTGCAGCGCGTCGAAGCGCGGGGTCCCGTCGCCGCCGGCGCGCACGTGGATCTCGGCGCGCTCGATCGCGTCGGCCTCGGTTTGGAGGTCGGCTTCGTGCGTCAGTTGGCTCACGAAAGTCAGGCTACAGGCCGCCCAAGACCCATCTTGTCGCGTGCATTGGCGATGATCGGGCCGGCGATTGCCGAAGCCTTTTCGGCTCCCGTGGCGAGCACTGCCTCCAGGCCGGCCTCGTCGGCCCGCAGCTCCGTGTATTTCTCCTGCACAGGGCGCAAATACTCGATCACGGCGTCGGCCACGGCCTGCTTGAAGCCGCCGTACTGGGAGCCCTCGAACTCGGCCTCGACCGCATCCATCGTCTTGCCACTGACGACGGCGTAGATCTCGATCAGGTTCGAGATTCCCGGCTTTTCATCGTCGCGGCGCACCTCGCTGCCGCTGTCGGTCGTCGCCGATTTGAACTTCTTCTCGATCGCCTTCGGCTCGTCGAGCACGTACACCGTGCCGGGCGGGTTCTCGCTCGTGGTCGACATCTTGTTCTCGGGGAACTTGAGGTCCATGATCCGCGCGCCGACCTCCGGGATCCGCCACTCGGGCACGGTGAAGGTGTCGCCGAAGCGGTTGTTGAAGTTGGTCGCGATCTGACGCGCCAGTTCGAGATGCTGGCGCTGATCGTCGCCGACCGGCACGAGGTCGGTGTTGTAGGCGAGGATGTCGGCGGCCATCAGCACCGGGTAGTAGAAGAGCCCGGCACTGACCAGCTCACGCTGTTTGCCGGACTTCTCCTTGAACTGCGTCATCCGGTTGAGGTCGCCGTGGCTCGTCGCCGCCGCGCCGAGCATCCAAGTGAGCTCAGTGTGCTCGTGCACGTCACTCTGGCGAAAGAGGATGCACTTCTCCGGTGCGAGGCCGCTGGCAAGCAGGATCGCCGTCGTGTCGTAGAGGTTCTCGCGCAGCGCCGCGGGGTCGTACTTGACGGTCGTGGCGTGCAGGTCGACGACGCAGTAGATCGCAGGATCGCCCTGCGCCTGTAGATCGACGTACTGGGCGATCGCGCCGATGTAGTTGCCCAGGTGCTTGCGGCCGGTCGGCTGGATTCCGGAAAAGATTTTCATTGCGGGCGATCCTAGTGAGCGCGGCGGCCTCGACTTATGAAACAGTTTCGCGCTCGCCGGACACTTACTGGATACATGCAACCCCGCAACGACACCGCGCGCTTCGAGCGCCTGTTTGAAGATCACCATGCAGCGGTGCTCGGTTACGCGCTGCGGCGCTGCGATTCGCCGGAGGACGCGGCCGACGCGATCGCCGACGTGTTCGCTGTCGCCTGGCGCCGGCTCGATGACGTGCCCGCCGGCGACGCCGCTCGCTGGTGGCTGTACTCGACCGCGCACAAGTCGATCGCCAACGCCCGCCGTTCGACGCGCCGGCGCGATTCGCTCGTGGAATCGCTTGCGACCGAGCTGTCCTCCGCCGTCAATCGCCACGAGCACACGCTCGGAGAGCTGTCGGGCGAGGTGCGCGCCGCGATGGATTCGCTCGGCCCCGAAGAGCGCGAGATCCTCGCGCTCAGCGCCTGGGAAGAGTTGAAACCACACGAGATCGCCGGCGTCCTCGGCATCGGCCGAGCCACCGCCCGTACGCGACTACATCGCGCGCGAAAGCG
The DNA here is from genome assembly GCA_050696815.1 of Solirubrobacterales bacterium. Classification (GTDB taxonomy): domain Bacteria; phylum Actinomycetota; class Thermoleophilia; order Solirubrobacterales; family JACPNS01; genus JACPNS01. Next base: position 4,395 of record JBOGYW010000006.1, on the reverse strand, counting down.
CTTCGCCGACGCCCTGGAGCGCGCGCCCGAACTTGCAACGACCGTCCCCAGTGAGGAGCCGACACGATGAAAAGCCCTGCAAATCCGCTGAATTCTGCGGCGGTGAACGCCCTTGCCCGCGACCACGGCGTCGCGGCCGCGATGACCGCGCTGCGCGACGACCTCGTCGCGCTCCACCGTCCCGCGACCGAGTCCGCGCAGAAGCCGCTCTTCACCGCCCGCCGCGCCGCCCTCGTGATTGCCGTCGCCTGTTGCGCGCTCGTGGCGGTAGTCGTTGCGTCTTCGTTCACGGATGGCGAGAGCCAGGGCGGCTCCGCCTGGGCGGCCGCCGACCTCGCCCTCGCGCGGCAGACGCCTGAGTTGCTGTTCCAAGTACCCGGCTGGGAGATGACGTACTTCGATCAGTACGGGCCGGGCAACGACAGCGGTGAGATGCAGTTCAAGCGCACGCGCGACAAGCGTGAATCGGGAATCTTCTGGGTGCCGCCCAGGTATCACCGGATCTACGTGAAGGACCGCTCCGTTTACGCCGGGCACGCTTCGATGGTGACCGGCGACGGCCACCGTGCACAGGTCTTCTACGACAACCCGAAGGCGATCGGTGGGCCGAACTACACCAGTTTCTCCGCGCTGTGGCGTACCAAGCAACACGGGATGCGCTTCGAAACCTCGCTCGCCGGCCACGTCAGCAAGGCTCAGGTCGCCAGGTTTGCAGCTCTGCTCAAGCAAGTGCGGCCGGTGACGAGCGAGCAGTGGCTGAGTGCGCTGCCTGCGTCTTACCTACTGCCCGGCGAGATCCCGGACGCCACGCAGGAGATCATGGCCGACGTTCCGACCCCGACGGGATTCACCACGGCTTCGGTGATGCACAACGTCGACGCATCGTCAAAGGGCGCCCTGGCGCTGCGCCTGATCATGGGCACCGAGTGCGCATGGATCGGCGACTGGCTTGACGCCCGTAAACAAAGCGACAAGGCCACGATGCGGTACATCGTAGCCCAGCTGGCCGGATACAAGACCTGGAAGTACAACAAGCCCAGAAAGCTGCCGAACGCAGAGCTCTCGTACTACGGCTCGGTGTACATCGAGGCGCTCAGCAACGGTGGCACGATGGTGTTCGGCCGCAACATCAGCCGCGACGTCAGCAAGGACTACCGCGCCGCACTCGGCTGCGGAGCCCGCTAGGCGAGTGCGTCGAGATCCTGCTTGACGACGGGGTTGCGGGCGGCCGCAGCCTCGTCGAGTCGCCGGACCGGCGTCGTGTACGGCGCGTTCTGCACGAAGGACGCGTCGTTTTCGGCCTCTTCGAGGATCTGTTCGAGCGCGTCGACGAAGCCGTCGAGCGTCTCCATCGTCTCTGTCTCGGTCGGCTCAATCATCATCGCCTCGTCGACCAGCAGCGGGAAGTAGATCGTCGGCGGGTGATAGCCGTAGTCGAGCAGCCGCTTGGCGATGTCGGTCGCCCGCACGTCGAGCTGCTTCTTCGCCTCTGCGGCGCTCAGCACGTACTCGTGCTTGGCCGTGCGGTCGAACTCGACCGGCAGGTACTTGGCGACGCGTGGGCTCTGCTTGCCCTTCTCAAGCATGTAGTTGGCGTTCAGCACGGCCGTCTCGCTGGCCGCTTTGAGGCCCTCGGCGCCGAGCGAAAGGATGTACGCGTAGCTGCGCACGAAGACACCGAAGTTGCCCTGGAAGCCGCGCAGGCGGCCGATGCTCTTGGGCTGGTCGAAGTCGTAAGCGAAGCGGCCGTCGGTTTTGACAATCCGCGGCATGGGTAGATATGGGGCGATCCGGTCGCTCACGGCGATCGGACCGCTTCCCGGACCGCCGCCGCCGTGCGGCTGAGTGAACGACTTATGGAGATTCATATGGACGATGTCAAACCCCATGTCGCCAGGGCGAGAGATGCCCATGACCGCATTGAGATTCGCCCCGTCGTAGTAGAGCGTGGCGCCGACATCGTGCAGGATCTTCGCAATCTCTTCGATGTTCTCGTCGAACAGGCCGAGCGTGTTCGGATTCGTGAGCATGAGGCAGGCGACGTCGGTCGTCGCCTTCGCCCGTAGGTCGTCCAGGTCGACGCCGCCGCGTGCGTTGGTCGCGACCTTGACGGTCTCGTAGCCGGACATCGTCACCGTTGCCGGGTTCGTGCCGTGACTGGTGTCGGGCGCAAGCACCTTTGTGCGTGTCTCGCCGCGGTCCTCGTGGTAGGCCTTGGTCAGGAGCAGACCCGCGAGCTCGCCGTGTGAACCGGCGCTGGGTTGCAGCGACACGTGCGGCAGGCCTGTGATCTCCGAAAGCGCTGCTTCGAGGTCGTACATCAGCTCCAGCGCGCCCTGGGCGCGTTCGCTGTTCTGCAGCGGGTGCAGGCGGCTGAAGCCGGGCAGGCTGGCCGCGCGTTCGTGCAGCTTCGGGTTGTGCTTCATCGTGCACGAGCCGAGCGGGTAGAAGCCGCTGTCGAGGTCGAAGTTGCGGCGCGAAAGCTTGTTGTAGTGGCGCACGATCTCCGGCTCGGCGATCTCCGGCAGGCGCGGCGGCGCCTTCCTGATCGCAGAGGCCGGCAACAGCTCGGAGACTTCACGGTCGGGCACGTCGAGTGCCGGCAGAGTCGCCGCGCGCCGGCCCGGCTTCGACTTCTCGAAGATCGTCGTCGCCTTTTCGGCCTGCATCGGCGTTTCGGTGACGTTCACGGTCATGCCTCTGCCCCCACATGACTGCTGGCAGAGACCGCGCTGGCCAAGCTCTTGGCGAGCAGATCGATCTGTTCTTTTGAGCGCTTCTCGGTGATCGCCAGCAGAATGCCGTCTTCGTACTCGGGGTAGTCGAGGCCGAGCGGGTAGCCGCCGTTGATGCCGTCGAGCGCAAGCTGGTCCAGCACCGCGCGCACCGGCGCATCGACCTTGATCGCGAACTCGCGGAAGACCGCTGCGTCGAACAGCAGGTCGACGCCTTCGACGGCGGCAAGCTGCTCGCGCGCGTAAGCGGTGCGCTTGAGCATCAGCTCACCGAGCTCGACGATGCCGCGGCGGCCCAGCCAGCTGAGATAGATCACGCCGGCCAGGGCGTTGAGCGCCTGGCTGGTGCAGATGTTGCTCGTCGCCTTCTCGCGGCGGATGTGCTGCTCGCGGGTCTGAAGCGTCAGCACCCAGCCCCTACGGCCGTCCACGTCGACGGTCTCGCCGGCGATCCGGCCTGGCATGCGCCGGATCAGCTTCTGGGTGGCGGCGAAGAAGCCGAACGACGGGCCGCCGAAGTCGAGTCGGTTGCCGAGCGTCTGGCCCTCGCCGACGCAGATGTCGACGCCGAAGTCGCCGGGCGGCGCGAGCACGCCCAGAGTGAGCGGGTCCGCAACACAGACGATCAGCGCGCCGTGCGCATGCGCGGCCTCGGTCAGCGCCGTGAGATCCTCGATGCTGCCGAAGAAGTTGGGGTTCTGTACGAAGACGGCGGCTGTGTCGTCGTCGATCGCCTCGGCAAGCACGGCGGGGTCGGTCAGGCCGTCGGTCGCCGCGACCTCCACGACCTCGGCGCCGTAGCCGTAGGCGTTGGTCTTCAAAGTCTGGCGGTGCTGCGGGTTGACTGCCGTCGAGACGACGAACTTGCCCCGCCCGTTCTCGAGCCGTGCGAGGTAGCCGGCCGCGGCCATCGCGCTCGGGCCCTCGTAGACGGACGCGTTTGAAACATCCAGCCCGGTGAGTTCGGCGATCGCGGTCTGGTACTCGAACATCACCTGCAGACCACCTTGGCTGACCTCGGGCTGGTACGGCGTGTACGGCGTAAGGAACTCGCTACGCGTGATGATCGAGTCGATCAACGAAGGCACGTAGTGGTCGTACATGCCGCCGCCGAGGAAACTGATCTCGCGGTCGGCGTGGATGTTCTTGTCGGCCAAGGCGGCGAGCTGATCGAACACCTCGAACTCGGTCTTTCCGGCCGGCAGGTCGAGCTCGCGGCCGAGCCGCACGTTCTGCGGGATGTCGGCGAACAGGTCGTCGATCGACGCTGCACCGATCGCGTCGAGCATCTTGCGACGGTCGTCAGGGGTATCAGAGGTGTAAACGCTCAAGAGCGCCTTTCGGGTCCGGGAAATCCGCGGTCTGAAATCAACATCGGTGGCATGGGGTCCACCAGCGCGCCGCGGGCCCACTTGCCCGGCGCGTTATGGACAACCTTAGAAGGTGGACGGGCGGCTAGGCCTCAGCGGCGACGTGCGCGCGGTAGGTCGCGGCGTCCATCAGCTGCTCGAGCTCGCCGGTGTCCGAGAGGCGCACCTTGACCATCCAGCCTGCGCCGTAAGGATCGTCATTGATGCTCTCCGGCGTGTCGGTCAGCGCCGCGTTGACCTCAACGATCTCTCCCGACAGCGGTGAGACCACCTCGGAGACGGCCTTGACC